>JAUMBF010000077.1:0-19301 GCA_032115875.1 Rubrivivax sp.
CCGACGGCTGCGTGCCGGCCGAGGGCGACGAGGTCACGGACCTGCGCTGAGCGTTCCGGGCGCGGGCTGGTTCATGTCTTCACGGGCTCTCAGGCCGTGCCGGTCCTGCCGACGACCCTGATCCCGAAGCCAGGGCCTGCAGCGCCGCGAGCGTATCCGCCTCGTGCAGCGGCTTGTCAGGGCGCAGCCGCAAGATGCGCGGGAAGCGCACGGCCACGCCGCTCTTGTGGCGCGGGCTGGCACCGATGCCCTCGAAGCCGATCTCGAACACCAGCGTCGGCCGCACGCTGCGCACGGGGCCGAACTGGTTCACGGTGGTGGCGCGGATCACGCGGTCGACGGCCTTGAACTCGGCGTCGCTCAGGCCCGAGTAGGCCTTGGCAAAGGTCAGCAGCTGCAGCGCGCCACTGACGGCGTCGCCCCCCGACACGGGCGGCGCCTCGCGCCGCGCGAAGGCCTCCAGCGCGGCGGCGGCCTCGGCGGCATCGGCCGGCGGGCGGCTCCACACGGCGAAGGTGTAGTCGGTGTAGACGCTGGCGCGCCGGCCGTGGCCGGCCTGTGCGTACACCAGCACCGCGTCCACCGACATCGGCTCGGTCTTCCACTTCCACCAGGTGCCGGCGTCCCTGGTGCGCCCGCTGCCATAGCGCGAGGCGCGCTGCTTGAGCATCAGGCCCTCGACGCCACGCTTGCGCGCGCGGGCGCGCGCTGCTGCCAAAGCCGCCCAGCCGGACGCCTCGACGAGCGGCGACACGCGCAGCCCGGGCACCGCCGCCTGGAGCGCCTCCAGGCGATCTCGGCGCCTGCCCAGCGGCTCGCCGCGGCAGTCGGTGCCGTCGCTTTCCAGCAGGTCGTAGGCCACGAAGGCGACCGGCGCCTCCGCCAGCAGCTTCTTCGGCAGCGTCTTGCGGTTCAGACGCGGCTGCAGCTCCTGGAACGAAGCCGGCCGGTCGGCCCCGGGCGGCCACACCAGCAGCTCGCCATCGAGCACCGTGCCCTCGGGCCAGGCGGCGGCAGCGGCCACGACCTCGGGGAAGCGCTCGGTGACCAGCTCCTCGCCGCGCGACCAGATCCAGCAGCCGCCTGCACGCCGCACCACCTGGGCGCGGATGCCGTCGTACTTCCACTCCACCAGCCAGTCGGCCAGATCGCCCAGGGCGCCCGGCCCGTCCTGCAGCGGGTGGGCCAGAAAGAACGGGTACGGCTGGCCGGCCGGCGCCGTGCCCTGCCCCGGCGGCGCCACCAGCGCCTGCCAGCGCGCCGCCTCGGGCAGCGTGCGGGCGTCGGTCCAGCCCACCAGGCGCTGGGCGAGGAGCTGCGCATCGAGCCCGGTGTGGCGGGCCAGTGCGCGCTGCACCAGGAGCCGGCTCACGCCGACGCGCAAGCCACCGCCGATGAGCTTGACGAACAGGAAGCGCCCCGCTGCGTCGAGCCCCGCCCAGGCCGCGGCCAGCCGTGCCTTCTGCTCGGCCGGCGCAAGGCCGCGCAGCGGCAGCACCTGCTCGTGCATCCACGCCGCCAGGCCACGGGGCGGGCCGGGCTCGCCCGCGGGCAGCATGTGAGCGATGGTCTCGGCGAGGTCCCCGACCGCCTGGTAGCACTCCTCGAACAACCAGGGCTCGATGCCGGCCTGCTCGCACGCGGCCTCGCGCAGCACCGCCGTGGACACGCCCTGCCGCGGCTTGCCGCCGGCCAGGAAGTAGACCGCCCAGGCGGCGTCCTCGGGCGCCGCGCGCGCGAAGTGACGCACCAGCGCCTCGATCTTGTCGGCCGTGCCGGTGCTGGCGTCGAGCTCGGCGTACAGCGCCGCGAAGTCCTGCATGCGCCGATGATGCCGGCACCGCGGCGCCGCGGGGTTTCAAGCGCGCCGCACGACCACGCGCGCACCGTGGGCCAGGGCCGCCGGCGGGTAGACCACGAGCTCGGCGCCTTCGGGCAGCTCATCGCCGACCCAGGCCACGCTGGCGCCTCGGCCATGAACCGTCACCGGCGTCAGCACGGCGCGGCCGTCCTTCAGCACGAACACGGCCGGCCCGCCGCCGTCGGCCACCGGCCGCGGGAACAGCGCCGCCAGCGGCACCGTGGCCACGCGGGCCTTGCGCTCGACGACGAAGCCCAGCACGACGCGGAAACCATCGCCCAGCCCGGCCCAGCGCTCGCGCGGCGAGGCCAGCGTCACCACCACGCGCACGCGCTGCTCCTCGACCCCCAGCGCCGACACCTTGGTGAAGGCCGCCGGCTCGACGCGCTCGACGCGACCCTCCAGCGTGTCCGGCCCGCCCCAGCCGTCGATGCGCACCGGCGTGCCGGGCCGCGCCCGCAGCGCGTCGGTGGTCAGCAGCTCGGCGACCACCTCCAGGCGGGCCAGATCGCCGATTTCGAGCAGGGGGGTGCCCAGGGCCACGGTGCCCTCGCTCTCCTGCAGCACACGCAGCACCTGGCCACCGGCCGGAGCGCGGACGACGAAGCCCGCCCCCCCGGGGCCGGACTGCACAGTGGCCAGCGCCGCGCGGGCCTGCGCCAGCTCGTGCGCCGCCATCTGCTCGCCGGCACGGGCGGTGGCCAGCGCCTGCTCGGCCGCGCGCGTGGCCAGGCGGTCGGCCTCGGCCTGGGTCGGCGAGACGAAGCCCTGCTGCGCCAACGACTCGCTGCGCCGCCGCGAGGCCTCGGCCTGCTCGAGCGCGATGCGGGCCGCCGCGGTGCGCGTGCCGGCCTGCGCCACGCCGGCCTGCGACACGGCCACGCGCTCGCGCAAACCGGCCGCGCTTCGCGCATCGAGCATGGGCGCCAACACCGGGGCCAGGCGCGCCAGCGGCTGGCCGGCGGCAACGGCGTCGCCCGGCTGCAGCGTGATGCGCTCCAGCCGCCCCGCCAGCGGCGCCGAGACGAGGTAGCGCTCGCGCAGTCGCGTGCGGCCGTCTTCCTGCACCACGCTCTCGAACGGGCCCATGGCCACGCGCGCCGTCTCCACCGCCAACGGACGCGGCGCGAAGGCCCAGGCGAACAGCGCCAGCGCGGCGGCAGCGGTGGCGGCGACGATCCAGCGGGTGCGGGCTTGCATGGGCGGCTCGGCTCGGAGTGGGCGGGCAAGGATGGGCGGCTACTCGCGCGTCTTCAGCGCCGCCACCATGTCGAGGCGGTCGACGTGGCGCCGCACCACGGCTGCGCTGGCCAGCGCGGCGGCCAGCACGGCCAACGCGGCCCAGGCGTAGGTACGGGGCTGGATCACCACCGGAAACGCGAACTGGTCGCTCTGCAGCGCCATGGCCAGCGTGTGCACCAGGCCCAGTCCGGCCAACATGCCCAGCGGCAGCGCCAGCGCCACCACCAGCGCCAGCTCGCCGAGCAGCAGCGCCGAGACCTCGGCCCGCGTGAAGCCCAGCACGCGAAGGCTGGCCAGCTCCCAGGTGCGCTCGGCCAGCGCGATGCGCGCGTTGTTGTAGACCACACCCACGGCGATGATGGCGGCGAACGCCGTCAGCACCGTGCTCATGATGCGGATGTTGCGCGCCGACAGCTCCTGCATGTTGGCCAGCATCGAGGCCTTGCTGAAGGCGCCGGCCACCCTCGGCAGGCCGTGCGTGGCCTCGACAAACGCGGCCTCGCGGCCGGGATCGAGCGTGACGACGAAGCCGTTGGCGAGGTCGCCATCGCCCAGGGCGCGGTTCAGCGCCTCGCGGCCCATGTAGGCGTTCAGGCCCATCATCTCGCGCACCGTGGCGTCGACCGGCAGCTCCAGCACCGGGCGGGTGCCGTCGAGCACCTCGACGCGGATCCGCTCGCCGACACGCACACCCAGCTTGCGCGCCAGCCGGTCGGTGAGCACGAGCCCGGCGCCGTCGGGTGCCACCGCACGGCCGTCCATGCCGACGATGCGGTACAGGCTGGGCACGGTGGCATAGCCGCGGATCTGGCCGCGCTCGTGGCGGTGGCCATTGACCAGCCGCACCGGCACGAAGCGCGTGGCCTCGAGTTCACGCGCGCCGGGCAGGCGCAGCAGCGCCCGGCCGGCAGCGGCATCCACCGGCTCCAAGGTCCACACCGCGATGTCGCTGCGCATGCCGAGGTTGAAGTTGCTGTCGACGATGAACTCGATGGCGTCGCGGAAGAAGTTGCCCATCACGACAATGGCGACGCTGGCCGCCACGCCGCCCACGGCCAGCGTGGTGCGCCAGGGGCGGCGTTGCACCTGGCGCAGGATCATGCGCAGCGACAGCGGCAGCCGCGCCAGGCCCAGCCGTTCGGCCCAGGTGCGGGTGTAGCGGCCGGGCGCCGGTGGACGCATGGCCTCGGCAGGCGCCAGGCGCACGGTGGCACCGATGGCGCCCAACGTGCCTGCCACGGCGGTGGCTGCCACCAGGCCCGCCGCGGTCAGCACCAGTGACGGCGCGAGCCGATGCTCCAACACCGGGAAGCGGAAGAAGTCGGCGTACAGCGCCATCAGCGCCACGCCGAGACCCTTGCCCAGCAACAGCCCCATGAGCAGGCCCAGTGCCACGATCGCGCCCACCAGCTGCAGGTAGTGCACGGCGATGGCATGGTTGGCATAACCCAGCGCCTTCAGCGCCGCGATCTGTTCGCGTTGCGTCGTCACCAGCCGCGTCACCACCACGTTGAGCAGGAAGGCTGCGACGGCCAGGAAGATCGCCGGCAGCAGCGTGCCGAGCAGCCGCTGCTCCGCGATCTCGGCGTCCAGCATCGCGTGCGAGGTCTGGTGCTCGCGCGCCAGGGCCGGCTGCGCACCGTAGGCGGCGAGCGCGCGGTCGAGCTGCCCAAGCACGTCGCGCACGTCGGCGCCAGGGGCCAGACGCACCGCCAGCCGGTTGAAGGCGCCGGTCATGTCAACCGCCGCGGCCAGCGCCTCGCCATCGACCCAGAAGACACCGAAGCCGCGCTGGTCGGGCATGCCCCACAGCCCGGCGAACACAAACTCCGGCGACAGGCCCACGCCGCGGATCAGCAGCGTGCGCTGACGGCCGTTGACGAGCGCGGACAACCGGGCGCCCTCGCGCAGGCCGTGCGCCCGCGCGAAGGCTTCCGAGACCCAGGCCGGCAACGCGCCGTCAGCCATCGGTGCGCCGGGCGGCGCGGCCTCGCGGCCGCTGCGCAGGCGCACGCGGTTCAGGCGCGGGGCCGGCGTCGCGCTCAGGCCGATCAGCTGGCCGACAACGGGGGCACTGCGGCCGGGCAGGCCGACGCGCACGCCGATCTCCACCGTCGGCTGCACGTCGGCCACGCCGGGCAGCGCCAGCAGCGCGGGCTGCAGCGCCAGCGGCGCGCGTTTGAGCACCACGAAGGCGTCGGCAAAGCGGCCCTCGGCGTAGAAGCGCTCGCGCGCGGCGTCCAGCGAGTCCACTGCCGACAGCGTGGTCAGGAAACCGGCCACGCCGCTGGCCACCACCAGCGCGATCGTCAGCGCCTGGCTCCACAGGCTGCGCAAGTCGCGCAGCAGCTTGCGTTGCAGGGCCTTCATGGCGCGGGCGCGGCGCCCCCTCACCAGCGCAGCTCGCCCGGCGACAGGCGCGTGGGATTGCGCGTGTCGCTGGCGATGCGGCCGTCGGCGATGCGGATCACGCGGTCGGCCATGCCGGCGATGGCCGCGTTGTGCGTGATCACGATGGCGGTGGTGCCCAGCGTGCGGTTGGCGTCGGCGATGACCTCCAGCACGTGCTTGCCGGTCTCGTAGTCGAGCGCACCGGTGGGCTCGTCGCACAGCAGCAGCTCGGGCCGCTTGACGATGGCACGGGCGATCGCCACGCGCTGTTGCTCGCCGCCCGACAGCTGCGCCGGAAAGTGGTCACGCCGCGCCGCCAGACCCACGCGCGCCACGGCCTCGTCGGCGTCCATTGCGTGGGTGGCGATGTCGGTCACCAGGACCACGTTCTCGCGCACCGTCAGGCTCGGGATCAGGTTGTAGAACTGAAACACGAAGCCGATGTGCTCGCGCCTGTAGCGGGTGAGCGCGGCCTCGTCGGCACCCGACAGGCGCTGGCCGTGGAACCACAGTTCGCCGCGGGTGGGCACGTCCAGACCGCCCAGAATGTTCAGCAGCGTGCTCTTGCCGCTGCCCGAGGCACCGAGCAGCACCACGAACTCGCCCGCGGCGACGTCCAGCGAGACATCGGCCAGCGCCACGACCTCGGCGGCCTCCACGCTGGTGCGGTACACCTTGCGAAGGCCACGGGCCGAGAGCACGGGCTGGGTGGCCAAGCGGTCAGTCCTCGCCGGGGGCGGGCTCGGCGTCGTGCACCAATGTCACCGGCACCGGCGCATGCTGCAGCAGCGTCATCGCCACCCTGCCAGGTGCGGCATGGCGTTCGCCCGACTCGCCCGCGCCACGCGCCCCGAGCATCACCCACCCCGCGCCAGCGGTCTCGATGCGGTCCCGCAGCACCAGCGCAGGCTCGCCGCCCAGCACCTCGCTGTCGAAGGCCACGTCGGCCGCTCGCAGCAGCGCCTCGGCCGGGGCCAGCAGATCGGCTCCGGCAGCGGCACGCACGGCGTCGAGGCGCTCGGGGTCAGGCGCCAGCACCACCTCATACAGCGTCGGCGGCGGCTGCACGTTCACCAGCAGCACGCGCAGCACCAGACCGTGGTCGCGCAGCGCAATGGCGTGGCGCACGGCAGCCAGCGCGGTGGGCGAGCCGTCCACTGGCAACAGGACGAGCAGCGGCGGCTTGGGCGACATCACGGGCACTCCGGAAAAGGCGACGGAAGAGCCCAGCCTAGCGCGCATCCCATGCGCGCGACTTGATCCTCCTCAGGGGCCAGCGATGGGCGCCGTCTCGGGCGCCTCGTCGGCCACGCGCTCGTCGCCGTACTCGGTGCGGAAGCTCCCGGCCTTCAGGCCCTGCTGCTCCAGCCAGCGCACCATGACCGCCTCGTAGCCGTGCGTCACGATCACACGGCTGGCACCCGTGGCGGCGATGGCGCGCTGCAGACCTGGCCAGTCGGCGTGATCGCTCAGCACGAAGCCGCGGTCCACGCCCTGGCGGCGGCGTGCGCCGCGCAGCTGCATCCATCCGCTGGCGAAGGCGTCGGCATGGTCGCCGAGCCGCCGCGCCCAGGCGCTGCCGTGGACCGCCGGCGGGGCGATGGCGATGGTGCGCGCCAGTGCGGCACGGTCGCCGCCGAGCGCCTCCAGCGTTGTCGTCGCAGGCAGCGCCACGCCGGCCGCGCGGTAGGCCTCGTTCAGCGGCGCCACCGCGCCGTGCACGGCGATGGGGCCGATGGTCGGGTCCAGCGCGGCCAGCAGACGCTGCGCCTTGCCGAAGCTGTAGCCCATCAACAGGCTGGGGCGACCCGCCGCCGCGTTGGCAGCCCACCAGGCGTTGATCTCGGCCGCCAGCTCGGCTTGCGGACGCCAGCGGTACACCGGCAAGCCGAAGGTGCTCTCAGTGATGAAGCAGTCGCAACGCACCGGCTCGAACGGCGCGCAGGTCGGGTTGTTGTCGTCGGCGTGGCCGCTGGTGAAGTAATCGCCCGAGGCCACCCAGACGCGGCCACGGTACTCCAGCCGCACCTGCGCAGAGCCGAGCACGTGGCCCGCGGCGTGCAGGCTGACGCGCACGCCGTTGATCAACACAGCCTCGCCGTAGGCCAGGCCCTGCAGCGTGATCGCGCCCAGCCGTGCCCGCAGCACGCCCTCGCTCACCGCAGTGGCCAGGTAGGCGCCGTGGCCGCGGCGGGCGTGGTCGGCGTGGGCATGCGTGATCACGGCACGCGCCACCGGGCGCCAGGGGTCGACGTAAAAGCCACCGGGCGGGCAGTACAGGCCCTCGGGGCGCAGGATGACGAGATCGGTGTCGGCGGCGTGCATGGGCGCTCGGCTGCGCGGTTGGGTGCTCTTGACGTGTTCAGTAGCGCCCGGTGATACCCGCCACCCGCAGGTACAAGGCGGCCGCAAAGGCCACCACCACGCGCGTGAGCCAGCCGCGAAGTCCGCTGCGCATGGGCGCGTCGACCTCGGTGCTCTGCGCGAAGGCCTGCTCGAAGCGCGCCGCCACCTCACAGGCGAAGGCGGCGTCGCGCACCACCACGTTGGCCTCCAGGTTGAGCAGCAGGCTCAGTGGATCGATGTTGCTGCTGCCCACGGTGGCCCAGTCGTCGTCCACGCGTGCCAGCTTGGCGTGCAGGAAGGCCGGCATGTACTCGAAGATGCGCACGCCGTGGCCACGCAACTCGTCGTACACGGCCTGCGCGGCCAGCGCAGCGATGCGGTAGTCGACCTTGCCCTGCAGCAGCAGCCTCACGCGCACGCCGCGCTGCGCCGCCTGGCGCAACGCGCGGCGGAAGCTGTGCCCCGGGTAGAAGTAGGGCACGGCGATGTCCACCGACGCACGCGCGCGGCGTATGGCCTCGACATAGCTGCGCTCGATGACGCGGCGCTGGCGCAGGTTGTCACGCACCAGGAAGGCGGCGCGGACGGGGCGCGGGTCGTCGGCGCCGTCCTCACGCTCCAGCGCCAGCGGCCCCCGCAGCTGCTGCAGCAGCGCCACTGTTTCGCCCACCGGGCGTTCGCTGGCGGCGGCCGCGCGGAACTCGCGGCGCCAGTGGCGGGCCAGGTGGGCCCGGGCCCACATCGCGCGGGTGGTGGCACGGGCCTGGGCCGCCAGCGGCCCCTGCAGCTCCACCGCAAAGTCCAGCCGGGGTTGGTCGACCCAGCCGTGGTTCAGGTCGTGCCGGTCGTCGATCAGGTTGATGCCGCCGACGAAGGCCACCAGCCCGCCGCCGCTGCCATCCGGCACGTCACAGACGCACAGCTTTTGATGCAGCCGCCGCAGCTGGCCCGGCTGCAGCCAGGCCCACCAGCGGTCGAGCGGGCGGAACACTTCCAGCTGCACCGCACTGCCGGCAAAGCGCGCGCGGACGGCCGGCAGCGACTTGATGCTGCCGAAGCCGTCGACCACCACGCGCACCCGCACGCCACGCGCCGACGCGGCGATCAGCGCCCCGGCCACCGCCTGCGCCGCCGGGTCGTCGTGGAAGATGTAGGTGGCCAGCCAGACCTCGTGCTCGGCCGCGGCGATGGCCTGCACCATGCGCGGGAACAGCGCCTCGCCGCCTTGCAGCAGTGCCACGCGGTTACCGCCCACGAAGCGCGGCACCGGCACGCCCGCCAGCTCGCGCAGCGTGTCGCGCAGGCGCGGCTTCATGCGAGCGCCAGCTCCGCGATCAGCGGCAGGTGGTCGGACATGCGCGCCCAGGCCGTGCCGCGCGGGACCCTCGTTGCGGCGCAGGCCAGGCCGCGCAGGTAGAAGCGGTCGAGCGCAAACACCGGTGCCAACGACGGGAAGGTGGCCTCGGGCCCCCCGGCCGGCGCCCGCGCGCGCTGCAGACCGCTGGCGCGCATGGCGCCGTCGAGCCGCTCGCCCCAGTCGTTGAAGTCCCCGGCCACCACCAGTGGTGCGTCGGCCGGCACTTGGTGGGCGATGTAGTGCGCCAGCCGCTGGACCTGGCGCAAGCGGCTGCGGTGCACGAGGCCGAAGTGCACGACGATGGCGTGCACAGTGGTGCCGGCCCACACCACAGGCACGTGCAGCAGGCCACGCTGCTCGAAGCGGTGATCGCTCACGTCGTGGTGCCCGACATCGCCCATGGGCCAGCGTGCCAACAGCGCATTGCCGTGCTCGCCGTGCCGGGTGACGGCGTTGCTGCGATACGCCACCTCGTAGCCCTCAGGCGCCAGGTACTCGGCCTGCCCCTGCTTCGGCCAGCCGAAGTGCGTGCGCTCGAAGTGGCGGGCCTCGCGCGTGTGGAACAGCCGCACCTCCTGCAGGAACACGAGGTCGGCGTCGAAGGCCTCGACCGCGAGGCCGAGGTTGTGGATCTCCAGCCGCTTGCGCGGGCCGACACCGCGCACACCCTTGTGGATGTTGTAGGTGGCCACGCGCAGGGCACCGCGCCCGGTGTGCGAGGGCAGCAGCGAGGATTGCAGTGTCGAGTGCCCGGCCAGCGGGCCGGTGTGGCGAGGTCGCATGCCCCCGATCATCGCGCGCTCAGCGCGCCATGCGGCCAGGCAGCGTGCGGATGGCCTCGGCGTTACTGGGCGAAAAGCAGCGAGCCGCGGCCTGCGCCCAGGGCAGCCACGCATGGGCCGTGTGCTCGCGCGGACTGAGCACCGGCGTGACCGGTGCCGGCAGCTCCAGACCGAACCAGTGCTCGGTGTTGGTGCTCACCCCTGGGGCGTAGCGGTGCCGCCACTGCGGGTAAATTGTGTACACGATCTCGTGTCGCCAGTCGGTGAGCACGCCACCCTGCGCGGGACCGAGGCCGGTCTCCTCGGCGGCCTCGCGCCAGGCGGCGCTGGCGGGTGGCTCGTCCTCGGCGTCGAGCGAGCCCGTGACGCTCTGCCAGAAACCCGGACGGTCGGCGCGCTCGATCAGCAGCACCTCCAGCGCCGGGGTGTGGATCACCACCAGCACCGAACGCGGGATCTTGAACCGGCGCGCCTCGCTCATCGCTGCCGCGCCCGGCTCTCAGGCCGCCTTGGGATTGCGCAGTCGGATGTGCAGCTCGCGCAGTTGCGCCTCGTCCACAAGACTCGGGGCCCCGGTCAGCAGGCACTGCGCGCGCTGCGTCTTGGGGAAGGCGATGACGTCGCGGATGCTCTCGGCACCCGTCATCAGCGTGGCGATGCGGTCCAGGCCGAAGGCCAGGCCGCCGTGCGGCGGCGCGCCGTACTGCAGCGCGTCGAGCAGGAAGCCAAACTTGATGCGCTGCTCCTCGGGCGTGATGTTCAGCGCCTCGAACACGCGCGCCTGCACGTCGGCGCGGTGGATGCGCACGCTGCCGCCGCCGATCTCCCAGCCGTTGAGCACCATGTCGTAGGCCTTGGCCAGGCAGGCGCCCGGGTCGGTCTTCATCAGCTCGTCGTGGCCGTCCTTGGGCGCCGTGAACGGGTGGTGCACGGCGTTCCAGCGCTTGGCGTCCTCATCGAACTCGAACATCGGGAAGTCCACCACCCACAGCGGCTTCCAGGTGTCCTCGAACAGGTCGTGCTGGCGGCCAAACTCGCTGTGGCCGATCTTCACGCGCAGCGCGCCGATGGCGTCGTTGACGACCTTGGCCTTGTCGGCGCCGAAGAAGATGAGATCACCGTTCTTGCAGCCCGTGCGCGCGATCACCTCCGCAATGGCGGCGTCGTGCAGGTTCTTGACGATGGGGCTCTGCAGGCCGTCGCGGCCCTTGCCGGCGTCGTTGACCTTGATCCAGGCCAGGCCCTTGGCGCCGTAGATCTTGACAAACTCGGTGTAGGCGTCGATCTCGCCGCGGCTCATCTCGCCGCCGCCCGGCACCTTCAGCGCCACCACACGCCCGCCCGGCGTGGTGGCCGGGGCTGAGAACACCTTGAAGTCGACGTCCTTCATCACGTCGGTCAGCTCGGTGAACTGCAGCTTCACGCGCAGGTCGGGTTTGTCGGAGCCGTACAGGTGCATGGCCTGGGCGTAGGTCATCTCGGCGTAGACCGGCAGCTCCGTGCCCAGCGTCTTGCGGAACACGGTACGGATCATGGCCTCGGTGACGGCGCGGATCTCGTGCTCGGTCAGGAAGCTGGTCTCGATGTCGATCTGCGTGAACTCGGGCTGGCGGTCGGCGCGCAGGTCCTCGTCGCGGAAGCACTTGGTGATCTGGTAGTAGCGGTCGAAGCCGGCCACCATCAGCAGCTGCTTGAAGAGCTGCGGCGACTGCGGCAGCGCGAAGAACTGCCCGTCGTGCACGCGGCTGGGCACGAGGTAGTCGCGCGCGCCCTCGGGCGTGCTCTTGGTGAGCATCGGCGTCTCGATGTCGATGAAGCCCTGCTCGTCGAGGAACTTGCGCACCTCGATGGCCACCTTGTAGCGCAGCCGCAGGTTGCGCTGCATCTGCGGCCGGCGCAGGTCGAGCACGCGGTGCGTCAGGCGCACCGTCTCCGACAGGTTTTCGTCGTCGAGCGGGAACGGCGGCGTCACGCTCGGGTTGAGCACCTCGAGCGCGTGGCAGAGGAGCTCGACCTTGCCGCTGGTGAGGCTGCCGTTCTCGGTGCCGGCGGGCCGCGCGCGCACGACGCCCGTCACCTGCAGGCAGAACTCGTTGCGCACGCCCTCGGCGGCCCTGAACATCTCGGGGCGGTCGGGGTCGCACACCACCTGCACCAGGCCTTCGCGGTCGCGCAGGTCGATGAAGATGACGCCGCCGTGGTCGCGCCGACGGTGGGCCCAGCCCATGAGGGTGACGGTCTGGCCCATCAGCGTGTCGCTGACCAGGCCGCAGTAGGTGCTTCGCATGGTGCTCTCTCGGAATTCGGATGCAGCGGATTCGATGGATTCGGGCTGCGGGGCCGGGCAAGGGCCGGCGACTCGGGACAGGCGCTGGGGTGCGGCGGATCACCGTCAGGACGGGCCGGTTGCCGAACCAGCCCGCCCGGTCAGTTTCGAGCCGGCAGCGGCCGGGGCGCCGCGGGTGGCGGGGGCACGACCACACCCATCGAGATGACGTACTTCAGCGCCTGGTCGACGCTCATCGCCAGCTCGACAACGTCCGCCCTGGGCAGCATCAGGAAGAAGCCCGAGGTCGGGTTGGGGGTGGTGGGCACGTAGACGCTGAGCATGTCCGCCGGCAGCTTGCCCGCCACCTCACCGCCAGGCTTGCCGGTGACGAAGGCGATGGTCCAGGCGCCCTGGCGCGGGTACTGAACCAGCACGGCCTCGCGAAATGCGTTGCCTTTGGACGAGAACAGCGTGTCCGAGACCTGCTTGACCGAGCTGTAGATGCTCTTGACGATGGGGATCTGGTGCATCAGCCGATCCCACTGACGCACCCACCATTGGCCAAAGATGTTGGTGACGAACACACCCGTCAGCACGAGCACGGCCACCAGCACCACCACGCTGAGCCCGGGCACATGGCGCAGCTGCTCGATGGTGGCTGCCGAACTGACGGGCAACAAGGCCTCAGACACCCTGAGCAACCATGCAAACAGCCCATCCACCGCGCCGAGCAGCCAGCTCAGCACGGCGATGGTGATGGCCAGCGGCAACCAGACGAGCAGGCCGGCGACGATGAACTTCTTCAAGGCGCGCGCCGTGTGTCAGGGGCTCGGGGCTGGCGGCGCAGCGGCGGGCGAGGAGGCTGCAATGGCAGCCGTGGCAGGCGCCGATGCCGCCGGCGCGACGGCGGGCTTGTCGGCGGCCGGAGCGGCGGCTTCGCCCGGCGCCGCGTCGGCCGAGGTCTTGGCGGCGTCGCCGGGCTTGGGCGCGGCCTGATGGCCGTTGCGGAAGTCGGTCACGTACCAGCCTGATCCCTTGAGCTGGAAGCCGGCGGCCGTGACCTGCTTGGTGTAGGCCTCGGCCCCGCACACGGGGCAGGTGGTGAGCACGGGGTCGCTCAGCTTCTGCAGCACGTCTTGCGCATGGCCGCAGTCAGAGCAGCGGTAGGCGTAGATGGGCATGAGGGCTTCCCGGCGAGGAGGTGGGCAGCCGCGCGAGCGGCCGAACCCGCGATGATACGGGAAAGCCCCCAGGGTTTGCCTGGCCGCAGAGCCTGTGAAGCTTCACAGGCTGTCAGCCGGCGAGCATCTTGCCCAGCACGGTCGCAAGAACCAGCAGAAGACCCGCCACGCCCCACAACAAGGCCTGCAGCAGCCGGCGAATCCGCCGCTGCTCGGCCACCAGCTCGCCCAGCGCCAGCTCTTGAGGCGGCTGCGACTGCCGGCGCAGCACTTCGTGCACCAGCCGCGGCAGTGCCGGCAGCAGCTGCGCGTAGCGTGGTGCCTCGCGTTCCAGCCGCGCCGCCAGCCCGCGCCAGCCCACCTGCTCGTTCATCCAGCGCTCGAGGAAGGGCTTGGCCGTGGTCCACAGGTCGAGCTCGGGGTCGAGCTGGCGGCCCAGCCCCTCGATGTTGAGCAGCGTCTTTTGCAGCAGCACCAGCTGCGGCTGGATCTCGACGTTGAAGCGGCGCGAGGTCTGAAACAGGCGCAGCAGCACCTGGCCGAGCGAGATGTCCTTCAGTGGCCGGTCGAACTGCGGCTCGCACACGGCGCGGATGGCGCCCTCGAGCTCGCCGACGCGCGTGCCTGGCGGCACCCAGCCGCTCTCGATGTGCAGCTCGGCCACGCGCTTGTAGTCGCGCCGGAAGAAGGCGATGAAGTTGTAGGCCAGGTACTCCTTGTCGGTCTCGGTGAGCGTGCCGATGATCCCGAAATCCAGCGCGATGTAGCGGCCGAAGGTGGCCGGCTCCAGGCTGACCATGATGTTGCCCGGATGCATATCGGCATGGAAGTAGCCGTCTCGAAACACCTGCGTGAAAAAGATGGTGACGCCATCGCGCGAGAGCTTCTTCAGGTCCACACCCGCCTCGCGCAGGCGCTCGATCTGGCTGATGGGCACACCCTTCATGCGCTGCATGACGATCACGCCCTCGGTGCAAAGCTCCCACACCATCTCGGGAATCAGCACCAGACCCAGTCCGCCCATGTTGCGGCGCAGCTGGGTGGCGTTGGCAGCCTCGCGCACGAGGTCGAGCTCGTCATGCAGGTAGCCGTCGAACTCGGCCACCACCTCGCGCGGCTTCAGGCGCCGGCCATCGGCGCTCAGCCGCTCGACCCAGGCAGCGAGGGTGTGCAGCAGGGCCAGGTCCTGGTCGATGACCTCGCGCATCCCCGGTCGCAGCACCTTCACCGCCACCTCGCGGCCGTCCTTGAGATCGGCGAAGTGCACCTGCGCGATGGAGGCGCTGGCCACCGGCTCGGCGTCGAAGCGCGCGAACACCTCGCCGATGGGCCGGCCGAAGGCCTTCTCGACCAGCGCGCGCGACTGTGCCGCAGGGAACGGCGGCACCCGGTCCTGCAGCCGGGCCAGCTCGTCGGCCACGTCCAGCGGGATCAGATCGCGGCGCGTCGACAGCACCTGGCCGAACTTGACGAAGATGGGCCCCAGTCGCTCCAGGCCTTGGCGCAGGCGTTCTCCGCGGGGTCGGTCGAGCCGGCGGCCCAGCGTGGCCAGGCGGACCAACACACGCACCCAGCCTTGCCGGAAGGCGCTGAGCGCGACCTCGTCGAGGCCGAAGCGCAGCACCGTGACGACGATGAAGGCGAGCCGGACGAGGCGCTTCACCGGCCGCGATCCCGACGCGCGCGGCTCAGACGCTCAACCACGGCGCGAGCGCAGGCTCTCGCCGATCGACGACAGGCCCTGCAGCGCGCTGCGCAGACCTTGCCCGAGCATGCGACCCAGCGGATGCAACACCCCGGCCACCTGGGGGCCGAACAGGCGCTCGAGCTCGGCGGCGACGTCCCAGCGCAGGTTCTTCAGCAGCCAGTTCACGTCGGCGGCCAGTAAGGCGTCACCTTCGATACGCACGGCCGGCGGCTCGCCGCCGAGAGCCTGCGCCACCAGCAGTGCCGGATTGGCCGCATCGATCGTGACGTGCAACTGCGCGACCTCGGCCGCCACCGGGGCCAGGCCCTCGGCGCCGTTCCATTGCAACAGGCCGGCCGGCGTGATGCGCCACGACAGCACCGGGGGCGGCGGCAGCAGCGCCGGCCAGCGCTCGAGCGTGAGCTGCAGCGTCGCGCCGCGGTGCGGCTGCATACGCTCGGTGGCCACGGCCTCCGAGGCGAGGACGTGGTTGAGCAGCAGCGTCAGCCGTTCGGCCAGTGCTGGCGCGAGCATGGCCTGGATACTGTGCAACATGGCGCAATTGTAGGCAGCAGTCCTTGTGCGGGCCCCGTGTTCCCGCCCGCAGCGCGTTGGCGTGCAACTGGCGGCGGCGCGGGGATGGGCCAGAATCCGTCGTCTGGCCTTTCCCCAACCCGCGACCTGACCGTCGCCCGCGGGCTGCGCCGCCGCTGCATGCGCAACTGGTCCCGAGCCAGGATTCGCAGGCCGGCAGGCGAACCGTCCAGCGGGCGTTCCCGAACCACGATGTCCCTTGCGTGCCGCCTCGCCCCCTGGCCCCTGTGCGCCAAGGACCCCGCATGACCACCATCCTGCTGACCGGCGCCACCGGCTACATCGCCTCGCACACCTGGCTGGCGCTGTGGCAGGCGGGCTTCGAGGTCGTGGGGGTCGACGACTTCCGCAACAGCTCGCCGCGCGTGCTGGAGCGCCTGGCCGAGCTCGGCGGGCGCACGCCGGTGTTCGAGCGCGCCGATGTCTGCGACGCCGCGGCCATGGCCGGCGTGTTCTCGCGCCACCGCATCGCAGCGACGGTGCATTTCGCCGCGCTCAAGGCCGTGGGCGAGTCGGTGGCGCAGCCGCTGGCCTACTTCCGCAACAACATCGACGGGCTGCTGACGGTGAGCGACACGATGCGCGCACACGGCGTCGGCCGCTTCGTCTTCAGCTCCAGCGCCACCGTCTACGGCGAGCCGCGGCAGCTGCCGCTGACCGAGGACGCCCCGGTCAGCGCCACCAGCCCCTACGGCCACACCAAGCTGATGGGCGAGCAGATCCTGGCCGCCCTGGGCGAGTCCGACCCCGCCTGGCAGACCGCCGTGCTGCGCTACTTCAACCCGGTGGGCGCGCACGCCAGCGGCCGCATTGGAGAAGACCCGCGCGGCGCGCCCAACAACCTGATGCCCTACGTCAGCCAGGTGGCGGTGGGCCGTCGCGCGGCGCTGTCGGTGTTCGGCAACGACTACGACACGCCCGACGGCACCGGCGTGCGCGACTACATCCACGTCGTCGACCTGGCCGAGGGCCACGTGGCGGCGCTGCGGCGGCTGCTCGATCATCCGGGCTCGTTCACCGTGAACCTGGGCACCGGGCGCGGCCACAGCGTGCTGGAGGTGGTGGCGGCCTTCGCCGCCGCCAGCGGCCGCGCGGTACCCTATGAAATCCGGCCGCGGCGGCCGGGCGACGTGGCGGCCTGCTGGGCCGACCCGGCCCGTGCGCGCGCGCTGCTCGGGTGGCAGGCCCGGCTCGACCTGGCCCGCATGTGCGCCGACGCCTGGCGCTGGCAATCGAACAATCCGAGGGGGTACGAATGAAGCACTCGACCACGCCGCTGGCCGTGTGGCCGGTGGTCATGGCCGGCGGCTCCGGCACGCGGCTGTGGCCGCTGTCGCGCAGTGGCTTCCCGAAGCAGTTCCTGGTGCTGGGCCATGACTCGCAGAGCCTGTTCCAGCAGGCCGTGGCGCGGCTGCTGGCGCTGGGCGTCGATGGCCTTGACGTGGCCCGGCCGCTGGTCGTGGGCAACGAAGAGCACCGCTTCATGGTGCTGGACCAGCTGCGCGACATGCGGGCCGAGCCGCAAGCCGTGATCCTGGAGCCCATGGGCCGCAACACCGCGCCGGCCGTGACGCTGGCGGCGCTGCAGGCGCTGGAGGCCGGCGCCGACCCGGTGCTGGTGGTGACGCCAGCCGACCACATCGTCACTGACGAGCCCGTGTTCACCGCCGCGCTGCGCCGCGCCGTGTCCGCGGCGGGCGACGGCGCGGTGGTCATCCTGGGCATCGCACCCGACAAGCCCGAGACGGGCTACGGCTACATCCGCGCCGACGGCGCCCAGGTGGCGCAGTTCGTCGAGAAGCCCGACCTCGCCACGGCGCAGAAGTACCTGGCCCAGGGCGGCTACTACTGGAACGCCGGCATGTTCGTGCTCAAGGCCTCGGTGTGGATGGCGGCACTGGAACGCTTTCGGCCCGACATCGCCGCGGCCTGCCGCACGGCCTTTGCCGGCCGCAAGTGCGACGCCGCATTCGTGCGTCCGGACCCGGTGGCATTTGCCGCCGTAGCGGCGGAATCGGTGGACTACGCGGTGCTGGAGAAGTGCCCGGGCGCCATCGACATCCGCATGGAGCCGCTGGCCGCCGGCTGGAGCGACCTCGGCGCCTGGGACGCCGTCTGGCAGGTGGCGCCGAAAGACGCCGCCGGTAACGCACAGGTGGGCGACGCCATCGTGCAGGACTGCCGCAACACCCTGGTGCACGCCACGAGCCGGCTGGTCAGCGTGATCGGACTGGACGACGTGGTGGTGGTGGAGACCGCCGACGCGGTGATGGTGGCCCAGCGCGAACGCAGCCAGGACGTCAAGAACGTGGT
Source organism: Rubrivivax sp. (assembly GCA_032115875.1). Lineage (GTDB taxonomy): Bacteria > Pseudomonadota > Gammaproteobacteria > Burkholderiales > Burkholderiaceae_C > Rubrivivax. The sequence continues at coordinate 18,024 of JAUMBF010000077.1, forward strand.
CCAGCAGCTCGGCCGCGAGCAGCGCGGCGAACACGCCCTGCATCGCAAGGTTCACCGCCCCTGGGGCTGGTACGACTCCATCGACCAGGGCCCGCGCGACCAGGTCAAGCGCATCATGGTCAAGCCCGGCGCGTCCCTGAGCCTGCAGATGCACCACCACCGCGCCGAGCACTGGATCGTCGTCACCGGCACGGCCGAGGTCACCGTGGGCGACAAGGTCATCCTGCTGGCCGAGAACCAGAGCACCTACATCCCGCTGGGCGAGAAGCACCGCCTGCGCAACCCGGGCAAGGTGCCGCTGGAGCTGATCGAGGTGCAAAGCGGCAGCTACCTCGGCGAGGACGACATCGTCCGCTTCGAAGACACCTACGGAAGGGCCCCGACATGACGATCCTCGTCACCGGCGGCGCCGGCTTCATCGGCAGCAACTTCGTGCTCGACTGGCTGGCCGGCTCGGACGAGCGCGTGGTCACGCTCGACGCCCTCACCTACGCGGGCAACCTCGAGAACCTGGCCTCGCTGCAGGGCGACGCGCGGCACGTGTTCGTCAAGGGCGACATCGGCGACCGCACCCTGGTGGACCGCCTGCTCGCCGAGCACCGCCCGCGCGCGCTGGTGCACTTCGCGGCCGAGAGCCACGTCGACCGCAGCATCCACGGCCCCGGCGCCTTCATCAAGACCAACGTCGAGGGCACCTTCACGCTGCTGGAGGCCGCGCGCGCGCACTGGGGCGCGCTGGCGGGCGAGGAGAAGGCGGCCTTCCGCTTCCTGCACGTGAGCACCGACGAGGTCTACGGCAGCCTGGGCCCCTGCGACCCCGCCTTCACCGAGCAGCACCCCTTCGAGCCCAACAGCCCCTACAGTGCCAGCAAGGCCGCCAGCGACCACCTGGTGCGCGCCTGGCACCACACCTACGGCCTGCCGGTGCTCACCACCAACTGCAGCAACAACTACGGGCCTTACCACTTCCCCGAGAAGCTGATCCCGCTGATGATCGTCAACGCGCTGGCCGGCAAGCCGCTGCCCGTGTACGGCGACGGCATGCAGGTCCGCGACTGGCTGTACGTGAAGGACCACTGCAGCGCCATCCGCGCCGTGCTGGCCGGCGGCCGGCTGGGCGAGACCTACAACGTCGGCGGCTGGAACGAAAAGCCCAACATCGAGATCGTGAGGACCGTCTGCGCGCTGCTCGACGAGCTGCGCCCCACGGCTGCGGGCCCCTACGCGCGGCTCATCACCCATGTGAAGGACCGCCCGGGCCACGACCGCCGCTACGCC
>JAUMBF010000078.1:0-8988 GCA_032115875.1 Rubrivivax sp.
GCAGCCTGGGGGCCCACCCAGCCCGGATCCGGGTCCCCCGGTCCGGGCTGAGCCCCCTCGGGGGGTGGCGAGGACGCGCAGCGCCCGCAGCCTGGGGGCTCACGCTCACTCCCCCCCCAGAAAGCCTCCGCTCTGGTGCGACCAGAGCTTGGCGTAGTGGCCGCCCAGGGCCAGCAGCTCGGCGTGCGTGCCCTGCTCGACGATGCGGCCCTGCTCGAGCACGATCAGCCGGTCCATGCGCGCGATGGTGCTCAGGCGGTGGGCGATGGCGATCACCGTCTTGCCCTCCATCAGGCCCAGCAGCTGCTCCTGGATGGCGAGCTCGACCTCGCTGTCCAGCGCGCTGGTGGCCTCGTCGAGCAGCAGGATGGGCGCGTCCTTGAGCACCACCCGCGCGATGGCGATGCGCTGGCGCTGGCCGCCGCTCAACTTGACGCCACGCTCGCCCACGTGGGCGTCGTAGCCGGTGCGGCCCTTCCAGTCCTGCAGGCCGAGGATGAACTCGTGCGCCTGCGCCTTGCGGGCCGCGGTCACGATCTCGTCCACGCCCGCGCCCGGCCGGCCGTAGCCGATGTTGGCGGCGATGGAGCGGTGCAGCAGCGAGGTGTCCTGCGTCACCAGCCCGATGGCGCCGCGCAGGCTCTCCTGGCTGAGGCTGCGGATGTCGTGGCCGTCGATGCGCACGCTGCCCTGCTCCATGTCGTGGAAGCGCAGCAGCAGGTTCACCAGCGTGCTCTTGCCCGCGCCCGAGCGGCCCACCAGGCCCACGCGCTCACCGGGCCTGACCACCAGGCTCAGGTCGTCGAGCACCTTCCTGCCGTCGTTGCGGCCGTAGGTGAACGTCACATGCTCGAAGCGGATCTCGCCCCGCTCGACCTGCAGCTCGCGCGCGCCGGGCCGGTCGGTCATGGCGTGCGGCACGGCGATGGTCTCCATGCCCTCCTGCACCACGCCCACGTTCTCGAAGATGCCGGTGACCTCCCAGCTCACGAAGCCGGCCACGTTGGCGATGGCCCAGGCCAGCGGCAAGGCGGTGGCCACCGTGCCGGCGTCGATGGTGCCATTGCCCCACAGCCACACGCCGATGGCCGCCGTGCCCACGAGCAGCATCGCGTTGAGCGCCGACAGCGTGGTCATGAAGGTGGTGATCAGCCGCATGTGCGCGGCGATGGCACCGCTGTGCTCGTCGATCACCTCGCGCACGTAGGCGTCCTCGTCGCGTGCGCGGGCGAACAGCTTCACCGTGAGGATGTTGGTGTAGCTGTCGACCACGCGGCCCATGACCTGGCTGCGCAGCTCCGAGCTCGTCTTGGCCAGGTCGCGCATCTGCGGCACGAAGTGGCGCAGGAACACCACGTAGCCCACGAACCAGGCGATGGTGGGCAGCGCCAGGCGCCAGTCGGCCAGGGCCATCAGCACCAGCGCCGACAGGCCGTAGACGATGATGTACCAGACGGCACGGATGCAGCTGACCACGCTCTCGCGCACCGCGTTGCTGGTCTGCATGACGCGGTTGGCGATGCGGCCCGCGAAGTCGTTCTGAAAGAACGGCCAGCTCTGCCGCACCACGTGCCAGTGGCTCTGCCAGCGGATGAGGCTGGTGACCCCCGGAACCACCGCGTTGTTGCGCACCAGGCTGTCCAGCAGCAGCGCCAGCGGCCGGCCGATCAGCACCGCCGCGCCCATGGCCAGCAGCATGGGCATCGCCGCCTCGAGCGCCGCGGCGCGGTCGCTGGCTTCCATCAGCCGCACCAGGCGGCCGATGAACAGCGGGATCAGGGTGTCGATCAGCGCCACCACCAGCCCGGTGACGAACATCGCGCCGAACAGGTGCTTGGCCTGGCGGATGAAGTGCCAATAGAAGGCCAGCAGGCCCTGGGGTGGCGCGCTGCCGGGCATCGCGGTGGGACGGATGCGGTTCTCGAAGAAGGCGAACAGGGCCATGGGGGAGGCCGCGCCGGCGCCGCGAGGCCCCGACACGACCGATGGGTGGAGAGCCGGGCATTGTGGGGTGCCCGGGGCGCCGCCTGCGCGCGATTGGCCCGCCCGGAGGGGGGCGCGGGGATCGTGGGCGGCAGTCAGAAGGTGTAGCCGGCAGCCACGGTGCGCTCGCTCATCGGCTCCAGCAGCTTCAGCAGCGGGGCCAGCGGGCGGTAGCGCAGCGCCACCCGGGTGGCGTAGCCGAAGAAGCGCGGCAGGTCGGCGGCGTAGCCGGCCTTGCCGTCGCGGTGCTTGAGCCGGCAGAAGATGCCCAACACCTTAAGGTGGCGTTGCAGGCCCATCCACTCCAGCGCCCGCCAGCACTCGCCGAAATCGTCGGGCACGGGCACCCCGGCCTTGCGCGCGGCCTGCCACCAGCGCACGGCCCAGTCGATCTCCTGCTCCTCGGGCCACGAGATGAAGGCGTCGCGCAGCAGCGACGCGATGTCGTAGGTGACGGCGCCGGCCACGGCGTCCTGAAAGTCGAGCACGCCCGGGTTGCCGGGCGAGCCCGGCCCGCCGCAAACCATCAGGTTGCGCGGCATCCAGTCGGCATGCACCGTCACCACGGGCTGCGCCAGCGCGCTGGCCACCAGCGCATCGCACAGGCCCTGCCAGGCCTGCCGCTCGGCGCCACTCCAGGCGATGCGGTGCTCGCGCGCCACGCACCAGACGGGGAACAGCTCGAGCTCGCGGCGCAGCAGCGCCTCGTCGAAGGGCGGCAGTCGGGAGGCGTCGGCATGGCGCTGCATCCTCACCAGGGCGGCGATGGCATCGCGCATCAGGCGATCGGCGCGGGCGCCATCGCCCGCGACCTGGGCCGCCCGCAGGGCGGCCAGGTAGGGCTCGCTGCCGAGGTCGTCGAGCAGAAGGAAGCCTTGCTCGACATCGGCCTGCAGCACACGCGGCACGTGCAGCCCGGCGCCGGCCAGCAGCGCGGCCACCTGCACGAAAGGGCGGGTGTCCTCCAGCGGCGGTGGGGCGTCCATGACGACGCGGCTGCCCGCCACGGCGGCCACGCGCAGATAGCGGCGGAAGCTGGCATCGGCGGAGGCCGGCGCCAGGCTGGCCGCATCCAGGCCGTGGCGCGGCGCGATCGTGGACAGCCACTGCCCGAAGGCCGTTCGGCGGGCAGGATCGCCCCAGGCGACGCGGCCGTCAGCGGGTGGCGCAGCGGGTGGCGCAGGGGCAGATTCGCTCATGGATAATCCATTCTAAGAACCGCGCCATCAACGCCCGCCTCCGAGCGCATGACCCACCCGACGCTGGCCCTGGCGGTCGCCGCAATCGCCACGGGCGCACCAGCGCACGGCGCTCAGGACAGCCCCGGGCGCGCCGGGTCGCCGTCGCCGGCGGCGTCGGCCGCGGCCGCCACGGCGCCGGCTGCGGCACTCGAACCGTCGATGCGCCTGGCGCCCCTGCCCCGTGCCGAAGGCGCCCGGCGGCTGCCCATCGTGTTGCAGTCCCGCATGCTCAGCAGCCAGCCCGGGCAGCTCACGGTGGCCGAAGGCGAGGTGGAGTTCCGCCGCGGCGGTGTCGTGATCCGCGCCGACCGTCTGGCCTACGACCACCTGCGCGACACCGCGCGCGCCACCGGCGGTGTGAGCATCGCGCGCGAGGGCGCCGTCTACAGCGGGCAGGCGCTGGAGATCGCGATTCAGCGCTTCGAGGGCTACTTCCTGTCGCCGAGCTTCGACTTCACTGAGCTCGGCGCCGGTGGTCGCGCCGACCGCATCGACTTCCTCGGCCCCGGGCGCTCGCGCGCCATCCACGCCAGCTACACCAGCTGCCCGCGCGCCGACCCGGCGGCCGGGGGCGCTGAACCCGACTGGGTGCTCAAGACCGACCGCGTCACGCTCGACCTCGACGCCAACGAGGGCGTGGCCGAAGGAGCGCAGCTGCGCTTCCTGGGCGTGCCGATCCTGGCGCTGCCCAGCCTGAGCTTCCCGATCAGCGACCAGCGCAAGAGCGGATGGCTGCCACCGTCGATCAACATCGACAACCGCAGCGGCCTGATCGTCTCGGTGCCGTGGTACTGGAACATCGCGCCCAACCGCGACGCCACGCTGGCGCCGCGCGTCATCACCCGGCGGGGCTTTGGCCTGGACAGCGAGTTCCGCTATCTCGAGCCTCGCCACGAGGGCAGCGTGCGCCTGGACGCCGTGCCCAACGACCAGGTCGCGCGGCGTTCGCGCGGCTCACTGCAGTGGCTGCACCAGAGCGAACCGGCGCGCGGCTGGCGCCTCGACGCCGAGATCGCACGCGTCAGCGACGATGCCTGGTGGAAGGACTTCCCTGACGGGAGCCGCAGCTTCATGCCACGGCTGCTGGCCGGCGCCGCCGGCATCGAACGCCACTTCGAACTGCCGGCCTCCTTGCTGCCGGGCGGGGGCCAGGCCCGGCTGTACGCCCGCACGTTGAAGTGGCAGGTGCTTCAGGACCCGGACTCCTTCGTCACCGCGCCCTACGAGCGCAGCCCGCAGCTGGGCGTGTCGCTGCACGCGCGCGCCGCCGGCGGGCTGGAGCTGGCCCTGGAGGGTGAGTTCAACCGCTTCACGCTGCCCGACGACCAGGCCCGGGCGCTCGGGCGGCCCACCGGCGAGCGCTGGCACACCATCGGCTCGGTGGCACGGCCGTTGCGCGGCGCCGGCTGGTTCGTGGTGCCGCGGCTGGCGGTCAATGCCGCGGCCTACCGCAACACCGAGCGTCTGGCCAGCGGCATCGTCGACGCGCAGCGCGCCATCCCGACCTTCAGCATCGACCTCGGCCTGGAGCTGGAACGCAGTGCCGGGTTCTTCGGCCGCGAGTTGCGCCAGACGCTGGAGCCGCGGCTGCTGTTCGTGCACACGCCCTACCGGCTGCAAAGCGCGCTGCCCAACTATGACTCGGCCGGCAAGGACTTCAACATCGTCTCGCTGTTCACCGACAACGCGTTCTCGGGCGTGGACCGCGTCTCCGACGCACACCAGCTGACCGCGGGCTTCACCACCCGGCTGGTGGACGCCGCCAGTGGCGCCGAGGCGCTGCGTCTGGGGCTCGTGCAGCGCGTGCTGCTGCGCCCGCAGCGCGTGACGCCGCAGGCCGACGGATCGCCTGACGGCCCGCCGCTGGAGAATCGCTTCTCCGACGCGCTGCTGGTGGGCAGCACCAGTGTGCTGCCGGGCTGGATGCTCGACGCCGCCGTGCAGTACAGCCCCGACATCCAGCGCTCGGTGCGCTCGATCCTGGGGGCACGCTACTCACCCGGGCCCTTCCGCACCGTGGGCGCGACCTACCGGCTCGCTCGCGGCCTGTCGGAGCAGCTCGGGGTGGGCTGGCAGTGGCCGCTGTGGGGCGCCGTGCCCGGCAGCGGGCAGCCGGCCCCTGGCCGCGCGGGCGACGGCGGCTGCAGCGGCGCCTGGTACTCGGTGGGCCGCCTCAACTACAGCCTGAAGGATCGCCGGCTCACCGACTCCATCCTTGGCCTGGAGTACGACGCCGGCTGCTGGATCGTGCGCGTGGTGGGCGAGCAGCTGTCCACCGGCCGCAGCCAGGCCACCACGCGCATCCTCGTGCAGCTGGAGCTGGTGGGCCTCTCGCGGCTGGGCTCCAACCCGCTGAAGGTCTTGAGGGACAATATCCCCGGCTACCGCCTGCTGCGCGAGGATCGCGCGGGCGGCCGGGCGGCCGCCGGCGGCCCGACACCCTGAAGCGGTGTCATGCGCACCCTCAGAGCCCATTTCCGATGACCACGACGCCACCCCCGACGCCCAGCCTGCTGTTTCCCGTGCGCCCGCTGGCGCTGGCGCTGCTCATCGCGGTCGCCGCTGGTGCACAGGCCCAGCCAGGCGCGACGCGCAACGCCGACTGGATCGCCGCCGTCGTCAACCAGGAATCGGTGACGGCCGGCGAGGTCGAGCGCCGCATCCAGCGCGCGCGCGGCGAGGCGCAGCGTGCCGGCCAGCCGGTGCCCCCCGAGGCCGAACTGCGCCAGCTGGCGCTTGACACGCTGATCGACGAGCGCGCGATGATCACGCTGGCCCGCGACAGCGGCATGCGCGTGGACGACGCCGAGATCGACCGCGCAGTGCAGAACATCGCTCTGCAAAATCAGCTCACGCCCGAGGTGCTGCGCCAGCGCCTGGCCGCCGAGGGCATGGACTTCGCCCGCTTCCGCGCCAATCTGCGCGACCAGATCATGATGGAGCGGCTGCGGGAACGCGAGGTCTACCAGCGCATCCGCGTCTCCGACGACGAGGTCGACCGCCAGCTCGAGGAGCAGCGCCGCGCCCTCAACGCCGACGCCGAGACGAACCTGGCGCAGATCCTGGTGACCGTCCCCGAGGGCGCAAGCCCCGCGGTGCTGGCCGAGCGCAAGGCGCGCGCCGAGGCCGCGCTGGCGCGCGTGCGAGCCGGGGCCGATTTTGCCGCCGTGGCGCGCGAGGTCAGCGAGGACAGCAACCGTGAGCGTGGCGGCGTCATCGGCCTGCGGCCCGCGTCGCGGCTGCCCGATCTCTTCGTCGAGCACACACGCGGCCTGAAGAACGGCGAGATCGCGCCGGCATTGCTGCGCTCCGGCGCCGGCTTCCACGTGCTGCGGCTGGTCGAGCGGCGGGAACGCACGCTGGGCGATGCCATGCAGACCCGCGCGCGCCACGTGCTGCTGCGCACCTCGCCGCAGCTCGATGCGCCCACTGCGGCGCGCCGACTGGCCGAGTACAAGCGCCAGATCGAGGCCGGCACGGCCCGCTTCGAGGACATCGCGCGGCGCGTCAGCGAAGACGGCAGTGCGGCTGCGGGCGGCGACCTGGGCTGGTCGAACCCCGGGCAGATGGTGCCGGAGTTCGAGTCGGCGATGAACGCGCTGCCGCTGAACGGCCTTTCGGAGCCGGTCGTGTCGCGGTTCGGCGTGCACCTGATCCAGGTGCTGGAGCGCCGCAACACCACGCTGGAGCCGCGTCAGTTGCGCGAGCAGGCGCGCAACCTGCTGCGCGAGCAGCGCTTCGAGCAGGCCTACGTCGACTGGACCCGGGAACTGCGCTCGCGCGCCTACGTCGAGTTGCGCGAGCCGCCTTTGTGAGCAGGCCTTGAGCGGCGGCCGCGGCGCGCCTTTGGCCAAGAAGCGCTTCGGCCAGCACTTCCTGGCCGACGAGGGCGTGATCGGCGCCATCGTGCGCGCCATCCAGCCGCGACCCGGCGATGCGCTGGTGGAAATCGGCCCCGGCCTGGGCGCGATGACACAGCCGCTGCTGGAACGCGCCGGGGCTCTGAGCGTCATCGAGCTCGATCGCGACCTTGCCGCGCGGCTGCGCGGCCACGGCCGGCCCGGGCTGGCGGTGATCGAGGCCGACGTGCTGAGCGTCGACTTCGGGGCCTTCGCGGCGCAGGCCGGCCGGCCGCTGCGTGTCGTCGGAAACCTGCCCTACAACATCTCCAGCCCCATCCTCTTCCACCTGCTGCCGGTGGCGGGGCAGGTGCGCGACCAGCACTTCATGCTGCAGAAGGAGGTCGTGGACCGCATGGCCGCCGCGCCGGGCGGCAAGGACTACGGGCGCCTGTCGGTGATGCTGCAGTGGCGCTACGCCATCGAGGCCGTGCTCGACGTGCCGGCGGCCGCCTTCGCGCCGCCGCCACGCGTGGAATCGGCCGTGGTGCGCATGGTGCCGAAGCCGGCCGAAGCGGTGGCCACGGTCGACACCGGGCGGCTGGGCGCGCTGGTGGCGGTGGCGTTCTCGCAGCGGCGCAAGCTGCTGCGCCACACGCTGGGCCACTGGATCGATCAGCACGCACCGGGTGCCGCATTCGACTTGCAGCGCCGTGCCGAGGAGGTGCCGGTGGCGGAGTATGTGTCGCTGGCGCTGCACCAGGCCTGAGCCAGGCCAGGTGCAGCGCTCAGGCGGCCGACAGCCAGGCGGCCGTGTCGAAGGCGCTGCTCATCATCGGCATGTTCATGCCGAAGCTGGGATTGGTGCCGCTCTTGGGCACCGCTTTGGCGGCGGCCGGCTTGGGCGCCGCGGTGCCGACAGCGGCCGGCGTGGTCTGGGCCGTTTCAGCAGCCCGCTCCCATGACCCGTTTTCCTGGGAGCGGGCTACTGAAAAGAATAAAAACATCGGAACGCGATGCGGCGATCGCCCCAGTACTCGGCAGCGTCGCGGAACACTTCGAGCAACTGCTCGCGGGCCTCGCGGTCGAAGCGCGGGTTGTCGGGGAGCTGCTCCAGCACCACGACGAAGCCCGGCTGCTGACCGCTCTTGTGCACGAGGTCGGTCATGCAGTCGTACAGCGCATCAAGGTTCTTGCCGAAGTGCGCCGGGAACGTGAATGCCGCGGCGATGCCGTCGAGCACGTCCTGCTTGGTCTGCGCGCCCGAAAGGTTGGCGTACAGGAAATGATGGCCGGCGGCTTGGGCCGCGGTCATCAGGTCGTCAACCCGGTAGGCGCGGATGGCCTGCACGAGATTGGGTCGGATGGTCTGCAACTCCATGGTCGCGATCCTCCTGGTGGGCGGGGAAAGGTAGGCGTGATCGGTGGCGGCGTTCATGGCGCGGGGCTCTGTGTGGTGATCAAGGTTGAATGCGCTTGAAGCTGGCGTAATGGTCGGCGGTGTAGTAGCAGACCTCGGGTTGGCTCGGCGGCAGCCCGCCGCAGACGATGCGCCGGGCGCCGCGGTGCGACAAGCCGGGCGTGCGCACCGTGTACTCGCGGTACTGGCCGCGCGGCCGCTGCGGCAGCAGCCGTTCGCGGTTGAAAAACACGGTGCCGTCCTTCTGATGCGGGAACGGGCCGCCGGCCAGGATCAGGCCGTGGGTCTGCCGAGCCTCGAACGGCAGCGCAGCCAGCGCCACGGTGTCGGCGATCGCGGCCGGGTGCTCGGGCGTCCGGGCCGCCGTCGGCCCCGCGCCGGCCATGCCCACCAGACCCACCAGCAACGCGGCAGCGGCCGCCCGGCCCCCCCGCGCTGTCAGTGCGCGCGACCGGCGCCCCGAAGGCGCTGCTGCCGCAGCCTGAGATCCGGTCCAGAACACGGG
>JAUMBF010000079.1:0-27205 GCA_032115875.1 Rubrivivax sp.
TCCCCCGGTCCGGGCTGAGCCCCCTCGGGGGGTGGCGAGGGCGCGCAGCGCCCGCAGCCTGGGGGCCCGCCCGACCCGGATCCGGGTTTCCCGGTCCGGGTCGAGCCCCCTCGGGGGGTGGCGAGGGCGCGCAGCGCCCGCAGCCTGGGGGCCCAAGTTCAATCCGCCAGCGGCAGCTCGCGCCAGTTCAGGCGGCGAAGCCCGCTGATGCCGGTGGGTCGGCGGCGCAGGCCCTGGCAGGTGCCGAGGTCGTTGCACGCCACGAGGCGGGGCTTGCTGTCGACGCTGTAGGTTCGGTGCTCGATGACCACGCCGGGCAACACCTCGCTGAAAGTGATGGTCTTGCCGCTGTCGTTGACCAACTGGCTCTGGCCGCTGCCGACCTCGACCGAGTAGACCCGGCTGATGCCCGAGGGGTTGCAGGGGCTGGTGTTGGGCAGCATCGCCACGAAAGTGACGACACCATAGAACGCGCTGGGTTCGGTGATGACGCGCCAGCCGTTGCCGGCCGCCGACACGCCGAGGTCGACCCACCAGCCGCCCTGGCTGGTGATGTCGACGACCACCGGTGCCGTCAGGTCGGTGTGCTGGACGAGTTGCGAGCGCGTGATCGGGAGCGCCGTGCCGCCCGGCCCGGTGGTGGCGAAGGCGTTTGCGGTGCCATCGATCACTGCGAAGAAACCCTGAGCTGCCGCGGCGGAGATGTCGGAGTTGTCGAGCAGCCGGCCCGTGCCCACCGTGACGTAGCGGCGGTTCGTCGGCGGGTGCACCAGCACCATCGGCCGCGACGTGATCGGCAACGCCTGTCCGGCGGTGTTGGTCAGTGCCGCAATCCGCTCGGGCGCCGGGTAGCTGCCGGTGGCCGCGCGCAGGTCCCAGCGCCACAGGTTGCCCAGCAGGTCGCCGGCATAGACGGCGTCGGCCGTGCCGTCGGTGCGATCGACGATGTAGCTCTGCACGTGCGCCATCCCGGCTTGCGCCGTGGGCGTGCCGACGCCGGTGCTGATCTTCTCAAGCAGCGCACCGTTGCGTGGGTTGACGATGAAGAAGCGGCCCTGGCCATCGCTGGTGTTGTAGCCCGAGGCGAAGATCAGCACCCAGCCCCACTTGCGCGTCTTCACGGCCGCGGGCTCGCCGTAGGTGTGGCCCAGATCGGCAAAGTCGGGATGCGCGGCGCTGATCTCCCACAGCACCTTGCTGGCCACCAGCGTCTCGCTCGTCATGCCCGCGGGGTTGGTGACGTCGATGGCGTAGTAACCGCGCCCGCCCTTGCCCATGCCGCCCACCAGGACCGTGCGCCAGTCGTTGCCGCCGCCCACCAGACCGGTGCGGGTGTTGTTCTGGGTGCGCGAGAAGTCGAGGTCGAACGCCACTGGAGAGCCGTCGACCAGCGCCCGGTGCGAGAAGTCAGGGTCGCCGCGCGAGGCCAGGCCGTTGAGAGCCGGCGTCGCGCTCGGCCCCTGGAAGAGCATGTCGGGCACGTAGGCGAACATCTCGCGGCCGGCGCTGCTGCCGCTGACGGTGCCGTTGATGGCATGCAGCAGGCCCGCGTTCGTGCCCACGTAGACCACGGTCGGGCGGCTGGCCCAGGTGGTCCGGAATGCGTCGTAGCCCGGGTTGGTGGCCGCTGCGAATGGCGCTGCCGGCGGGCCCACAGGCCGCACGCGCGAGCCGACGATGTCGCCCACCGGGTTGCTGCGGTTGCGGTAGATCCTGGCGCTGCCGGTGGCGGTGGAGTTTTCCTCGTGCGTGCGGTCGCCGCGCAGGTAGTTGAGGAAGTCCGCGCTGTCGTCGCCGGTGCGGTAGACCGTGTCCAGCGCGGCCTTCTGTGCGGCGCTCAGGCTGGCATGCCGGAACGGCACGGCGCTGCCCACCGTGGCGGCACCCCCCGTGGCAGGGGTGGCGAGAGTCCAGGTCACGATGTGGCGGCGGGTGTTCCAGCCGGCGCCGCTGTCCTCGGCGAGCTGCGCCGCCAGCCGGGTGGAGAAGTTCCACTCGCGCGTCAGGGTCGGTGTGCCCGTGGTGGCATCGAAGCTCACGGTGTTGGCTTGGACCTCGCCGCTCCAGTTGCTGGAGTCGTATTGCGCGCCGTAGCTGATGTTGCCCACCAGTGCCGTCTGCGGCAGCGAGGTGGCGAACGACGTGGTGTAGGCCTTGAGCGCGGCGGCGATGTCTTCGAAGGCCCGCGTCAGGCCGGCGATCATCTGGTCGGGCTGCGCGGCCGTGTAGTAGTTGTCGGGGCGCTTCTGGCCGCCCGGCGTGAGGTCGGTCGTCGTGGTCCAGAGATCCTCGGGGATGTCGGTGCTGAGGCCATAGGCGTCGAAGACATTGGGCACTCGGAAGCCGCCGTACTTGGCCGCCAGGTAGAACTGGTTGTTGTTCTTGTAGACGCCGTACTCAAGCACGTCCAGCCAGTAGGTCTGGATGGTCTGCTTGCCCAGCGTCTGGGGCTTGGATGGGTCGTCCGGGCGGATGTCCTGGGTGTTGGAGTCGTAGGCGATGCCGGCCATCAGCGCTGAGTTGTTGTTGCAGCAGCCACCGATGTTCACGCTGCTGCCCAGCGTCGCACCCAGGCCATGCAGGGCGCCGACCTTGTCCGTCGCGGACTTGGCGTTCAACGGGTCGGTGGCCAGCGCCGCGGGCCGCGCGGGTTCACTGGCGCTGGAGATGCCGCTGCCGGGCACGTTCTTGTCGGCATGCGAATTCACGTCGCCGATGCCGAGGATGAAGTTGCGCTGGCAGGCGTATTGGATCGGGTCGCTCCAGCCCGTGATCACCGGAAAGCCGTCGGCGCGGGTGCGTCGGGTTGCGGTGTCGGCGCTGCCCTGGTCCGTCCAGGATGGCACGTTTCCCAGAGCCTTGAAGTAGCGCACCGCGGCGTAGTAGAGCTCGCCGACGGGGTCGAAGGTCTTGTGGCTGCCCTGGAAGGTCTGCCCGAAGCGGTTCAGGTAGTTCATGACGCCGCTCTGCACGATGGCGTCGGCGCCGGACAGGCCGAACAGGGTGTTGGTGGCGCTGGCGTCCGCCGGGTTGGGATTGGTGACGAAGATGCCGGTGTCCGGGTCCCATTCGCGCGCGCTGTTGCTCGCGGGGGTGGAGCCGGGGGTGTAGTTCAGCGGCCCGACGAACTTCTGCTGGGCCCGCAGCACACCGCCATCTCGGGTGAGGCTGCCGTCATTGAGGTAGCCGAAGGCGCTGTAGCGGAAGCGGTCCGCATACTGGTGAATCAAACCCGTGGGCTTGTAGGTGCCGCTCGGGTAGGCCGTGCAGTTGCCCTCCAGCGGTCCGGCTGACGCGCCGCTGTCGCACACCTTCACGCGCACATACACCCGGTAGACCGTGCCCTCGGCGACCGGCCCGCCCTGGGTGTAGTGGCTGGCGGCAGCGGTGACCGGGCTGCTGCTCGTGAGCGTGCCGGTGCGCGTGAACAGGATCTGGTTGCCCCGCGTGCGCACGCTCACCCGGATGCTGGTCCAGGCCAGCGGCGTGTGTTCTTCTAGCGCTTTGGCCGTCGGCGAGATGCGACCCGAATCGCCGACGATGCGGAAGTTCGCCTCGTCGCCCTGGTTGCTCGACCAAGCCCGCTCCAGCACGGTGGCCGTCGTCGTGTCGACGCGCCGATAGCCGCCGGTCAGCGCCCAGCGGAACGAGTCGATCGACTGCATCGTCAGCCAGTTCAGGAAGCTGCCGCTCCAGGTGTCGGTCATCCCGGTGGCGGTGCACTTGAAGTCGCCCGTGGCGCTGCCCACCGGATAGAAGTGGCTCACGTCGTTGCCGGCGTTCGGGCCGGCGTCGTGCGTCGCGTTGCCCTGGTGGTAGCGGTAGCACTTCCGGGCGTCAAAGTAGCCCAGGTACTGCGTGCCGGCGCTGAAGCTGGCCTGGTAGGCGGCGTTGATGACGGTCGGAAACTCCACCGAGATCGCCAGCGCCAGGTTGCCCGGCACCGCGGTGTTCGTGAAGACCGGCTGGTCCGCCAGCGCCGTGGAGGCCAGCGAAGGCGCCTGGGACAGGCAACACACCAGGGCCAGCGCGCGGATCGCCAGCGTCGGAACGCGCAGTCGTCGCAGGATGTTCATAGCGTCAGCGTGGTCTGGAAGAAGGCCTGGGTCGAGCGCGGGCCGGTGACGCGCACGCTCAGGCGGTAGATGGCGCGGCGCTGCAGGGCGCCGGCACCGCCGCTCGTGGTGTCGATGGCATTGATGAGATCGCTGCCGCTGCCGCCCACCGGCACGGGATCGTTGGCCATCGTGCAGCGGCTGGCGTCCGCGGTGCCGGTGGCCGTGCACAGTCGGTCGATCACCCAACGCAGCGTGATCGCCTGCCCGGGCACCAGGATGTCGTTGCCGCTGACCCCCACGCTGGCGAAAGCGGCATCACTGAACAGCGCGGTGGGCAACCCCTGCGCGTTGGTGGGCAGGATGGTGGCGCTGTAGTTGTTGTTGGTGCTGTGGCTCTCGCGTGCGGTGACGGTGGCCAGCGCACCGGTCTGCAGCCGGGCCAGGGCGTCGGCCGCGGCACGTTCGGTCTGGTTGGTGAGGTCGCGCTTGAAGCCGATGTTGCCGGCATTGAGCAACGAGGTGTTCATCGATCGCACCATCGCGGCGGCACCGATCAGCATGACCGCCAGCGCGAGCAGACCGTACAGCAGGATGACGCCCTGTTGGGCGCGTGGCGTCGGCGGGCGGAGCGCGGGCATGGCGAGTGGCCGGAGAGGGTCAGAACAGCAGCAGCGTGTTGCGGATCGGCACGGTGAAGTCGAGCACGCGCCAGTGCAGCTTGCGCTCGTCGGCGCTGAGGGTGCGTCTGACCTGCAGCGCCAGGTCGAGGTCCGGGAACATCAGCAGACTGTCGGGGGCTACCGCGTCGCGCTCGGGAACCTGCGTCCGGGTGACCAGGCCGATGCGCAGCGCCACGATCTGCGCCAGCCGCGCCTGCGCCAGCGCCGACCCCGACTGCAGCGTGGTGGCCGACCAGTCGGCGCTGGCAGGGTCCTGCCAACGGTCGATGCGGCCGTCGCCGCTGGTGTCGACGCCGTAGCGCACGCGCAGGTCGGCCACGCCGTCGGCCACGGCCACCACCGCGTCGGAGCCATCGAGCTGCAGCAGATCGTGCGACACCAGCGTGGCGTTCGCCCCCACGCCCAGCAGCTGGAACTGCGGCCGCGCGGCGCCGGTGCTGCCCAGCGGCACCACCCAGGCGGGTTCGGCCGCGCCGATGTCGTCGAGCTCGATGCCGTCGATGACGCTGTCGGCGTACCTGCCACCGAAGGCCAGCAACTGGTCGGCGCCGCCCGTGAAGCCCGGGGCGAGCTCCTGCACCATGCAGTTGGCGCGGTCCTGGTAAACCAGCACCAGGTCGCCGCCGCGCAGGCCCACGGTGGAGGCCAGGCGCAGCTCAGAGGTCGTCGCCGAGCCGGGCTGGACGGGCATGGGCGCCTCGCCCAGCCCCGACGACCCGGTCAGCACCGCAATCACGTCGGAGCCGTCGGCGCCCGCCCCGGCGTGCACCACCACCGGCGCCAGCCGCACCGCCAGCGGCACGCTGGCGAACGGCGCCGGGAAGGCCGCCGCGCGCGGCAGCACCTGCGTGCCGCCGCGCGACACCAGCAGCCGGCAGCCCCCGGCGTTGGTCCAGCTCTGCATGAAGCCCGATCCGGCGCTGCGCAGCGTGCGGTCGAGGGTGTAGCTCACGTACGCGCCGCCGATGGAGGCGTCGTTCACCGAGGTCAGCGTGCGCCGGCCGGACTCATAGCGCGTGAGCATCAGCGTCGCGGCCAGCGTCATCGCCAGGCCAATGACCACGGCCACCAGCAGCTCCACGAGGCTGAAGCCGCCGCTTCGACGCAGGGGGCGCAACGGGCGTTCCAGGCCGGGCCTCATGGCAGCTGCACCTGCGTCTGGTAGGCCGACGATGCGGCCTGGTTCGGGCCGCGCCAGACGACGCGGATGGTGGCCACGCCGCTGGCCACGTCGACGCTGCCCACCCCCTGGGGCAGGCCGCCTTGCGCCGGGTCGCCGACGCGGGCGCTCCAGTCGTCGACGGTGGCCGTGTCCAGCGAGACGGTGCGCTCGGTCCACATGCGCGTGGCGATGTCGCTGGCCAGCAAGGCGGCGCGCGCGCTGTCTTCGGCGCCCACCGAGATCTGCACGGCGCGTGCCTGCAGGCCCACCATCCCGATCAGGCCGATGGAAAACAGCACCAGCACCACCAGCACCTCGATGAGCGACAGGCCGCGGGCGCTGCGGCGGCACTGTCCTTGCGCGAGGCTTCTCATGCGGGGCAACCGTCAGGCGCCGTGGCCGAGAGCGTGCGCGCCGGGTCGCACAGGCGCACCTGGCCGCCCAGCGTGACGAGCACGCGCAGCGGGCGTGTGCCGCCTGTGACGTTGAGCTCGTACTCGCTGGTGCCCGAGGCATCGAGCACGCAGGCCGCAGAGGCGATGCCCGGGCCGGGGTTGGCCACCTGGCGGCCGGCGGAGTTGAAGCACAGGGCGGTCGGTCCGCTGATCCTGACGCCTTCGGCCACGTCGGCCAGTTGGCCGCACTGCACGACCTCGGCCGACTCGCCCACGATCAGCGGCACCGTGCGGATGGCCCAGAACGCGCCGTCGGCTGTGGGCGCCGTGCTGTTGGTGCAGGCGGCGTCGTTGGTGAGGAAGAAGACCACCTGGCGGTTGCGCCGCACGGCTTCGGCCTGGGCCAGGCGGGTGCCGTTCTGCAGCGTGTCGGCCACCGCGCGCACCTGGGCGTTGCGCAGCCACTCCGAGAACGACGGCGCGGCCAGGCCCAGCAGCATGGCCAGCAGCGCGATCGTGACCACCAGCTCGATCAGGGTGAGGCCCTGCTGGCCGGTGCGGCGGCTCGTCAGCATGCCGCTCCTTTCTTGAGCAGCCACTTCGTGCCGCAGGTGTTCCAGCCGGCGGGTGCGGCGGTGGTGGCGCGCACGTCGGCTTGGTTCACCGTGAAGGCGAAGCCGGCCACCGGACCGTTGCCGCTGGCCACCAGGGTGTAGGTGGTGGCCGTGGGCGTGCCCGAACAGGTGACGACAAAGTGGTTGAAGGTGCGGCCCGAGGCATCGGTGCTGGCACAGGGCGCCGCGAAGCCGCCGACGGTGGCGTAGCTTCGGTTGTCCTGGTAGTGCCGCTCCATCTGCGCGCGCATCAGCGCCAGCCCGTTGGATGCGTCGGCCAGGTGGCCGCGGATCAGGTAGTCGCGGTAGCTCGGCAGCGCCACGCCCACGAGGATGGCGACGATGGCCGCGGCGATCATCAACTCGATCAGCGTGAAGCCGCGGCCCAGCGGTTGCCGGACGCGCCGCGTGCGTACGGGGCGGTCCTGGGCGGAGGGCGGCGAGGTCGACATGGTCGGCGCTTTCTGGGAGGGATCGGCCACGTCGCGAATATCGTCCGCTTTGCCCAGACTCTTCAGCGATGGCCGGTAACGGTGTATTTCCAGGATCAGGCGGTGACGATGGTTACAGTGCGTGGCCGTTCGCAAACCGCGCCGCCGCCATGACACTGTCGACCCGCACCGCCGCCACCGCCGTGCCCGAGGCCTTCCTGCGGGCCCTTCCCAAGGCCGAGCTCCACATCCACATCGAAGGCTCGCTCGAGCCCGGGCAGATGTTCGACATGGCCCGCCGCAACGGCATCGATCTGCCTTACCCGAGCGTCGAGGCCCTGCGTGCGGCCTACGCCTTTGCCGACCTGCAGAGCTTCCTGGAAATCTACTATGCAGGCGCTGCCGTGCTGCGCACCGAGCGCGACTTCTTTGACATGGCGATGGCCTATTTTGATCGCGCCGCGGCCGACGGCGTCGTGCGCGCGGAGCTGTTCTTCGACCCGCAGACCCATACCGGGCGCGGGGTGGCGATGGCGACCGTGATCGAGGGGCTGTCAAAGGCCTGTCGCGATGCGGCCGCGCGCCACGGCCTGAGCGCCGACCTGATCCTGTGCTTTCTGCGCCACTTGAGCGAGGAGGAGGCTTTCGCGACGCTGGAGCAGGCGCTGCAGCACCGCGCACATTTCATCGGCGTGGGCCTGGACAGCAGCGAGCGGGGCCACCCGCCGGAGAAATTCGCGCGGGTGTTCGCGCGCTGCCGCGAACTCGGCCTGCGCGTCGTGGCCCATGCCGGCGAGGAAGGTCCGCCGGCCTACATCGAGAGCGCCCTCGACGTGCTGAAGGTCGAGCGCATCGACCACGGCGTGCGGGCCATCGAGAGCCCGGCGCTGATGCAGAGGCTGGCCGCCAGCGGCCTGCCGCTGACGGTGTGCCCGCTGTCGAACGTCAAGCTGTGCGTCTTTCGCACCCTGGCCGATCACAACCTGGTGCAGCTGCTGCGCGCCGGCCTGAAGGTCACGATCAACAGCGACGACCCGGCCTACTTCGGGGGCTACCTGCTGCAGAACTACGTCGAGACCTTTGCCGCGTTGCCGGTGCTCACGCGCGACGACGCCGTGGCGCTGGCGCGCCACAGCCTGGAGGCCAGCTTCGCGCCGGCCGCCGACAGGGCGCGCTGGCTTGTGCGGCTGGCCGAGGTGGCGGCGGCGCCCTTCTGAGCCGCGCGCTGCGCCTCAGGCCCGGCCGGCCAGCGGCGCGGCCGGCCGCGTGGCGCGGCGTACCAGGCCCACCGCGACGCTGCCCAGGACTGCGCAGCCCACGATCAGCAGCGCGCCCAAGCCCCAGGCGGCCCACACCAGCCAGCTGCCGATGCTGCCGAGCGCGGCGAAGAGGTCGCGGGTGAGCTCCAGTGTGGCCACGGCCAGTGCTTGCCAGCCGGGGATCCACAGATCCAGCCATGCGGCCCCCGGCATGGCGCCGATGCCGGCGGCCAGGTTGCCGATGACGCTGGGGTCCAGCCCCAACACCCAGGCGGTGGCCCAGGCCAGGAGCGTCCAGCAACCGAGGGCGAGAGCGGCGAGTACCCAGATCAGGATGTGCATGGCGCGCATGGTAGGTGCGCCGGCATGACCGCAGCCGCCGTCAGGCCAGCCGCGCCGGGCGCCAGCGTCGCCATCGGCGAGCCGCGCGACAGGAAAACCAGGGGCAGGGTGATCGTGTCCAGGGGCCGAAGGAGCCCGAAGCGGCGTCGACCGCCGTACAAAACCGCTCGCGGCCGGGTTCGATTCCGCGCTGCACCAGCGCTGCGGTGACTGATGCGGGATCATCGGGCGATGAGCGCTCCCGTTCCGTCGTCCCGTCTACCCTCGCTGCGCAGCCTGGCCTGGCGCCAGACCTTGCGCGACTTCCGCGCTGGCGAGCTCCGGCTCTTGGCCGTGGCGGTGATGCTGGCGGTGGCTGCGCTCACCGCTGTGGGCTTCTTCGCCGACCGGCTGAGCAACGGCCTGCAGCGCGACGCGCGCCAACTGCTCGGCGGCGACGCCGTGGTCGGCAGCGACAAGCCGGCCCCACCCGAATTCGCCGCCAAGGCCGCCGCGCTGGGCTTGCGCACCAGCACCAGTGCCGGCTTTCCGAGCATGGCCCGCGCACCCGAGGCCCAGGGCGGCCAGTCACGCCTGGTGGCCGTCAAGGCCGTGAGCCCCAGCTACCCGCTGCGCGGCCGGCTGCAACTGGCCGATGCGCCGGGCGGGGCCAGCACGCTGCTGGCCGCGGCGCCCGCGCCCGGCAAGACCTGGGTCGATCCCGGCCTGCTTGACGCGCTCGGCCTGAAGGTGGGCGACACCCTGCTGCTGGGCGAGATCGCGCTGCGCATCGAGAAGGTCATCGTCATCGAGCCCGATCGGGGTGCCGGTTTCTCCACCTTCTCGCCGCGCGTCATGATCGCCGAGGCCGATCTGCCGGCCACCGGCCTGATCCAGCCCGCCAGCCGCGTCGGCTACCGACTGGCGGTGGCCGCACACGACGGCGTGCCGCTGGCCCAGGGCGATGCCGCGGTGCGCGAGTTCGTGGCGTGGACGGAGCAGCACATCAAGGCTGCTGCGTTGCGCGGGGTGCGTGTCGAGAGCCTGGAGGCCGGCCGGCCCGACATGGAGCGCACCCTCGGCCGCGCCGAGAAGTTCCTGAACCTCGTGGCCCTGCTGGCGGCGCTGCTGTCGGCGGTGGCCGTGGGCATCGCGGCGCGCGACTTCGCCAGCCGTCACCTCGACGACTGCGCCATGCTGCGCGTGCTGGGCCAGAGCCAGCGGCGCATTGCCGGGGCCTACACGCTGGAGTTCGGGCTCGTGGGGCTGTTGGCCAGCGTGGCAGGTGTGCTCATCGGCCTGCTCGTGCACAACGTGTTCATCTGGCTGCTGGCCGGGCTGGTGGAGGCGCAGCTGCCGCCGCCGTCGGTGTGGCCGGCGCTGTTCGGCCTGGGCGTGGGCATGACGCTGCTGATGGGCTTCGGCTTGCCGCCGGTGCTGCAGCTGGCGCGCGTGCCGCCGCTGCGCGTCATCCGGCGCGACGTCGGCGGCGTCAAGGCCGGCTCGCTGGGTGTGCTGCTGGCCGGCACGGGCGGCTTCGTCGCGTTGCTGATGGCGGTGTCGTCCGACCTCAAGCTGGGCCTCATCTCGGTGGGCGGCTTCCTCGGCGCGATCGCGCTGTTCGCGGGGCTGAGCTGGGTGGCCGTGACGCTGCTGAAGCGTTCCGTGCCCGAGAGCCGGGCCCCGCGCTGGCTGGTGCTGGCCACGCGGCAGATTGCGGCACGCCCGGCCTTCGCAGTGCTTCAGGTCAGTGCGCTGAGCGTGGGCCTGCTGGCGCTGGTGCTGCTGGTGCTGCTGCGCACCGACCTCATCGGCTCGTGGCGCCAGGCCACGCCGCCCGACGCGCCGAACCGGTTTGTCATCAACCTGCAGCCCGACCAGTCCCAGCCCTTCCGCGAGCGCCTGGCCGAGGCCGGCGTGGCCAACTACGACTGGTACCCGATGATCCGCGGTCGTCTGGTGACCATCAACGGCCGTTCGGTGAAGGCCGAGGACTTTGCCGGCGAGCGGGCCGCGCGCTTGGTGGAACGCGAGTTCAACCTCACCCACACCGCCGAGCTGCCGCCCAAGAATCCGGTCGTCTCCGGCCGCTGGACACCCAACGAGGTCGACGCCCTGAGCGTGGAGGAAGGCCTGGCGCAGGAACTGGGCCTCAAGCTCGGCGACCGCCTGGCCTTCGACCTGGCCGGCGTCGTGGTGGAGGGCCGCATCACCAGCCTGCGCAAGGTGGACTGGGGCTCGATGCGCGTCAACTTCTTCGTCATCTTTCCGCAGGCGAAGATGGGCGACAGCGTTCCGGTGAGCTACATCAGTGCCTTCCGCGCGCCCGCGCCCGTGGCCGGCTCGCCGAGCTTCGACAATCGCCTGGCGCGCGACTTCCCGAACATCACCACCATCGACGTCTCGGCCAGCGTGGCGCAGGTGCAGAAGGTGCTCGACCAGGTCATCCGCGCGGTGGAGTTCCTGTTCGGCTTCACCTTGCTGGCAGGGCTGGTGGTGCTGTTCGCGGCCGTGACGGCCACGCGCGAAGCGCGCTCGCGCGAATTCGCGGTCATGCGCGCCATGGGCGCGGGTGGCCGGCTGTTGGCGCAGGTGCAGCGCGCCGAACTGCTGGGCGTGGGCGCGCTGGCCGGCTTCCTGGCCAGCGTGGCAGCCATGGTGGTGGGCTGGCTGCTGGCGCGCTATGCCTTCGAGTTCAGCTGGAACCCGGCCTGGTGGGTGCCGCTGGCCGGCGCGGCAGCCGGTGCGGTGCTGGCCCTCATGGCCGGCTGGTGGGGCCTGCGCGACGTGTTGCGCCGTCCGGTGCTCGACACCTTGCGGCGTGCCGGGGCGGTGTAGGCGCCCTCACCGCACCCTTACCGGGGCTCGCCGCCGCGAACAGCTCCGTAGCCACCGCCGCCCGGCGTCTCCACCACGAACACGTCGCCCGGCGCCATGTCGACCTGGCCGATGTGGCCCAGGGTCTCGACGCGGCCATCGGCGCGCTCGACGCGGTTGATGCCCAGCGCGCCCGGGGCGCCGCCGGCCATGCCGAAGGCGGGCACGCGGCGGCCGTTGGAGAGGATGGAGGCCGTCATGGCCTCGAGGAAGCGCACGCGGCGCACGCCGCCGTCGCCGCCGCGCCAGCGCCCGGCCCCGCCCGAACCGGCGCGGATCTCGTAGCTGTCCAGCCGCACCGGGAAGCGGAACTCCAGCACCTCGGGGTCGGTCAGGCGCGAGTTGGTCATGTGGGTCTGCACGACGCTGGTGCCGTCGAAGCCCCCGACAGCGCAGCCGGCGGCGTCAGTGACCGCCCCGGCGCCGCTGCCGCCGCTGATCGTCTCGTAGTACTGGTGACGCTCGTTGCCGAAGGTGAAGTTGTTCATCGTGCACTGGCTTGCCGCCATCACGCCCAAGGCGCCGTACAGCGCGTTGGTGACGCACATGCTGGTCTCGACGTTGCCGGCCACCACGGCGGCCGGCGGGCGCGGGTTGAGCATGCAGCCCGGCGGCACGATCACCTCCAGCGGCTTCAGGCAGCCGGCGTTGAGCGGGATGTCGTCGTCCACCAGGGTGCGGAACACGTACAGCACCGCCGCCATCGTCACCGCCTTGGGGGCGTTGAAGTTGTTGGGCAGCTGCGCGCTGGTGCCGGTGAAGTCGATGGTGGCGGCGCGGCGCTCGCGGTGCACCGTCAGCCGCACGGCGATCTGCGCGCCGTTGTCCAGCGGCAGGGTGTAGGCGCCGTCCTTCAGAGCGGTGATGACGCGCCGCACGCTCTCCTCGGCGTTGTCCTGCACGTGCTGCATGTAGGCGGCCACCGTCTCGCGGCCGAACTGCGCCACCATGGCCTGCAGTTCCTGCACGCCCTTCTCGTTGGCGGCGATCTGGGCACGCAGGTCGGCGATGGTTTGCGCCGGGTTGCGCGCCGGCCAGGGGCCCGAGGCCAGCTGCGCGTGGAGCTCGGCCTCGCGCAGGCGGCCGTCGCGCACGAGCAGGAAGTTGTCGAACAGCACGCCTTCCTCGGCGATGGTCTTCGAGAACGGCGGCATCGAGCCCGGCGTGGCGCCGCCGATGTCGGCGTGGTGGCCGCGGCTGGCGACATAGAAGCTGGGTTGGGTGTCGCCGGCTGACGCCTCGGATCCGGGTTCCCCGGGCCGAGGCGAGCCCCCTTGGGGGGTGGCGACCGCAGGGAGCCTGGGGGCCGACAGGAACACCGGCGTGACCACCGTCACGTCGGGCAGGTGGGTGCCGCCGTGGTACGGGTCGTTGAGCACGTAGACGTCGCCCGGCTGCATGGCCGGGTTGCGCTCGATCACGGTGCGGATGCTCTCGCTCATCGAGCCCAGATGCACCGGCATGTGCGGCGCGTTGGCGATGAGCCGGCCCTCGGCGTCGAACAGCGCGCAGGAGAAGTCCAGCCGCTCCTTGATGTTCACCGAGTAGGCGGTGTTCTGCAGCCGCAGCCCCATCTGCTCGGCGATGTTCATGAACAGGTTGTTGAACACCTCCAGCATCACCGGGTTGGCCTGCGTGCCGATGGCGTGCTGCGTCTCGCGCGGCACCACGCGCCGCAGCTCGATGGGGCCGGCGGCCAGGAGCCGGGCCTGCCAGCCGGGCTCCACCACGGTGGTGGCGTTGCGCTCGGCGATGATGGCCGGGCCGTCGATCGTGGCGCCAGCGGCGAGTTGCTCGCGCACGAAGAGCCCGGCCTCGTGCCACTGCCCGGCGTGCACGCGCACGCGGGCCGCCGGCTCGGGGTGGTGCGGCGCGGGCTCGGCGGCGGCGTGGGCTGCGTCGTGGCGCTCGCCGGCACCCACGGCCTCCACCGAGACGGCCTCGATCACCAGCGGGCGGCCCTCCATCAGGAAGGCGAAGCGGCGGCGGTAGGCGGCCTCAAAGGCTGCCGTCATCGCAGCAGCGCCGTCGTGCGCGACGACGAGCGCGGTGTCCGTGCCCTGGTAGCGCAGGTGCACGCGGCGGTGCACGGAGATCGCGGCCGCGGCAACGCCCTGCCCGGCGACCTCGGCCCGCGCCGCCTCGGCCAGCGCGTCCAGCGTTGCACCAGAGGCCGCAAGACCCGCCGCGCCCAGCGGCTGCTCGACGCTGGCCTCGCGCATCGCGATCTGGTCGGCCAGGCCCATGCCGTATGCACTGAGCACCCCGGCCAGCGGGTGCACGAACACGTGCTCCATGCCCAGCGCGTCGGCCACCAGGCAGGCGTGCTGCCCGCCGGCGCCGCCGAAGCACTGCAGCGTGTACTGGGTGACGTCATAGCCCCGCGCCACGCTGATGCGCTTGATGGCGTTGGCCATGTTCTGCACCGCGATCTGCAGGAAGCCCTCGGCCAGCTGCTCGGGCGTCGTCGGCCGGCCGGTGGCGCCCGCCACCTGCGCCGCCAGGGCCTGGAAGCGCTGCCGCACCACCTCGCGGTCCAGCGGCTCGTCGCCCGCCGGGCCGAAGACCTTGGGGAACCACTCGGGCTGGATCTTGCCCAGCAGCACGTTGGCGTCGGTGGTGGCCAGCGGCCCGCCGCGGCGGTAGCTGGCCGGGCCCGGGTTGGCGCCCGCGCTCTGCGGGCCCACGCGCAGCCGCGCACCGTCGAACGCGAGCAGGCTGCCACCGCCGGCAGCCACGGTGTGGATGCTCATCATCGGCGCGCGCATGCGCACGCCGGCCACCTGCGTCTCGAAGGTGCGCTCGAACTCGCCCGCGTAGTGGCTCACGTCGGTGGAGGTGCCGCCCATGTCAAAGCCGATGACCCGCTCGTGGCCGCCGGCCAGCGCGGTGCGCACCATGCCGACGATGCCGCCGGCCGGCCCGGAGAGGATGGCGTCCTTGCCCTGGAAGCGGTGCGCCTCGGTCAGGCCGCCGCTGCTCTGCATGAAGAACAGGGGCACCCCCGGCATCTGCGCCGCCACCTGCTCGACGTAGCGGCGCAGGATGGGGCTCAGGTAGGCGTCCACCACCGTGGTGTCGCCGCGGGAGACCAGCTTCATCAGCGGGCTGACCTCGTGGCTGGCGCTGACCTGCGTGAAGCCGATCTCGCGCGCCAGCCGCGCCGCGGCGGCCTCGTGCTGCGTATACCGCCAGCCGTGCATGAAGACGATGGCGACGGCGCGGATGCCGGCGTCGAAGGCCGCCCACAGGCGCTCGCGCAGGTGGGCCTCGTCCAGCGGCTGGAGCACCTCGCCGTGGGCGCCGATGCGTTCCTGCGCCTCCACCACCCGCTCGTACAGCAGCTCGGGCAGCTGGATGTGGCGCTCGAACAGCCGCGGCCGTGCCTGGTAGGCGATGCGCAGCGCGTCGCGAAAACCCCGTGTGGTGATGAGCAGCGTGCGGTCGCCCTTGCGCTCGAGCAGCGCGTTGGTGGCCACCGTGGTGCCCATCTTCACGCACGCTACGCGCCCGGGCGTGATGGGCTCGCCTGCCGCCAGACCCAGCAGCCGGCGGATGCCCTCCACGGCGGCATCCTGGTACTGCTCGGGGTTCTCGGACAGCAGCTTCAGCGTGGCGAGCGAGCCGTCGGGGCGGCGGCCCACGACGTCGGTGAAGGTGCCGCCGCGGTCGATCCAGAACTGCCAGCGTGTCGTCATCGGGGGTTGTCCTGCACCGGGGCCGGGTGGGCGTTCACAGGGAGGTGGCGGCGCGCGCCGCCTGGTCGTACATGCCGCTCATGGTGCGCAACAGGCGCGCGAGCTCGCCGATGTCGGCGTTGAGTTCGGTGTCCAGGCTTTGCACCAGGCACTGCTCGCGCACGGCGCGGTACTGCTGCACGAAGGCCTCGCCCTGCGCGGTGGGCGTGTAGAAGACCTCCTTGCCCAGCTTCTCGGCCTGGGCCAAGCCGGCGCCGACGAGCTTCTTCAGCGAGTAGGCCACGACGTGGGTGTCCTCGTAGTTGAGCATGAAGCCGATGTCGGCCAGCTTCTTGCCGCGCACGCGGTGGCACAGGTTGTGCAGCAACAGCACGTCGGTGATGGTGAGGTCGGGGCAGCCGGCGGCGGCCATGCAGCGCACGCACCAGCGCGAGAACGCGTTCCAGGCCACGATGAGGCCGAACTCGAACTCCGACAGCTCCACGCTGCGCGGCGAGACCAGGTGCGAGCTCGACACGATGCCGCCCGTGCGCGGCGCGCGCCTCGGGCCCTTGGCAGATTTGGAGGGCATCGGTGTTTTCACCAGAACGTCGAAGACTCGTTGACACTTTATCGAGGAACTTTCTAGACTTCAACGCACCTCTGGCAAACCCCGAGCCCCATCGTCCACATTCCGGAAAGGGATCTCCCGATGAAGTCGCTGCCTTCCATCCTGGGCGCTGCCGCCCTGCTCGCCGCCGCCGCCGCGCAGGCGCAGGTCAAGTGGGATCTGCCCTCTGCCTACCCGGCCACCAACTTCCACAGCGTGAACCTGCAGCAGTTCGCCGAGGATATCGACAAGGCCACCGGCGGCAAGCTCAAGATCACGGTGCACGCCAACGCCAGTCTGTTCAAGCTCCCCGAGATCAAGCGTGCGGTGCAGGGCGGCCAGGCCCAGATGGGCGAGATCCTGCTGTCGGCCTACCAGAACGAGTGGATCATCTTCGGCGCCGACGGCGTGCCCTTCCTGGCCGACAGCTACGACGAGGCCATGAAGCTGTGGCGCGCGCAAAAGCCGCTGCTCGACAAGAAGCTCGGCGAGCAGGGCATGATGGTGCTGTACTCGGTGGCCTGGCCGCCACAGGGCATCTACGCCAAGAAGCCGCTGAACAGCGCCGCCGACCTGAAGGGCGTGAAGTGGCGCGCCTACAGCCCGGCCACCAGCCGCATCGCCGAGTTGGTGGGCGCCCAGTCCGTCACGGTGCAGGCGGCGGAGCTGACGCAGGCCCTGGCCACCGGCGTGGTCGAGAGCACGATGACCTCCGGCGCCACCGGCGTGGACAGCAAGCTGTTCGAGCACCTGAAGTTCTATTACGACACCCAGGCCTGGCTGCCCAAGAACGCCGTGCTCGTCAACAAGGCCGCGTTCGACGGCCTCGACGCCGCCACCCGGCAGGCCGTGCTCAAGGCCGCGGCCGATGCCGAGGCGCGTGGCTGGGCCGCCAGCCGCAAGGTCAACGTCGACACGCTGGCGCGGCTGCGCGCCGAGGGCGTGCAGGTGCTGCCGCCCTCGCCGCAGCTCAAGGCCGACATGGCCAAGGTCGGCGAGACCATGCTCAAGGAGTGGGCCGAGAGGGCCGGCGCCGACGGCAAGGCGCTGCTCGACGTCCTGCGCTAGCAGCCCCGCGGGCCCGCCGCGATGCGCCGCGCACTGGATGCCCTGTACGACGCCGCGGCCTGGCTGGCGGCGCTGGCCATGGTGGGCTTGCTGGCGATGGTGCTGCTGACCATCCTCAGCCGCCAGCTGGGCTTCCATGTGCCGGGCACCGACGCCTACGCCGGCTACCTGATGGCCGCGGCCGGCTTCCTGGCGCTGGCGCACACGCTGAAGAAGGGCGAGCACATCCGCGTGACGCTGCTGCTGGGCCGGCTGCAGGGCGGCGCGCGCCGCGCGCTCGAGCTGTGGGCGCTGGCCGCAGCTGCTGCGCTGGCGGGCCTTTTCGCCTGGTACAGCGCGCGGCTGGTGTGGCAGTCGCGGCTGTTCAACGACATCAGCACCGGCAACGACGCCACGCCGCTGTGGATTCCGCAGCTGGCGATGGCGGCCGGCACGCTGGTGCTCTTCGTGGCCTTCGTCGACGAGCTGGTGCAGGCCGCGACGGGCCGCCGCGCCACCGAAGACCAGTCCGCCCGGCACGAGTGAGACCGCGCAAGGCCATGAGCACGCGATGAGTGACGTCGGCATCATGGTGCTGCTGGTGGCGGCGCTGTTCGCCATCCTGGCCAGCGGGGTCTGGATCGGCCTGACGCTCACCGGCGTGGCCTGGATCGGCATGCAGCTGTTCACCAGCCGCCCGGCCGGCGACGCCATGGCCGTGGCCATCTGGGGCAGCGCCAGCAGCTGGACGCTGACCGCATTGCCCCTGTTCGTGTGGATGGGCGAGATCCTGTTCCGCACGCGGCTGAGCTCCGACATGTTCCGCGGCCTCGCGCCCTGGATGCAGGTCCTGCCGGGGCGGCTGCTGCACGTCAACGTCGTGGGCTGCACCATCTTCGCGGCGGTGTCGGGCAGCAGCGCCGCCACCTGCGCCACCATCGGCAAGATGAGCCTGCCGGAGCTGGCCCGCCGCGGCTACCCCGACGGCATCAGCATCGGCTCGCTGGCCGGCGCCGGCACGCTGGGCCTGCTGATCCCGCCGTCGATCATCATGATCGTCTACGGCGTGGCGGCCGACGTGTCCATCGCGCAGCTGTTCATTGCCGGCGTGGTGCCGGGCATGCTGCTGGCGCTGCTGTTCTCGGGCTACCTGGTGGTCTGGGCGCTGCGCAACCCGGGGCTGGTGCCGCCGGCCGATGCGCCGCTGCCGCTGCGCACGAAGCTGGCCGAGTCGCGCCACCTGATCCCGGTGGTGCTGCTGATCGCGGCCGTGCTGGGCAGCATCTACGGCGGCATCGCCACCCCGACCGAGGCCGCGGCCGTGGGCGTGGTGGGCGCGCTCGTCGTCAGCGCGGCGCAGGGCTCGCTCACCTGGCAGGGTTTCAAGGACAGCCTGTTCGGCGGCACGCGCCTGTTCTGCATGATTGCGCTCATCCTGGCCGGCGCGGCCTTCCTGACGCTGAGCATGGGCTACATCGGCCTGCCGCGCCACCTGGCGCAGTGGATCGGCGGCCTGGGCCTCGAGCCCTGGCAGCTGCTGCTGGCGCTGATGGCGTTCTACATCGTGCTCGGCTGCTTCCTCGATGGCATCAGCATGGTGGTGCTGACCATGGGCGTGATCATGCCCACCGTCACCGCCGCCGGCATCGACCCGCTGTGGTTCGGCATCTTCATCGTGCTGGTGGTCGAGATGGCGCAGATCACGCCGCCGGTGGGCTTCAACCTTTTCGTGCTGCAGGGCATGACCGGGCGCGACATCGGCTGGGTCGCGCGGGCGGCGTTCCCGTTCTTCCTGCTGATGATCGCGGCCGTGGTGCTGATCTGGGCCTTCCCGGGCCTGGTGACGGCGCTGCCGCAGCAGATGCGGGGCTGAAGGGGACGGAAGTTGGGTGAGCGTGCTACGCACCCGATCGGGCCGCGGAGGCCGCTGCCGAGGCTGGCGGGGAAGGGGTCGCTGCCGGATTGGGGTTGAGCGGTCCTTTGGGGGTCAACGCGGGCGCGGTTTCAGGGGTGGCGCTCAGGGCCGCTGCAGCGCGCGCCAGATCTTCTCGCTCGTCAGCGGCATCTGCAGTCGCTCGGCGGCCTCGGCGCGGCCCGCCATGCCGGGCGCGTTCGCCAGCGCGTCCACCACCGCGTTCACCACCGCAGGCGTGGCGCCGATGGTGCCGAGCTCGCCCACGCCCTTGGCGCCGAGCAGGTTGGTCAGGCAGGGCACGCTCTCGTCGAAGCGCGTGACGAAGGCGCGGAAACCGTCCACGCGGGGCAGGGCGTAGTCCATCAGGCTGGCGGTGAGCAGCTGGCCGGTGTCGCGGTCGTAGACCATGCCCTCGCCCAGCGCCTGGCCGATGCCCTGCACCGCGCCGCCCTCGACCTGGCCTTGCACGATCTGCGGGCTGACGATGCGACCGATGTCGTTCACCGAGGCATAGGCCACGAGTTCGACCTCGCCGGTGGCGGGATCGACCTCGACCTCGGCGATGTGGCAGCCGTTGGGCCAGCTCGGCCCGCCGGCCGTGACCTCGCCGCTGACGACGAGCCGGCTGCCCGGCTGGCGCGCGGCGATGTCGGCCAGCGTGACGGCCAGGTCGGTGCCGGCCACCGTGAAGCGGCCCGCGGCGTACTCGAGGTCGGCGGCCGCGGCCTCCAGCGCCTCGGCGGCCAGGCGGCGCGCCTCGTCCAGCGTCTTCTCGCTGGCCGCGCGCACGGCGCCGCCGCCGGTGAACAGGCTGCGGCTGCCGGCGCTGCCGAAGCCGTTGGCGCGGTCGGTGTCGCCCTGGATCACGCGTATGCGCTCCGGCGGCAGCCCGAACACGTCGACCGCCAGCTGCACGTAGCTGGTGGCGATGCCCTGACCCATGGCCATGGTGGCGCTGGTGAGCTCGACGTAGCCATCGGCCGTGAGGTCCACGCGCACCGACTCCACCAGCGCGTTGCCGCCGGTCCACTCGAGGAAGCTCGCCAGGCCGCGGCCGCGCAGCCGGCCGCGTGAACCGCCACGAGCAGCGGCCTCGGCCCGGCGCGTCTCGAAGCCGGCCCAGTCTGCCATCACCAGCGCCTGCTCCATCATGCGGCCGAAGTCGCCGCTGTCGTAGCGCTGCGCCATGGCGTTGACGTAGGGCATCTGCGCCGGCTGCACGTGGTTGCGGCGGCGCAGTTCGGCGGCGTCCAGGCCCAGGCGGCGCGCGGCGGCGTCCATCAGGCGCTCAATCAGGTAGATGGCCTCGGGCCGCCCGGCGCCGCGGTAGGCGCCAGTGGGCGCGTTGTGCGTGAGCACGGCGCTGACGCGGATGTCCACCGGCCGGATGTCGTAGACGCTGGTGCTGACCCAGGGGCCGATGACCATCGGGATGGCCACCGAACTGCCGCCCGGGCAGCCACCGACGTTGGCGTGCGTGTGGATGCGCAGTGCCAGCACGCGGCCGTCGGCGGCCAGCGCCAGGGCGGCCGTGCTGCGCTGGCCGCGGCCCTGCACGGCGGCGAGGAACTCCTCCACGCGCTCGGCCTGCCACTTGAGCGGCCGGCCCAGCTGCAGCGCCGCCCAGCCGATGGCGATGTCCTCGGGGTAGGCGCCCGTCTTCATGCCGAAGCCGCCGCCGACGTCGCCCACCGTCACGCGGACGTTATCGACGGTGCGGCCGGGGATGCTGGCGATGAGGCTGCCGCGCAGGCCGGTGGGCATCTGGCTGCTGGCCCGCAGCTCAAGGCGCTCGCCGTCCATCCAGGCGTTGAGGCTGCGTGGCTCCAGCGCCGCAGGCGCCAGGCGCTGGTTGTCGAGCACCAGCTCCACCACGTGCGCGGCCTGCGCGAAAGCGGCGGCGGTGGCGGCGGCGTCGCCGTAGCGGGCCTCGGCGAGCCGGTTGCCCGGCGCCTCGGGCCAGACCAGCGGCGCGCCCGCGGCCAGCGCGGCGTCGAGGTCGCCGACGGCCGGCAGCGGCTCGTAGTCCACGGCCACGAGCTCGGCCGCGGCGCGCGCGGCGCCGGGCGAGTCGGCCACCACCAGCGCCACCGCCTCGCCCACGAAGCGCACCACCTGGTGCGCCAGCGCGCGCCGCGGCGGGGCCGTGGCCGCGCTGCCGTCGGGGCGCTTGAAGCTGGGCGGGAAGGCCAGCGGCTTCACGCCCGCAGCCACCAGATCGGCGCCAGTGTGCACCGCAATCACGCCGCGCAGCGCCAGCGCCGCGGCGGGGTCGATGGCGCCGATGCGCGCGTGGGCATGCGGGCTGCGCACGAACGCCGCCCAGCACTGGCCGGGCAGCGTGAGATCGTCGGTGAAGCGGCCCTCGCCGCGCAGCAAGGTGGGGTCTTCGATGCGGCGCATCGTGTGGCCGCTGCCGAAGCGCAGCGGGCCCAGGTCGGCCAGGGGGGAGTTCATGGCGCGATCGTAGCGAGCCGGCTGGCGCGCTCGTTGCCTGGCTCGGCGAAGCGCCGCGCGCTGGCGTGGCCCAGCCGGCGCCGCACGGAACGCCGTGACCTGGCGGCGTCCGGGGGCAGCAGCGTCAGGGCGGGCGCTACTCGCCCACCAGACCGTTGCGGATGGCGTAGACCGTGAGCTCGGCGTTGTTGGCCAGCGCCAGCTTCTCGAGCACGCGCGCGCGGTACACCGACACCGTCTTAGGGCTCAGCATCAGCGCGGCGGCGATGTCGGCCAGCCGCTTGCCGCTGGCGATCATGCACAGCGTCTGCAGTTCACGGTCGGACAGCTTGGTGTGCGCCGCGGCCTCGCTCCTGGGCGCGGTCAGGCTCTCCACCAGCATCTGCGCGATCTCGGGCGTCACGTACTTGCGGCCCTGGGCCACCGTGCGCACGGCCTGCACCAGGATCTGCGGGTCGCCGCCCTTGTTGACGTAGCCGTAGGCCCCGGCGCGCAGCGCGCGGATGGCGTACTGATCCTCCGGGTACATGCTCACCACCAGCACCTTGATGGGCGAGCCTTCGTCCTTGAGCACGTGCAGCGCGTCGAGCCCGCTGCGGCCAGGCAGGTTGATGTCGAGCACCAGGACGTCGCAGGCCTGGCTGCGGCCGCTGGGGGTGGCCACTCGCTCGCGCATCAGGGCGCGCAACTCACCATAGTCGGCGGCTTCGCCGACGACCTGGATGTCGGGCGCGTCCGACAGCGTGTCGCGGATGCCGCGGCGGATGAGGGCGTGGTCGTCGCAGAGGATGACGTCGATCATGCAGGCGCGTTCAGTAGGTGGTCCACTCGGCTTCCTCGGAGTCCAGCACGTCCGGCGGGCGAGGCGGCAGCAGGCCGCCGTCCAGCGGCACCGACAGGATCAGGCTGGTGCCGCGGCCGGCCCAGCTGGACAGGTCGATCCAGCCACCCACCGTGGCGGCACGTTCTCGCAGCCCCCGGATGCCGAAGCTTCTGGCCTTGCCCAGGTCGGCGCTGGCCAGGCCACGGCCGTTGTCGGAGACCTCCAGCGACAGCACGCCGCCGGTGAGGGCGAGATCGACCACCACCTGCGTGGCGGCGGCGTGTTTGCCGACGTTGGTGAGCGCCTCCTGCACCGTGCGGTAGGCCGCCAGCGGCACGCCCGCCGGCAGGCTGGGCAAGGGGCCCGAGGCGGCGTCGGGCAACTGCAGCCGGCAGGCGATGCCGGTGCGGGCCTCGAAACGCTGCGTCAGCCACTGCAGCGCAGCCACCAGGCCCTGCTCGAGGATGGCCGGGCGCAAGTTTTGCATGATGCGCTGGCTGGCCTCGATGGCGTGCGTCACCGTTTCCAGCGCCGACGCGGCCCGCTGCTTGATGATCGGCTCGGCGGCGTGGCGCCGTATCCAGTCGAGCTCGAAATTCAGAGCCGTCAAGGTGCCACCGACGTCGTCGTGGATCTCGCGCGCGATCGCCGAGCGTTCGGCCTCGACGCTGGTCTGCAGGTGCTGAGCCAGCGCCGACAGCTGCCGGCGCGACTCGGCCAGTTCGCGATCGGCCTGTTGCCGGGCGCGGTGGCTGGCCGCGGCGGCCAAGGCGCTCTCGGCGGCCACCACCAGCCGCGACAAGTTGTTCTTGAGCAGGTAGTCGCTGGCGCCGTGGCGCATGGCTTCCACGGCCGTGTCCTCGCCGATCTGGCCCGACACCAGGATGAACGGCACCGGCCCGGTGCCGTGGCGCGTCTCATGCGCGCGGAGCAGGTGCAACGCGTCCAGGCCCGAGAAACCTGGGAGGTTGTAGTCTGAGATGACCAGATCCCAGGGCCTTTGCAGCGCCCGGGCGAACTCCAGCGGCGAGTCGACCCGCCGCTCCTGCAGCGCAAGTCCCCCTCGCCGCAGGTGGGCCACCACCAGGGCGTGGTCGAGCTCGGCGTCTTCGAGGTGCAGCAGCCGGACGGGCGTGGACATGCGGCCAGTATCGCAAAGCAGCCGCTGGCTCACCCCGGCGGCCGGCTGCCGCCCAGCCCGGCGGCTGATTTGCCGGCGAATTTGTGCTGTCTTCCCCTCAATGTGTACCGCGTCGGTGCCGAAAAATGCCCTGTAACACCCGTTCCCGGGTAGCGGTGCGCATCGGCGCGCCGGCGTCGGGCGCGGGATGACCACCACGGAGACCGGATGCTTGCCCAGGAACCCAGCCCACCGCACCCCGGTGCCGGCATGCCACCGACGGCACCGCCCGACGACAGCGGCCTGCCGCTGCTGGCTGCCGCTGACCTGCAGGACCACCTGATGGTGGCTCATAACGATCTTGAGCGCCTGCAGCGCCTGCTCAGCGACGCCTGCGATGCGCTGATGGTGCACTTCTACGGGGCCAGCGGCGAGTTGCGGACCTTGCTGCAACAGCACGCCCACGCCGCTGTCGACAGCCCCTCGGCTGCCCTGCCCGGCGAGGCGCCGCAGCTGCACAAGGCGATGGAGCACATGGCCGGAGCGATCACCGCGATGCAGTTCCAGGACATGGCCTCGCAGCTGGTGGCGCACACCACGCGTCGGTTGCGCAACTGCGCCGATCGGCTGGCGGCCGAGGCCATGGGCGACGACGACGAGGACGGCATCGCCGTCGTCGAGGCCATGCCCCTGCGCCCAAACCCCGTGACGCAGGACGAGATGGACGCCGGCAGCGTCGAGCTCTTCTGAACCCCCGCCGTCCGCGCCACCCGCCAAGCATCCCCCCATTCAGAGACATCCCCGGAGCCCCGCCATGCACTCGATCCTTGCCGTTGACGACAGCGCCTCGATGCGCCAGATGGTCTCGTTCACGCTGAAGAACGCTGGTTTCAATGTCGTTGAGGCCGTCGATGGGCAGGACGCCTTCGAAAAGGCCAACAGCCGCGACTTCAACCTCGTGCTCACCGACCAGAACATGCCGCGCATGGACGGCATCGGCCTGACGAGGAAGCTCCGCGAGAACCCGAAGTTCAAGAGCACGCCGATCCTGATCCTGACCACTGAGAGCTCCGACCAGATGAAGCAGGCAGGCCGTGCCGCCGGTGCCACCGGCTGGCTGGTCAAGCCCTTCGACCCGGCCAAGCTGGTCGAGGTGATCGGCAAGGTCATCCGCTGAGCGCCCCCTAGACGAATCTCTTGCCAGGAGTCCCGCGATGGGCGACGTGACCAGCGAAGGCGGCCATCTCTCGGCCGGCATCGACCTCAGTCAGTTCTACCAGGTCTTTTTCGAGGAGGCCGGCGAGAACTTGGAGAGCATGGAGCAGATGCTCCTGAACCTCGACATCCACAGCCCCGATGAGGAGCAGCTCAACGCGATCTTCCGCTGCGCGCACTCCGTCAAGGGCGGGGCCGCGACCTTCGGCTTCGCCGATGTCGCTGAGCTGACGCACCAGATGGAGACGCTGCTGGACAAGCTGCGCCGCCAAGAGCTCCAGATCACGTCTGCGATGGTCGACGTTCTGCTGGCCAGCGGTGACGCGCTGAAGGCCCAGCTGGCACGCCATCAGGGCGGAGGCGGCGACGCCGTCGACACGGCGGCGCTGCTGACGGCCATCCGCGCGCATGCCGAGGGGGGCGAGATGCCCGCGACGGCGTCGTCCCCGGAGCTGGGCGCCCGGGCCCATGCGCAAGCCGCAACGGCACCAGACGCGGCGGCACCCGAGTCTGCCGCAGCCGCCGGTGAGCGGGCCCTGGAGCTGCGCGTGGGGCCGTTGCCCGACCCCTCGGTGGCCGACAATCTGGTCGACCTGTTCAAGGAGATCACCAGGCTCGGGACCATCGAACCGCTTGATGCCGGCCGGGACGCTGACGGGGTGCGACGCTTCAAGGTGGTCACCAGCAGCTCTGACAACGATCTCATCGACCTGTTTGGCTTCCACGTCGCGCGCGAGCATGTGCACTTGATGCCGCTGACCAAAGGCTACGGCTTCCACGACGGGGCACCTGGCGCACCGGCGGAGATGCCGGCGGCCGATGCCGGCTACGGCTTCTTTGACGACGCGCCCGGCGCACCGAACGCCACCGCCCCCGCAGCACCGTCGGACGTCGACACCGGGACCAAGGTGACCCCAGCGGTCAAGCCCGTCGCCCCCAAGGTGGAGGCCAAGGCCGCCGCCTCGCCAGAGTCCAGCACCTTGCGCGTCAGCGTCGAGAAGGTCGACCAGCTGATCAACCTGGTGGGCGAGCTCGTCATCACGCAGGCCATGCTGGCGCAGAACAGCAAGGGCCTGGACTCCGGCCTGCACCAGCAGCTCAGCAGCGGCATGGCGGACCTGGAGCGCAATACACGCGATCTGCAGGAAGCGGTGATGTCGATCCGCATGATCCCGATGTCGCTGGTGTTCAACCGCTTTCCGCGCATGCTGCGCGACCTGGCGAGCAAGCTGGGCAAGAAAGTCGAGCTGGTGCAGGTGGGCGAAGCCACCGAACTGGACAAGGGTCTGGTCGAGAAGATCACCGACCCGCTGACGCACCTGGTGCGCAACAGCTGCGATCACGGCATCGAAATGCCGGCCGAGCGACTGGCCAAGGGCAAGCCCGAGCAGGGCACGATCACGCTGATCGCCAGCCATCAGGGCGGCAGCATCGTCATCGAGGTGCGCGACGACGGCAAGGGCCTCAACCGCGCCAAGCTGCTGAATAAGGCACGCGAGCGTGGCCTCGACGTCTCGGACGCGATGAGCGACAGCGAGGTCTACAGCCTGATCTTCGCCCCCGGCTTCAGTACCGCGGAGCAGGTGACGGACGTGTCGGGGCGCGGCGTCGGCATGGACGTCGTCAAGAAGAACATCACGGCCCTGGGCGGTACGGTGGAGATCGACTCCGCCGAGGGTTACGGCATGACCGTGCGGGTGCGTCTGCCGCTCACCTTGGCCATCATGGACGGCATGAGCGTGGGCGTCGGCGAAGAGGTCTACATCCTGCCGCTGTCCAGCGTCGTCGAGTCGTTCCAGGTGCAGCCTGGCATGGTCAAGACGATCGGCGGCTCAGGCCGGGTCGTCGAGGTGCGCGGCGACTACATGCCCGTCCTCAACCTGGAGAAGGTCTTCGAAGTGCCACGCTTCGACTTTGATCGCAGCACCAACATCATGGTCGTCGTGGAGGCCGAGGGCGGCCGTGTCGCACTGCTGGTCGACGAGCTGCTCGGACAGCAGCAGGTGGTGGTGAAGAACCTCGAAAGCAACTACCGCAAGGTCGACGATGTGTCCGGTGCCACCATCATGGGCGACGGCCGCGTCGCGTTGATCCTGGACATCGGCGCCCTGATCCGGCGCGCCCGCCACTGAGAGCTGGAGAGTCTTTCGCCCATGCCCGCTCGCCACGCCGACGCTCCTGGATCGGACGCCTTTGGATGCGTCGCTCGGGCACGCCCGAAAGACTCTCACGCGCTGAGATCAGTACCCGGCAAGGCCGCATGCTCGCCATCACCGCCGCGCTGATCAGCCAATCTGCCATCTGCACGCTACCTGGACGACGTGTCCGTGCTCGAGCAAACCTTCTGAACCCGACGCCCCGTCCACACCGCAGGCTCAAGTTGCGGCGCGGACGGTCGATACCTCCGGAAAGACGCAATACCCGAACCACGAGGAAGCCATGGACATGATCGCCGAAGCCAGCCACGTTGCCCGTCATGAAGCCGCCCGCGCCGCCGTCGCCGCCGTCACGGATGCGCCACCCTCTGCGCAGGGCGGTGAGTTC
>JAUMBF010000080.1:0-7681 GCA_032115875.1 Rubrivivax sp.
GGCACCACCGAGAGGTGGCAGTCGGCGCCCACGCTCTGGGCGTAACGCGTGAGCTCGATGGCCTCGGCGGTGCTGTTGGCACCGGTGCCGGCCATCACGGGCACGCGGCCGGCGGCGTGCTGCACGGCCACACGGATGAGCTCGCAGTTCTCCTCCATGCTCACCGTGGGCGACTCGCCGGTGGTGCCCACGACGCCGATGCAGTCGGTGCCCTCGGCGATGTGCCAGTCGATCAGGCGCTTGAACGCGTCGAAATCGATGCGACCGTCGTCGGTCATCGGCGTGACGAGCGCCACGATGCTGCCTGCGATGGGATTCATGGGCCGATGCCCTTGGCCGCAAGCCGCGCGGCCGTCAGGGCTCTAAAGGAAAGCGGTGGATTTTAGCGGTCGCACCCGGCACCCCGCGGCCGACGGCAGCCGCACCACCGCCAGCCGCTGCACGAAACGCAGCGCCGCGGCCGCGGGCGGCCGCTCGAAGCCGTCTTCGAAGGCCACGACGCGCAAGTCCGCAAAGGACGCGGGCAGTTCGCCCGGGGCCAGCAGGAACTCGGGGCGGGAGGGCCGACCGATCTCCTGCTGGCCCAGCGCAAAGGTCTCGTACAGCAGCACGCCCTCGTCGGCCAGCGCCTCGGCGTCGCGGTCCACGCCCGTGACGGCGCAGCCCCGGTCGGCGAGCCAGTGCACGTGGCGGCCGTTGCCGCACGCCAGATCGAGCACCGTGCCGCCGGGCCGGATGAGTCCGGCAAAGTACCGCACCCAGGCCGAGGGGACGCTCATCGCCACCGCGCCGTCAGAAGCAGGCCCACACGCGGTTGGCGAGGTCGACCATCAGGTGCGGGTCGAGATAGGCCGCAAACACCAGCACCAAGGCCAGCAGCACGGCGGCCCAGGCAACCAGGCGCGGGCCGTGGCGTCGCAGCGTGTTCATCGCCCGACGCCCTCGCCCTCAGGCCGGCTGCGCCTGCGGCCGGGCAATCGCCGACTCGCGCACCGGCAGGTTCACAAGCGCCGCGAACACGCCCAGCGCGATGGCGATCCACCAGACCACGTCGTAGCTGCCGGTGCGGTCGTAGAGCAGCCCGCCCAGCCACACCCCCATGAAGCTGCCGACCTGGTGGCTGAGGAACACGAAGCCGCCGAGCATGCTCATGTACTGGACGCCGAAGATCTGCGCCACGATGGCGTTGGTGGGCGGCACGGTGGACAACCACAGCAGGCCCATCACGGCCGAGAACACGTAGACGCTCGTCGGCGTGAGCGGCAGGCTGATGAACAGCACGATGGCCAGCGCGCGCAGCAGGTAGATGGCCGCCAGGATGTGGCGCTTGGCCAGCGTCTGCCCCAAGGCCCCGGCGGCGTAGGTGCCCAACACGTTGAACAGGCCGATGAGCGCCAGCGCCACCGTGGCCACGCCCGGGGCCAGGCCCTGATCCTTGAGGTAGCTGGGCAGGTGCACGCCGATGAACACCACCTGGAAACCGCAGACGAAGTAGCCGGCCATCAACAGCTGGAAGCTGCGGTAGGCGAAGGCCTCCTTCAGCGCGGAACGCACCGTCTGCTGCGGGCCCGTGGCGGCCGCCCGGGCGGGCTCCTTCAGACCGAAGGCCAGCGGGATGATCAACAGCGCCGCCAGGCTGAGCACGAACAAGGCGTTCTGCCAGCCCGCGCCGGCGATGAGCCAGTTCTCCACCGGCACCATCAGGAACTGGCCGAACGAGCCTGCGGCGGCCGTCAGGCCCATCGCCCAGGAGCGCTTCTCGGGCGCGACATTGCGCGCGATGACGCCGTAAATCACCGCGTAGGTGGTGCCGGCCTGTGCCATGCCCAGCAGCAGCCCGGTGCCGCCCAGAAAGCCGATGCCGCTGGTGGCCGAGGCCATCACCGCCAGGCCGGCGGCGTACAGAACCGAGCCCGCCACGAGCACGCGGAAGGCGCCGAACCGGTCGGCCCACATGCCGGCCACAGGCCCGGCCAGGCCCCAGGCCAGGTTCTGCACGGCCAGCGCAAAGGCGAAGGTCTCGCGGCTCCAGCCGCGGTCCATGGTGATGGGCTGCAGCCACAGGCCGAAGCCGTGGCGGATGCCCATGCTCAGCGTCACGACCAGCGCGCCGCACACCAGCACCTGAAGCATCGTCAGCCGAGACGGGGTCGAAGCGGGATTCATTCGGGCATTGTCGAAGAATTCGCATCACGTTGCCGCCGCCCGCCGCTCTACAGTGTTGCAACTCTCGAAGGCGGTCTTGCATGAAGGTGCTGGTGCTCGGTGGCGGTGTGATCGGCGTGAGCTGCGCCTACTTTCTGGCGCAAGCCGGGCATGAGGTCGAACTCGTCGACCGCCAAAGCGGCCCGGCGCTCGAGACCAGCTTCGCCAACGCAGGCGAGGTCAGCCCGGGTTACAGCGCGCCGTGGGCTGGGCCGGGCGTGCCGATCAAGGCCATCAAGTGGATGCTGATGCAGCACAGCCCGCTGGTGATCTGGCCGCTGCTGGACCCCGCCATGTGGCGCTGGGGCGCGGCGATGCTGGCCAATTGCACGGCGCGGGCCTATGCGCTGAACAAGAGCCGCATGGTGCCGATCGCCGAGTACAGCCGCGACGTGCTGAGGACGCTGCGCGCCGAGACGGGCATCGCCTACGACGACCGCGCGCAGGGCACGCTGCAGCTGTTCCGCACGCACAAGCAGCTCGACGGCATCGGCGGCGACGTCGAGGTGCTGCGCCAGTACGGCGTGCCCTTCGAG
Source organism: Rubrivivax sp. (assembly GCA_032115875.1). GTDB lineage: Bacteria > Pseudomonadota > Gammaproteobacteria > Burkholderiales > Burkholderiaceae_C > Rubrivivax. The sequence continues at coordinate 2,742 of JAUMBF010000080.1, forward strand.
GTGCTCGACCGCGAGGGCTTGTGCCGCGTCGAGCCGGCGCTGAGGCACACGCAGCACAAGTTCGTGGGTGCGCTCAGGCTGCCCAACGATGAGACCGGCGACTGCTTCCAGTTCACCAACCGCCTGGCCGGGATGGCCGCGGCGCTGGGCGTGCAGTTCCGCTGGAACACGCGCATCGAGGCGCTGCAGGTGGGCGGCGGCGCCGTCACAGGCGTCCACACCGACGCCGGGCTGCTGCGTGCCGACAAGGTGGTGCTGGCGCTCGGCTCGTACAGCCCCAAGCTGCTTGAGCCGGTGGGCCTGCGCATCCCGGTCTACCCGGTCAAGGGCTACTCGATCACGGTGCCGATCACCGACGCCGCGCACGCGCCCGAAAGCACCATCATGGACGAGACGCACAAGGTAGCCGTCACTCGGCTGGGCGACCGCATTCGCGTGGGCGGTACGGCCGAGCTGGCCGGCTACAGCCTGGCTCTGCGCGCGCCGCGCCGCGCCACGCTGGAACACGTGGTGACCGACCTGTTCCCGCAGGGCGGCGACGTCGCCCGCGCCAGCTTCTGGTGCGGCCTGCGCCCGATGACGCCGGACGGCACGCCCATCATCGGGCCCACGCCCGTGCAGAACCTGCTGCTGGCCACCGGGCACGGCACGCTCGGCTGGACCATGGCCTGCGGCACCGGGCGCGTCATCGCCGATCTCGTGAGCGGCCGAACACCGGAGATCGATGTGAGCGGGCTCTCGATGGCGCGCTACGCCTGAGGTCGCGGCGGCCGGCCCGCACCCTGCCGGGCGCGCCGCGGTCAGAAGTGGATGCCGCGCATCATCTGCTGCAATGCGATGGCCTCGGCGCTGAGCTGCGGCCTGCCACCCTTGTCGCCCTTGGCCGCATCGCTGTCGGGGAACATGCGGAAGGTGGTGTTCATCACGATCTGCGCGATGCGTGGCGACACGGCGTGCAGCAGTTCGCCGAAGATGCCCAGCCGCGTGGCGATGCGCACCGGCTTGGCGATGCAGGCCTGCGCGATCATGTCGGCGGCCTCCTCGGGCGCCAGCGTCGGCACGTTGTTGTAGATCTTGGTGGGCGCGATCATCGGCGTGCGCACCAGCGGCATGTTGATGGTGGTGAAGGTGATGCCCTGGTCGGCGAACTCGCTGCTGGCGCAGCGCGTCCAGGCGTCCAGCGCCGCCTTGCTGGCCACGTAGGCGCTGAAGCGCGGCGCGTTGGTCAGCACGCCGATGGAGCTGATGTTGACGACATGGCCGCGCTTCTTTCTGGCCATGCCCGGCAGCAGACCCATGGTGATGCGCAGGCAGCCGAAGTAGTTCAGCTGCATGGTGCGCTCGAAGTCGTGGAAGCGGTCGTAGCTGTTCTCGATGGCGCGGCGGATGCTGCGGCCGGCGTTGTTGACGAGGAAGTCGACGCCGCCGTGCACCTCCTCCAGCGTCTTCACGAAGGCCGCGCAGCCCTCCGCGTCGGCAATGTCGACGCTGTAGCTGAACACCTTCGGGTCGGCCGTGCCCTTGGCCTTGGCATGCGCCACGATCGCCTGCACGGCCTCGGTCAGCTTGCCGGCGTCGCGCGCGCAGATGATCGTCACCGCGCCGGCCTCGGCGAACTTGCACGCCGCCGCCAGGCCGATGCCCGAGCTGCCGCCCGTCACCAGCACCACCTTGCCGCCCACCGTGCCCTTGAGGCTGCGGTCGATGAACAGGTCGGGGTCGAGGTGGCGCTCCCAGTAGTCCCACAGGCGCCAGGCGTAGTCGTGCAGGTTCGGGCACTCGATGCCGCTGCCCTTGAGCGCGGCGTCGAGCTCGCGGCGGTCGAAGCGCGTGGGGTAGTTCACCAGCTGGAAGATGTCCTCCGGCAGGCCCAGGTCCTTCATCACCGCATGGCGGATGCGGCGCACCGGCGCCAGCGCCATCAGGCCCTTCTTCACGCTCTTGGGCACGAAGCCCAGCAGCGCCGCGTTGACGAAGAGGTTCATCTTCGGCGCGTGCGCGGCCTTGCTGAAGATGTCCAGCACGTCGCCGACGCGGTAGCCCTGCGGGTCGACCAGGTGGTAGCACTTGCCGGCGATGGCGTGCCGCGAGTGGCTGATGTGGTCGAGGCAGGCGACCACGAAGTCCACCGGCACGATGTTGATGCGCCCGCCCTCCAGGCCCACGCTCGGGAACCACGGCGGCAGGATCTGCCGCATGCGCTGGATGAGCTTGAAGAAGTAGTAGGGACCGTCGATCTTGTCCATCTCGCCGGTGCGGCTGTCGCCCACCACCACGGCCGGTCGGTACACCGTCCAGGGCACCTTGCACTCGCGGCGCACGATCTTCTCGCTCTCGTGCTTGGTCATGAAGTACGGGTGGTCCAGACCATCGGCCTCGTCGAACATGTCCTCGCGGAACACGCCCTCGTACAAGCCGGCGGCGGCGATGCTGCTGACGTGGTGGAGGTGCTTTGCGTCCACCGCCTTGGCAAACTCGCAGACGTTGCGCGTGCCCTCGATGTTGACGGCCACCTGGCTGTCGGCGTCGGCGCCCAGGTCGTAGACGGCGGCCAGGTGGTAGACGGCGTCGACCTGGCCCTTCAGCGCCTTCATCGCGTCGGCCGCCACGCCCAGCTTCCGGGCGGTGAGGTCGCCGGTCACGGGCAGGGCCCGCTTCTTCGCGGTGCCGGTCAGGCCCCAGTACTCGTACAGCGCCGCGAGCTTGCCCTCGCTGCCCTCGCGCACGAGGAAGCTCACGGTGCTGCCGCGGCGGGCCAGAAGGGCCTTGACGAGACGCTTGCCGATGAAGCCGGTGGCGCCGGTGACGAAGTAGTGCATGCCGGGATCTCCTCGTTCGGGGGTTCGCCGCGGCGCTGTCGCCGTGCCGCGTGCCGCGTGCCGCGTGGCGTGTGCCAGCCGGCAGGATAGAGCGGTCTCACTAGGCGTCTAGGGTGTCCGCTCCAGGGATGAACCCTATATTCCCCCCAGCGCTGCCATGTCGTGTGGCGCACCACCCGCGCACGAGGAAGCCGCCATGGTCAAGAAGATGAAGAGCACCGACACCGCCGCGAGCAGCGCCAAAGGCAGCGCCAGGGCTGCCGGCGGCCTGATGGACAGCCAGCTGGCCGGCGCCGTCAAGGATTCGGCCCAGCAGATCTGGCTGGCTGGGATGGGCGCCTTCAGCAAGGCCCAGGAAGAGGGCACGAAGGTGTTCGAGGCTCTCGTCAAGGAAGGCATGAGTCTGCAGAAGAAGACCCAGGGCATCGCCGAGGACAAGATCTCCGAGGTCACCGGCAAGATGACCGCGATGGCCGGCAACGTGCAGGCCAAGGCCGGCCAGAACTGGGACAAGCTCGAAGCGATCTTCGAGGCCCGCACCGCCAAGGCGTTGAACAAGCTGGGTGTGCCCACGGCCAAGGACGTGCAGTCGCTGACCGAGCGCGTCGACGCGCTGGCCACGGCCGTGGCCAGGCTGTCCAGGGGCACGGCAGCCGCAGCACCCAAGGCGGCGCGCAAAGCCGCCGCCAAGCCAGCGACCAGGGCCGTCTCCAAGCCGGCTGCGCCGGCACCCGCCGCCCCTGCCAAGCGCACCCGCCGCAAGGCGGCCGGGGCCTGAGCGGCCGGCCTGAACGATGGGCCGTGTCGGTCTGGCCCTGGCCGGTGGCGGCCCACTGGGCGCGGTCTACGAGATCGGCGCCCTGGTGGCGCTTGAGGAGTCCATCGCCGGTCTCGACCTGAACGCGATGGACGGGTATGTCGGCGTGTCAGCCGGCAGCTTCCTCGCCGCCGGCCTGGCCAACGGCATGACGGCCCGCGCCCTTTGCACCGCCTTCATCGACGGCGACCGGCGCCACCCCGACCACGTGCCGGCGGCGATGTTCACGCGCCCGGCCCTGGCTGAGTGGGCCGGCCGTGTCGCCTCGCTGCCCCGCCTGGCCGGCCAGGCCACATGGCAGGTGCTGCGCGGCCGTCCCTGGCTGACAGCCCTGGAGCAGCTGGGCCGCGCGCTGCCTGCGGGCCTGTTCAGCCATGAGCCCATTGAGTCTCGGCTTGCCGCGCTGCTGTCGGCGCCCGGCCGCAGCGACGACTTCCGGGTGCTGGCTGCCACGCGAGGCCGCCGCCTCGTCATCGTCGCCACCGACCTCGACAGCGGCGAGGCCCTGCCCTTCGGGCGCCCGGGCTTCGACCACGTGCCGATCTCGCGCGCCGTGGCGGCCAGCGCCGCCTTGCCGGGGCTTTTCGCGCCGGTCCCGGTGGACGGACGCTGGTGCGTGGACGGGGCGCTGAAGAAGACTCTGCACGCCAGCGTGCTGCTGGACGATGGCGTCGGGCTGGTGCTCTGCCTGAACCCGCTGGTGCCCTTCGACGCACGCCACCCGCAGCGCCACCGCGTGCTGGCCGGCGGCGAGGCCCCCATCCCGCGCATCATCGACGGCGGCCTGCCCGTGGTGCTGAGCCAGACCTTCCGCAGCCTCATCCACTCGCGCCTGGAGCTGGGTCTCAAGGGCTACGCGGCCAGCCACCCGCAGGCCGACCTGCTGCTGTTCGAGCCCGACCACCGCGACCCGGCGATGTTCCTGGCCAACGTCTTTGCCTATGGCCAGCGCCGCGCCCTGGCCGAACACGCCTACCAGGCGACGCGGGCCGACCTTCGAAAGCGCCGCAGCACCTTGCGCCCGGTGCTCGCGCGCCATGGCCTGGCACTGGACGAGGCCAAGCTGGACGACCCCTCCTGCCGCCTGTTGCCGCGCCACCGCCGGAGCACCATGACACCACGCACCGCCGCAGCGCAGGCGTTGCGCCACCTGGACGAGGTGCTTGACGACCTCGAGCGGGCGCTGCCCCCATCGACGCCGGATCAGCCGAGGTAGCGGCTCTGCAGGTGCGCCTTGAAGTGCGCCGGGTTCAAGGGCTCGCCGCTGGCGCGAAGGGTCAGCTCCTCCGTGGTCCAGAGGCTGG
>JAUMBF010000081.1:0-9737 GCA_032115875.1 Rubrivivax sp.
AGCCACTGACCAACCCATCCTGTCAGAACAATTCCTAGGGAGTACCAAACCGCCACGAAGGCAACAGACGTTTCCGGGCAGGCCAATGAATACCCCATCGCGCCCACGACACCCGCGACCAATCCAGCTGCAAAACCTGCTTGCTTCAGTCGAGTGGGCGCGAGGCTACGCATCGACCACAGAATGGCGGTCAGCGCGGGTAACGACAGCATCATCAACATCCACGGGCAGATCCACCAGGTATGCCCTAACAATGCAGACCATCGCTCGCCTTCCGGTGTTGTGATCAACGTCACGGCTCCAGCGAGCAGCATGAGTAGGAAGACACTTATGACCGCTGCACGAGGTATGGCTGTGGAAGATACGGGTCGGGACAGTCTTGCCGCCAGAGCACTTGCTCCAATCAGTAGCAGCACCGCTCTGGCGGCACCGTAGCAAACCCTAGGATAAATCGATCTCGCTTGCATTCGTACCGTTAAAAATGGTACCTTAGGGTAGGAAAGTTAACAAAAACGTTTTATGAGATTACAAAACTGCCTGACCATGCCCCCGCCTGACCACTTTTTCTGGCACTGGCTTGCTGCGCGCCACATCGGCGATGAGGGTCGCCACCAGGCAGCGCCGGTCGAAGCGCCGGTTGAACCGGTAGGCGAAGGCCGCCAGGTAGGTCTGGCCGTACTCGCGGTACTTCAGCGCGTGGAACCCGCCGGACAGCGTGGTCTTGAGGTTGCCCAGCACGGTGTTGATCCACCTGAACTCGGGCAGGTCCTTGGGCTTGAGGGTGCCCACCACCCGGGGCAGGCGTATGTCCCCAGAGCGCTCTCCACCGAGGTAGGCGTCGTCCAAGTGCACCGCGCCTTCCAGCAGATGGGCGGCCTCCCGATCGGCCATGGCGCGTTTGATCTTCTGGCGCAGCAGCCACGCAGATGGGCAGCTGACGCCCAGATCACGCTTGAGTGCCAGCGCCGAGATCACCGTCTTGGCCTGGCTGATGAGATTGATGGCCAGCCCCTGGCCGACGAGGTAGTGCCGCGCATGTCGCAGCGCGGGTTGCGGAACCCCTGCGGCCAACGCGTCCGCTCCAGAGCTTCGACGCACAGGTCTTCAGTGCCGATATGCCGCAGGAATTCGGGGATCGACATGCCGGGCAAGAACTGGATCTTGTGGCTGGACATCGTGGCTCTCCGTCGTCAGGAGAGCTCAGGTTATGAGGTCAGTAGCTCACTGGGTGAGCCTGGCTGAGGCAGGTTTCCAATCAAGATCTGCCATGTTCCATGGCAGATAAGCGCCCGGGTCCGGGCTCAGAACCCAAGCTCGCGCACGAGCACCGAGCCCGCCTGGCGTAGGTAGCGCCGGGCGGGCGCCTCGGGCTGGGCGTGCACGGTGAGCGTGCCGCGCCAGGCCCGCGAGGCCAGCGCCGGGGGCAGCGGGCCCTCGGGCGCCAGTTGCACGCGGTAGACGGCGCGCTCGGGCACCAGCTGGCCCGCCTGCTCGCGCACCAGCACGTGGCCGCCGACCTGGGCCGCCAGCTCCGGCCGCGGCAGCGTGCGCGACGCATCGCGGTCGATGGCCTGCACCGTCAGCGCCAACGGCGGCGCGCCCAGGCCGTCCTGGGTGAAGACGGCGCGATCGCCCACGCGCACGCGCGCCACGTCCTGCTCGTCCAGCCAGGTCTCGGCCAGCCAGGCGCCGCCCTCGCGCACCAGCACCGCCAGGCGCTCGCGCTCGCCCACCCACTGGCCCACGCGCAGGTCGGGGTCGACATCGCGCAGCCGGCCCTCGAAAGGCGCGCGCGGCAGGTAGTTGCGCAGCTCGGTGTCGATGCTGGCCAGCTCGGCCTGCGCCGTCACCAGCGACTCCTCGGTGACCATCATCTTCTCGCGCGTCTGCTCGTCGAAGCTGGACGCCGCCGCCTGCCAGCGCAACTGCTCCACGCGCGCCGTCACCGCCTGGCGCCGGCTCTGCAGGTCGGGCAGGTGCAGCCGCACCAGCACCTCGCCCGCGGGCACCCGGTCGCCTTCGGCATAGGGCAGCGCGTCGATGCGAGCGCCGGCCGGCGCGTACACCGGCCAAGCCTCGGCCGGCCGCAGCACGGCGCTGGCGGTGACCCGGCCCGGCCAGGGCAGGAAGCTCAGGCCCACCAGCGCCAGCACCACCAGCAGGCTCACACCGGTGCGGCCGCGCTGCAGGATCTGCCGGCGCCGCTGGCCCCAGGCGCGCAGCTCCATGCGCAGCGGCCGCAGGATGAACCAGGCGATCTCCACCACGAAGAGGAAGACGCCCAGCGCCTTGAAGAACAGGTGGTAGACCAGCAGCGCGATGCCGATGAACAGCACCAGCCGGTACAGCCAGGTGCACCAGGCAAAGCCGATCATCCAGCGCCGCCGCCGCGCCGGCATCGGCTCGGGCGGGTCTTCGCCCAGGGCGAACAGCCATTCGCGCAGCTTCCAGCGCGCCAGCGCGAAGCAGCGCTCGTGCAGGTTGGGCATGTCCAGAGCGTCCGACAGGATGAAATAGCCGTCGAAGCGCATGAAGGGACTGGCGTTGATGGCCAGCGTGGCGATCCAGCTGGTGGTGGCCAGCACGAAGGCCGCCGAGCGGGCCGGCCCGTCGGGCAGCAGCCCCCAGGCCGCCGTGGCCCAGACCGCGACGATGAGCTCGGTGGCGATGCCGGCCACCGACACCTGCAGCCGCTGGCGCGCATCGGTCAGCCGCCAGGCCTCGTTGGTGTCGGTGTAGGCCATGGGCCACAGCACCATGAAGGCCACGCCCATCGTCGGCACTCGGCAGCCCAGGCGCTTGGCGGTGTAGGCGTGGCCCAGCTCGTGCAAGGTCTTGACGACGACCAGCGCCACCGCGTACGCCGCCAGGCCCTCGAGGCTGAAGACATCGACGAACTGCGCCGCGAAGGCGTCCCACTGGCGCAGCACCTGCACCAGCCCGAAGACCAGGGTCACGAGCGTGAGCACCGCGAAGACGGGCGTGCAGAACAGCCCGGCCAGGTGCTGGGTGCGCCCGAGCATCCGGTCGGGCTTGAACAGCGGCACGCGGAAGAACAGGTAGTGGTGCAGCAGCCAGTGCCACGCGCTGCCCCGCAGCGCCGCGCGGCGCTCGGCCAGCCGGCGCGCGCTGGCATCGCCCTGCGGCCGCAGCAGCTGGTTGGCGACGAGGAAGGCGGCCACGACCTCGACGGCGCAGACGTCCAGAGCCAGCGTCGTCGCGCCGCCCACCGAAGCGGCGATGGCGCGCGCGTCGCCCAGGGGCCAGCGGCTCAGCACCTCGAAGGTGGGCCAGTCGATGCGGAAGAACAGGTTGCGCACCGGGTCGTGCAGCGTCCAGCTGGGCTGACCGTCGGGCAGCACCGGGCCGGGCAGCAGGGCCAGTTCCTCGCGCAGCGGAGCCAGCTTCGACGGGGCGGCGGCCGTCATCGTCAGCGCCCCAGCCAGGCGCGCGCGGTGGCGATGGGCCGGCGCATCACCCAATAGGCCAGCGGCACCGACTCGCCCTCGAGCCGGGCGGTGCCCTTCAGCCCCACGCGCTGCCCTGCGGGCGCGGCCAGCGTGGCGCGCAAGCGGTAGGCCCAGCTGCCGTCGGGGCGCTGCACCGCCTCGTGCGCCATGAAGCGCAGCGTGGCAGCCACGGGCTCGAGCGGCCGGGCATTCAGAAACAGCTGCACCGGCGTGCCGGGCGGCAGCTCGATTGCGTCGGCCACCGGCAGCCAGGCTTCGATCTCCACGTCGTCGGGCGCGGCGATGCGCAGGATGCGCTCGCCGACCACCACCGGCTTGCCGATCCACTGCGCCGGATCGTCGAACAGCGCCACCCCGGCCTGTGGCGCCAGCACGCGGCTGCGCTGCAGTTGCTCGCGCAGAAAGGCCACCTCGGCCGCGCGCTCCTCGATGCGCCCGGACAGCGCCGCCAGCTGCGGGCGCACGCGCGCGTCCACCAGCGACTGCTGGGCCGTCTGCCGGTACTCGGCGCTCGCGGTCGCCAGGGCCTGCTGCGACACGCGCAGGCGGCTGCGGATCAGCGCCTCGTCGAAGCCGAACAGCGGCTGGCCGGGCGCCACGTCGTCGTTGGGCTTGACGTGGAAGGCGTCGATGACGCCTTCCAGCGGCGCGCGCACGACCACCGGGTTGCGCGGCACCAGTTCACCCGGCGCCAGCACCGACAGCCGCACCGGCACGAAGGCCAGCCCCGCCAGCGCCGCCAGCACCCACGGCGCAGGCCGCCGCCACCAGCGCCGCGCCGCCGGGCCGGCGGCGGGGTCGCGCCGCCAGGGCCGCCACCAGGCCACCCGGGGCTGGCGCCGCAGCGCAGCCCAGGCGTGCCACCAGATCGCAGTCCATTCCTGCAGCAGCAGGCGCTCGGGCTCCGTCCACGGCTCGTCGCGCACCAGCACCAGCGCGGCGGCCGGCGGCTCGGCCCGCCGCGGCAGCGGCAGCGGCGCCGCGGCGGCGCCCGCGGCCTCGGTGGGCGCGGGCGGGTCGGCCGGCGGCAGCGGCAGCCACAGCGCCTGCGCCGGCCACCATTCGGCCCAGGGCGCGGCCAGCTCCGGCGGCAGGTCAAGGCTGGTGAAGGCCCGGGGCTGGCCGTCGGCTGGCAGGCTGCGCTGCAGGTGCCGGCACAGCCCCTGCGCCCACTGGGCATAGGGTGCGTCAGCCTCGGGCTGCACCAGGCCCGACAGCGCCTCGATGCCGCGCCCGGCGCGCCACAGCACCGCCAGCCGGTAGGGCTGCAGGCGCAGGCTGTCGTTGACGAGCACGAAGCCCAGCTCGGCCTCGGTGCGCGCCCGCTGCGCCAGCCGCGTCAGGTCGAGCAGTGTGGCGAGCGTGTGCTCGAGGCCCGGCGCGGCCACGACCGCCTGCGCCGGCATCACCCGCCCGAGGGCTGCGGCGGCACCGCAGCCCGGGGCGCGGACGCCTCGCGGGACGAAGCACCCGCATCACCGCGCGGCGCGGCGGGCGCCTGGCCTTCGACAGGCGCACGAGCCTCGGCGGCCCGCGCCGCATCAAGCACGCGATCCTGCACGGCTCGCGACGCCAGGATGCGCTCGAGCAGGCCGGCTGGCCGGCCCGCGACGGCGATACCCGGCGAGCGGTCGATACCGCGCTCCGCGCCCCCGGCCAGCCCCTGATCGCTGACCCCGGGGGCGCGCCACCACGAAGCCTGCATCCCACCCCGACCCTGCGCCTGGCGGATCTGCTCCGACAGACCGCTGCGGCTCTGGGGGCGCGGCGTGTCGCCGGCCGGCGCAGGGGCCGAGGCCGGCTCCAGCACCGAGGCGCCCTGGCCGACGTTGAACTTGAACAGGGCGGCAGCTTCCCTGCCTTCGTTGTCGCGCGCGGTGATCCGAACCTCCAGCACCGCCGCGAACCCGGGCGGCGGCGTCACCGTGAAGGTGCCGGCCTGGGCGTCGAAGCGAATCCACGCCGGCAGGTCCTGCCCATCGGTCAGCCGGGCCCCCAGGGTGAGCACCGCCTCGGGCCGGGTGTGCACGAATGCATCGGCGGGCAGGTTGAAGGTGGTGGTGCGGTTGCCCTCGACGAACTGATCGGTGATGCCCCTGAACGCGAGCAGCGCCGGTTGCTCCGCCTCCATGACCACGGCTCTGAACCCTGCAGAGCTGGTCAGCGCCTCGCCCATGCCCGGGCCACGGCCGGAATCGGGGATCGGCAGCAAGCGCGACGTCGGCTGCGCGGGACTGCCAGGATCGATCTGCAGCGCCGAGTTGAACGGGGACGACGCCGGTGGTGGTGGCGCTTCGGTCGGCGCGGGTGGCGGAGCGGGCGGCGCGGGCGGCGGCGGGGATGCCGGCAGCTCGGGGCGCGGCCTCGGCCGGTCGTCGCTGGGCACCGCCGAAGGATCGGCCGTGCCGTCGGGGCGATAGACCTTGCCGCTGCCGTCGTCCAGCAGGGTGGCCACGGCCTGGGCGCTTGTGCCTTCAGGCAAGGTGGCGGTCAGCGCAAAGGTCTCGGGGCCCTCGAGCTCGAAATCGTCGACCGTCGGCACACTGACGAAGAAGCTCGTCAGGCGGGCCGGCAGCACGACCGTGCCGTCCGCGGCGATGGCCAGGGACTGACGCGCGCCCAGCGCGTCGAAGTAGTAGGCGTGCATCGAGGCCGGGCTGTAGTCGGCCGGCGTGCCGCCGGGCGAATCGGTGCCACTGGCGCCCGGCCCATCGGCCAGGCTCAGGCGCACGGCCGTCGGCGCCGACTTAGGCACGTTCAAGGTGACCCTGAACACGGCGTTGGATCCCTCGGCCACGTCGCTCTGGCCCGAGACCTCGATCGTGCGGGTGAAGAAGACCGGGATGCCGGGGTCGGTGATGCGCCCGGGCGTGAGGTCGGCATCCCCGAAGGCGTTGTCGGTGATGACGTAGTCGAGGAACAGCACTCCACCATCCGGCGTCCGCGCGATCTGCACGCCGTCGCCGCCCGGCTCCACGCGGGTGAAGTCCACCCAGCCTTCCCGCGTGATCGCCGCGCCGCTCAGATCGGTCAAGGGCACACCCGCCAGCTCGTAGGCGTCGACCGTGGCCTGGTCCACCCACTTGTAGAAGGCCATGAAGGTGTCCAGGGTCTCGCCGGTGCGCGAGATGTCCACCGTGAAGCGCCATTGCTGGCCGGTACGCGTCGGGTCGTGGTCGATCACGGTACCCGGCGGGGCATCGGCGCGCACCTCCGCCGAGAAGCCCATCGGGCTCCACCCCGGCGTGAACTGCACCAGCGGCTGCAGGGCGGCGAGCTGGGTGGCGGTCAGCGCCGCCACGCGGACGTCGCGCAACTGGACCAGCGGGTCGGGCACGCTGCGGGAAGATGCAGAGTCCTCGGCCACCAGCGTCACGATGGCCTTGACATCGCTGGCGAAGGGGTCGGCGTTGGCTGCCTCGAAATAGCCGTTGTTGATCCACGCGAAGGTGGTGACGGCGTTCTGCAGGGCGTCGCCGATGGAGTCGGGCAGGTCGAGGTTGAGGTCACCGTCGTAGGCGGTGCCGATCTGCGCCTCCGATTGGCCCTGCGCGCCGGTGCCGATGAGGTTGCGCAGGTCCAGCGTATAGGTCTCGGCACGTATCCCGTCCAGGCCGCGCGCCCGGTTGGCCAGCACCGATTCCACCGTGGCCGTGATGCCGTCGATGTCGGCATCGTCCCCCAGGTCGATGGGGTCCTGGAAGATGTCTTCGTCGCCCCCCTGCACCGTGTAGCGCACGGTAGCGGTGTCAGGCGCCAGGCCCCCGCTGTCGGCGATCGTGTACTCGAACCCGTCGGTCCGCCAATCGAGCTCGACCACGCGGGCCACCGTGGCCACCGGCTGGTTGACGGCAGCGCCGCCCCCCTCGGGCGTGTAGCGCAGCCGGCCGGATTCGATCTCTGCCAGCGTGACGATGATCGATTCACCCAGCGCCACGACCTGCCAGGCGCCGTTGCCGGGGTCGTGCTCGAGCACGCCGTCCGGGCTGACCGCGGTGACCTCGAAGCGGCGCCCGGCATGCTGGTACAGCGTCTGCCCGTCGGCGTTCAGGTGCAGCGTGCCGTCGGCCAGCGTGACCTGCTTGGTGTAGCCCGCCCGGCCCGAGGGCGCGAGGTCGGCAAAAGCACTCTGGGCAGACCGACCCAGCGCATCGACGTAGCGGATGCCGATGATGGACAGCTGGGTCCGAGGCGCCGGACCGTCGTTGCTCAGGATCACATGGGCCGCGAGTTCGCCCTCGAACTGCAGCGTCAACGCGTCGTCGACGGCGTCGGGGCGGTCGTCGTCGGGCGTCTGCGGGCCCGTACCGTCAGGGTCGCTGCCGTCGTCGACGATGCTGCCCGTGGCCGCGCCCTTGCCAGTGAGGTTGACCAGGCTGACGCTGCCGCCCGCGCTGTTCGTCGTGGCGGCCGACGTGATCGTCGCGATCACCGTCTCCGCACCTTCGAACACCGTATCGCCCACCGGGTCGACGCTGAAGTTCACCGTCGACTGGCCCGCCGGGATGCTGAGCGTGAAGCTGCCGCCCGTGACCGTGATCGCGTTGCCGTTGGCGTCCTCGACGGTGTAGTCCGAACCGTCGTTGGCCGCCAGCCAGTCCGCCGCCTCCTTGACGCGCAGGTTGCCGATGGGATTGCCTGCGCCTTCGAGCAACAGTTTCCAATCGGCTACGACACCCGCCGCGGCAGGCGCTCCGATTCGGCGAAGCAACTCCTGCCGGCCATAACCTTGCGGGAGCATGTCGATGAGGTGCACGGGCCAGTGCTCCTCCTGGTAAGGCTCCAGGCCGACAGGCCTGCGTGCGCACAGGGCATGTGCGTCGGTCGCGCCTGCGTGCGCGAACGCCCATTCAACGGCGTAGCCGGAGTACGTCTTGGCCTTCCAGCCGTCGGCTTCCGACCCGAGCAGACTCACGCTCGCCGCGGCATGCCAAGCGCCAGCGGCGTAGAGCTCCAAGCTACAGGTATTAAGCATTTGCACAGAAGTCTATCAAACATGAGGGGTCTTGTGTCCTCAGTTCGTATAGTTTTATGTGTATACGAGCGCGACAGCGTAAGCTCACCCGTCAAGTAGACAGTTGATTGCTGGAGTTTGGGGCCGTTGTTAGCCTGGGCAGGAACTGCCTCGGTGGCATCCCTCCCAGGGCGTCGTGAGGTCGCTGCTCGTTGTACTCGCGCAGCCATTCCTCGGTGATGTGTTGCACCTGTTCGATGGTTTTGAACAAGTAGGCGTCGAGCACTTCGTGCCGATAGGTCCGGTTGAATCGCTCGATGTACGCGTTCTGGTTCGGCTCGCCGGGCTGGATGTAGCGCAGCTTGATGCCCTGGCTTGCTGCCCAGTCGGTGAATTCATGCGACGTCATTTCCGGTCCGTTGTCCATCCGGATCGAATCCGGTGCGCCGTACCAGTCAATCAGTCTGCTCATCGTACGGATTAGCCGACGTGCCGGTATCGACGTCCCTATTTCGATCGTCAGCGCTTCCCGGTTTGCCTCGTCAATCACGTTCAAGGTCCGGAAGCGACGCCCGTCGTAGAGCGAATCGTGCATGAAGTCCAATGCCCACCCCTGATTGACTGACGTGCCAGCGTCCAGCGGGATCGGTTCGCGCTGCGCGATCCGCTTCTTCGTCCTGCGCGGCAGGTTCAATCCCATCTCGCAATACACGCGCCACACCCGCTTGTGATTCCATGTCCGCCCGTTCAAGCGAAGCCGATCAAAGCACTTCCAGAAGCCCCAGCGGTTATTGCGCTCAACGATGACGTTCAGCGCCTCGATGACTTCACCATCTCGCTCGAGCGCACTGCTCGGTGCCCTGTAAAACGCCGCCCGCGACAAGCCCGCTGCGTTGCAGGCCCGTTTGATCGGTAGGCGGTGCTCCTGAACCATCAGTTGCACCGCCTGCCGCTTCGCCGACGGCGTCACCACTTTCGCGAGATCACGTCCTTCATCGCCGTGTTCTCCAGCGCCAGATCCGCGTACATCCGCTTGAGCTTCGCGTTCTCGGCCTCGAGCTCACGAATCCGCGACAACTCCGAGACCGTGACGCCCGCATACTTGCTCTTCCACGCGTACAGCGTTGCAGCGCTGATCCCATGCTTGCGTGCAACCTCGGCCGACGGAACCCCTGCTTCCGCTTCCTTCAGAATCGCCACGATCTGGCTCTCGCTGAACTTCGACTTCTTCATCTTCGCCTCGTCTTCCAGATGAGGCCTCATTCTCCAGTTTTACGTGTCTACCGCCAGGGTGAGCTTACGGGTAGAATACC
>JAUMBF010000082.1:0-14636 GCA_032115875.1 Rubrivivax sp.
TGGCGGCCGACTCGGCCGTGAGCTTGCCTTTGGCGACGAGGCCGTTGAGCGTGGTCTCGAGCTTGGCCTTGGCGTCGGCTGCGGCGCCGGGGCGGGCGTCGTGCAGCTTCACCGGGTGCCCGGCCTGCGCGGCCACCTGGGCGATGCCGGCGCCCATGATGCCGGCGCCGATGACGACGATGGGGGTGTTGTTCGATGCGCTCATGGTCGTGGTGTCGTCGGGGTGGCGTTGGCGCCGCTCAAGCCGGTGGAATCCACGAAGCCGGCCTCTTGGAAAGGAAGGCGGCAAAGCCCTCCCGCGCCTCGTCGGTGCCGCGCACGCGGGCGATGGTCTGCGCGGTCAGCTCCACCACCGCGTCCGTCACCGGGCCTTCGTGCAACTGCGCGAACAGCGCCTTGATCTCGCGCTGGGCGTTCGGCCCGCCGGCCAGCAGCTGGGCCACGGCCTCGTCGACCGCGGCGTCCAGCGCGTCGGCCGCCACGACGCGCGTGACCAGGCCCATCGACAGCGCCTCGGCCGCGCCGACGCGCTCGGTGGTCAGCGCCAGCCGCCGCGCCTGCCGCTGGCCCACCGCGTTGGTGACGTACGGCCCGATGACGCTCGGCAGGATGCCGAACTTTGCCTCGCTCACCGAGAAGCTGGCGTTGTCGGCCGCGATGGCGATGTCGCAGACGCAAGTGAGGCCCACGCCACCGCCCAGGGCGGCGCCCTGCACGCGCGCCACCGTGGGCTTCGGGCAACGTTCGATGCGCGCCAGCATGCCGGCGAAGCGGCGCGCATCGGCCACGTTCCACTCGAGGCTGGCCTCGCTGGCGCGCTGCATCCACTGCAGGTCGGCGCCGGCGCTGAAGTGCTTGCCGTCGCCCGCGAGCACGATCACGCGCACGGCGGGGTCGGCTTCCAGCTGCGCGAAGGCGGCATCGAGCTCGCCGATCATCGCCTCGTCAAAAGCGTTGAAGACCGCCGGCCGCGCCATCGTCACCTGGGCCACGCCCGGGGCACGGGTGTGGATGTGCAGCGCGTCCATCAGTAGGTCTCCAGGTGCAGGCGGCCGTGGGCCTTCATGGCTGAACCCACGAGGTCCCAGTCGAGCCCGGCGCCGCGCGCGATGTCGGCCAGCGCCAGCACCACGCCTTCTTCCATCGACTTCAGGCCGCAGACGTAGAAGTACGCATCGGGGTCGGCCAGCAGCGGCGCGAGATCGGCCGCGCGCTGACGCATCAGGTCCTGTACATAAACCTTCGGCTGGCCCGGCGTGCGGCTGAAGGCCAGGTTGATGTCGATGAAGTCCCTGGGCAGGCTCTGCAACGGGCCGAAGTAGGGCAGCTCTTCCTTCGTGCGCGCGCCAAAGAACAGCATCAGCTTGCCGCCTTCGACCCTGCCAGTCCCTGGCCGCCAGGCTCCGGCATCGCCTGCGCCATCCCCCGAGGGGGCTGCTGCGCCGCCATGGGACGGCCCGGCGACGTCGCGCCGCAGGCGCCGTCGCCACTCCGTCATCGCCCGCATCGGCGCGCTGCCGGTGCCGGTGCAGATCATCACGATGTGGCTCCTGGGGTGGTTCGGCATCAGGAAGCTGGCGCCGAAGGGGCCGATCACCTGCACCGCATCGCCCACTTTCAGGTCGCAGATGTAGTTGCTGGCCACGCCGCGCACGGGCTGGCCGTCGTGGTCTTCCAGCACGCGCTTCACGGTGAGGCTCAGGTTGTTGTACCCCGGCCGCTCGCCGTTGCGCGGGCTGGCAATGCTGTACTGGCGAGCGTGGTGCGGGCGGCCGTTCGCGTCAACGCCCGGCGGCACGATGCCGATGCTCTGGCCCTCGAGCACGGGGAATGGCGCGGCGCCGAAATCCAGCACCACGTGGTGCGTGTCGTAGTCGGGTTGGCCATGCGCGCCGACCTCGGTGACGCGGTGGTTGCCCACCACGCTGGCGGTGATGGTCTTCTGCGCGGCCTTGGGGCCATAGAGGTTGGTGTAGGCGTGCGCGGCGCTCCAGGGCGGCAGCGTCGAGCCGTACGAAGCGGCCACGAAGGCTTCGTCTCCCACCCGCTCGCCCTGAGCCTGTCGAAGGGCCGGTTCCGTGGCGGGCGGGGCTTCGACAGGCTCAGCCCGAACGGTGGCGGGCAAGGGCTTCTCCGCAGGCAGCGTGTCCCAGCCCAACTGTTCTTCCAACGAATAGGCCTCGGCCGCCAGCACGGTGCGGTAGTTGTCGATGCTGCCCGTGGGGCAAGGCGAGATGCAGGCATTGCACCAGTTGCACTTGCTCGCGTCGACCACGTAGTTGCGCGGGTCGTGCGAGATCGCACCCACCGGGCACATGGTCTCGCAGGTGTTGCAGCGGATGCAGATCTCGGGGTCGATCAGGTGCTGCTTGATCACAGTGACGGCCATGTCCATCGCAAGTTCTCCGGTGCCACAACGAGTGTCGCATTGAGCCGACGCCCGCATCAGCGGGCGTCGCGATTCATCCAGCGTGCGCCACGGAACCGGCTCTGCCGGGCCGCCGGCGTGGCCCTTTGGGGGAAGCGGCGCAGCCGCTACGGGGGGGACCCGTTCACGCAAACCTGATGTAGTCGAAATCGACCGGCTGGCGGTTGATGCCCATCACCGGCGGCGCGATCCAGTTGGCAAACTTGCCGGGCTCCACCACGCGGCCCATCAGGCTCTGCACGAAGGCGCGGTCGCCGGCGCTGGGCAGCCACTCGTCCTGGCGCGCGGCCCACTCGGCCTCGCTCACCACCTGGCCTGCGGGCGACACCTTCACGCCCGCCAGCGCGCCGATGTTGCGGTGGAAGGCCTTGTGCGGCACCTTCAGCCGGAACGGGATGCCCGCCTTCTCGATGACCTTGTTCCAGCGCTCCACGCCCGCGATGCTGTCCTTGATGTAGTCGTCGCGCAGCACCTCGTTCAGCGCGTTGAGCATCGGCACTTCCTTCTCCACCAGCTGGCCGTCCTTGGCCTGCAGCACGCGGTAGGTCTGGCCGCGCAGCTGGTGGTCGTCGACCCGCTTGCCTTCCTCGTAGCGGCCCTTCAGGCCCGTGCTGTAGAAGGTGGCGGCGTTGCTGGACTCGTCGGCGCCAAACAGGTCGATCGTCACGCTGAAGTGGAAGTTCAGGTAGCGCTGGATGGTCGGCAGGTCGATGACGCCGGCCTCGCGCAGTTTCTTCGGATCATCCGTCTTCAGCTCGTTCATCACCTGGCAGGTGCGGTTGATGACGCGGCTCACGCCCGACTCACCCACGAACATGTGGTGAGCCTCTTCGGTGAGCATGAACCTGGTCGTGCGCGCCAGCGGGTCGAAGCTGCTCTCGGCCAGCGCGCAGAGCTGGAACTTGCCGTCGCGGTCGGTGAAGTAGGTGAACATGAAGAAGCTCAGCCAGTCCGGCGTGGGCTCGTTGAAGGCCTGCAGGATGCGCGGGTTGTCCTGCTGGCCGCTGCGCCGCTCCAGCAGCGCCTCGCCCTCCTCGCGGCCGTCGCGGCCGAAGTGCTTGTGCAGCAGGTAGACCATGGCCCAGAGGTGGCGGCCTTCCTCGACATTGATCTGGTAGAGGTTGCGCAGGTCGTACATGCTGGGCGCCGTCAAGCCCAGGTGGCGCTGCTGCTCCACGCTGGCGGGCTCGGTGTCGCCCTGCGTCACGATGATGCGGCGCAAGTTGGCGCGGTACTCGCCCGGCACGTCTTGCCAGGCCGCCTCGCCGAGGTGGTCGCCGAAGTGGATCTTGCGGTCGGCGTCGCTGGGGTTCAGGAAGATGCCCCAGCGGTAGTCAGACATCTTCACGTGGCCGAACTGGGCCCAGCCCTGCGGGTCGACGCTCACCGCGGTGCGAAGGTAGACGTCGAAGTTCTGGCTGCCGTCCGGGCCCATGTCGTCCCACCAGCCCAGGAAGTTGGGCTGCCACTGCTCCAGGGCCCGCTTCAGGGTGCGGTCCTCGTCGAGGTTGACGTTGTTGGGGATCTTCTCGCTGTAGTTGATCGTGCTCACGTTCATCTCCTAGTGGATTTCCAAGTGGCCGCCGCGGAACCGGCTCTGCCGGGCCGCTGGCGGCGCCCCTTGAGGGGAGCGCCGTCAGGCGCTACGGGGTGGTCGTCAGACTCTGTTCCAGTCGAAGGCGGCCTTGTCGCCCTTGCCGTAGACCATGAGCGCGCCCTTCTCGCCGACAGCGTTGGGGCGCTGGAAGATCCAGTTCTGCCAGGCGGTGAGGCGGCCGAACACGCGCGTGGCCATGGTCTCCACGCCGTTGAAGCGCAGGTTGGCCTCCATCCCCGTCAGCGCGTCGGGGCTCATGGCCACACGCTCCTCGATGGCGATGCGGGTTTCGTCGGCCCAGTCGATGTCGTCGGGGTTGCTGGTGATCAGGCCCAGCGCGAAGGCGGCGTCCGCATCGAGACTCGCACCCCGCGTGGCGCGCACGGCGGCCAGCGGGGCGGCCTCCTCACAAAAGCGGCGGGCCAGGCGGCTCTGGCCGGTGGCCATGGGGTAGGTGCCGAAGTTCAGTTCGGTCACCCCGATCCTGGGCGTGCGCGCGGGCTCGTCGGGCAGCATCAGCATGTAGCTGCGGTCGCAGGCCAGCGCCAGCTCGAGCAGGCTGCCGGTGAAGCACGAGCCCGGTTCGATCAGCGCGAACAGGCTGCGGCTGGAGACGTCGAGGCGGCTGAAGGTACGGCGCAGCAGGCCCAGGGTCTCACGCACAAACCAGTGGTCGCGGTTCGCGGCCAGCACGGCGTCCATCGCCAGCACGGCGGCGGCGTCGCCCTCGGTGCGCAGGAGCCAGGTGCCGATCTCGGGCTCGTTGGTGCGCATCTCCAGGATGGCGTCGTCGAGTTCGCGGGCCATGGCCAGCGGATACCAGGCGGCGCCGGCGGCCTCGATCTCGGAGACGGTCGTGGGCTGCGCGCCCTTGGGCGCCTTCACGGTGAAGCCGGCCACGCGCTTGGCGCGGTCGATGGTCACCGTCACGTGCGGGTAGCGCAGCGCGTCGGCCAGGATCGTGCGCTGCAGCGGCGGCAGCGCCACGCCGCGGGCGCCGGCCGGGCGGTCGCTCCGCGCGGCCAGCTCGAGCGCTCGCTCCTGCACCCGCGCGGCGAAGGCTGCGGGCTTGGCGATGTCGTCCACCAGGCGCCAGTCCTTGGCCTTTTGGCCGCGCACGCCCTCGTTGGTGGTGCAGAAGATGTCGGCCAGGTCGTGGCGTACCTTGCGCTTGTCGGTCACGCGCGTCAGGCCGCCGGTGCCGGGCAGCACGCCCAGCAGCGGCACCTCGGGCAGACTCACCGCGCTGCTGCGGTCGTCGACCAGCAGGATCTCGTCGCAGGCCAGCGCGAGTTCGTAACCGCCGCCGGCGCAGGCGCCGTTGACGGCGGCGAGGAACTTCAGGCCCGAATGCGCGCTGCTGTCCTCGATGCCGTTGCGCGTCTCGTTGGTGAACTTGCAGAAACTGACCTTCCAGGCGTGGCTGCTCACGCCCAGCATGAAGATGTTGGCGCCCGAGCAGAACACCTTGTCCTTGGCGCTGGTGACGACCACCGTGCGCACCTCGGGGTGCTCGAAGCGGATGCGGTTGAGCGCGTCGTTGAGCTCGATGTCCACGCCCAGGTCGTAGCTGTTGAGCTTGAGCTTGTAGCCCGGACGCAGGCCGCCGTCCTCGGCGAAGTCGGCCAGCAGCGTGGCCACCGGGCCTTCGAACTTCAGCTTCCAGTGGCGGTACTGGCTTGGCGAGGTCTGGTAGTCGACTCGGTCGGTGTGGCTCACGGCGGGCTCCTTGGATGAAGCAGGGTTCAGGTCGGGATCGGTGCGTGAGATGAATGATAGTTCGTGTTTTTGGGGGGTGTAAAGCACTTTAATGCATTTCTTGAAGTCAAGCCGGCGTCAGGTTCAGCACCTCGCGCACGCGGGCCCGCAGCAGCCCGAAGGTGGCCAACAGATCCTGACCGCTGGTGTTCACATGCAGCTCGGCCTTGGAGTAGAACGCGGCGCGCCCGGCGAGGATGCCCTTCAGGTCGTCCATCGCCTCGCGGCTGGCGGCCATGGGGCGCAGGTCGCCTTGGGCCGCGACACGGGCCATGTGGTCCTCGGGCGAGGCCAGCAGCCACACGGTGGTGCAGTGGGCCAGCAGCAGGTTGAAGGTGGCGGCGTCGCTGACGATGCCGCCTGGCGTGGCGATGACGGCCTCGGGGTAGATCTGGATCGCCTCCTCGAGCGCGCGGCGCTCGTACCGGCGGTAGGCGTTCTGGCCGTACAGGCCCTGGATCTCGCTGACGCTGCAGCCGGCGAACTTCTCGATCTCGCGGCTCAGCTCCACGAAGGGAAAACCCAGGTCCTCGGCCAGCATGGCGCCGAGCGTGCTCTTGCCGGCGCCGCGCAGGCCCACCAGCGCCACGCGCGGGATGCGCGCCGCGCTTTGTCCAGGCTCACGGGCGTTGCCGCCGCCCAGGCCCAGCATCGCGCCCACGGCCTCGCGCACCCGCTTCAGCGTCGCCTCGTCGCGGTGCTCGAGCAGTTCGCGCAGCAGCAGCCATTCGGGGCTTGAGGTGGTCACGTCGCCCAGCAGTTCCGCAAGGCTGCACTGCAGCGCCTGCGCCACCTGCAGCAGCACCAGGATGCTGGCGTTGCCGATCCCGTACTCCAGGTTGGCCAGATGCCGCTCGCTGACGTCGGCCGCGAGTGCGACGGCCTTGCGCGTCATGCCGCGCCGCGCCCTGAGGGCGCGCACGCGCTCGCCCAGCGACACCAGGAACGGGTTCTTGGCCGCGGCCTCGTCCTCGCCGGCGCCCGGGGAAAACCCGGATTGATGCAATATAGTGCTTGACATGGTGGATCGGCGGTCGTAAGGTGTTGACACGCACAATAGTGCATAACCCGTCCGGCGGCAAGCCGCGATGTCTGATTCCCGTCATGAACCCCGACACCTTCCGACAGCAGATCGCCGCGCTCACCGCGCGGCTGGCGGGCCGGCCGCTCGACACGGCGTTGGACGCCGGGCTCAACGCCGAGTGCGGCCCCGGCAGCCCCACCTACCGCGAGCCCGAGGCCCGCTGCGACGGCCGCCCAGCCGGCTGGGTGGTGATGCCGCCGGGCAGTGCGCACCGGCCCAGCGTCAACCAGGGTCGCGCGCTGGGGCTCTACCTGCTGCCGCAGGGCCGCATCGACTTCTCCCGGGAGTGACCATGAGCGAACTGCTGAGCAACTTCGTGGCCGGCCGCTGGCAGGCCGGCAGCGGCGCGGGCACGCCGCTGTTCGATCCCGTCACCGGCGACGAACTCGTGCGCGTCGATGCCACCGGGCTGGACCTGCCCGCCGCCTTCGCCTTCGCGCGCAACACGGGCGGCGCGGCGCTGCGGGCGCTGAGCTACGGTCAGCGCGCCGAGTTGCTGGCGCGCGTCGGCGCCGTGCTGCAAGCGCGGCGCGACGACTACGACGCCCTCTCGCTGGCCAACAGCGGCACGGTGAAGAACGACACTGCGGTTGACGTCGACGGCGCCCTGTACACGCTGGCGCAGTACGCGAAGTGGGGTGCCGAGCTGGGCAAGGGCGCGGGCGAGCGCCGTTTCCTGCTCGACGGCGAGGCCGCTCGTCTGAGCAAGGAGCCCGTGTTCCAGAGCCAGCACGTGCAGGTGCCCACGCCGGGGCTGGCGCTCTTGATCAACGCCTTCAACTTCCCGGCCTGGGGGCTGTGGGAGAAGGCAGCGCCAGCGCTGCTCAGCGGCGTGCCGGTGGTGGTCAAGCCCGCCACGGCCACGGCCTGGCTGACGCAGCGCATGGTGGCCGACGTGGTCGATTCCGGCGTGCTGCCGGCGGGGGCCCTGAGCGTCGTCTGCGGCAGCTCGGCGGGCTTGCTCGACGCGCTGGAGCCCTTTGACGTGCTGTCGTTCACCGGCAGCGCCGACACGGCCGCCGTGATCCGCCGCCATGCCGCGGTGGCCGAGCGCTCGGTGCGCGCCAACATCGAGGCCGACAGCCTCAACAGCGCGCTGCTGATGCCCGGCGAGGCCCCGGGTTCCGAGGCCTTCGAGCTGTTGGTCAAGGAGGTGGCGCGCGAGATGACGGTCAAGTCGGGGCAGAAGTGCACCGCGATCCGCCGTGTGCTGGTGCCGGCCGGGCTGTACGGCGCGGTCGCCGAGGCGGTGTCGGCCCGCCTGGCAAAGGTCAGCGTGGGCAACCCGCGCCACGAGTCGGTGCGCATGGGCGCGCTCGTCAGCCGCGCGCAGAAGGCCGCGGTGCTCGAGGGCCTGGCGCGGCTGAAGACGCAGGCCGAGGTGCTGCACGACGGCGCGCGTCAGCCCCTGGTGGGCGCCGACCCGGAGCGCTCGTGCTGCGTCGCCCCCACGCTGCTGGGCGTGCGTGACGCCGACGGCGCGGCCCTGGTGCACGACCACGAGATCTTCGGCCCCGTCAGCACGCTGGTGGCCTACCGCGACCTGCCGCACGCGCTGGCGCTGGCACGGCGCGGCCAGGGCTCGCTGGTGGCCTCGGTCTACGGCAGCGACGCTGCCGCGCTGGCCGGCGCCGCGCTGGAGCTGGCCGCCAGCCACGGCCGCGTGCACGTGGTCAGCCCCGAGGTGGCGGCCACCCACACCGGCCACGGCAACGTGATGCCGCAGTCGCTGCACGGCGGCCCCGGCCGTGCCGGCGGCGGCGAGGAGCTTGGCGGCCTGAAGGCGCTGAACTTCTACCACCGCCGCGCCGCGCTGCAGGCCGGCAGCGCCGTGCTGGGCGCGCTGGGCTGACTGCACCACCGTTCGGGCTGAGCCTGTCGAGGCCCTCGCGCAAACACAGAGATTCCGGAGACAAGCCGTGAGCATCGAACGGCCCGCCGAGGCCCCACCCGAGCGCTTCAACTTCGCCGCCCACCTGTTGGCGCTGAACGCCAGTCGCGGCCCCAAGGCGGCCTTCGTCGACGACAGCGGCCTGCTCACCTACGCCGCGCTGGAGGCGCGGGTACGCCGCGTGGCCGCCGGCCTGCGCGGCCTGGGCCTCAGGCGCGAGGAGCGCGTGCTGCTGCTGATGCAGGACGGCCTCGACTGGCCCGTGGCCTTTCTGGGGGCGCTCTACGCCGGGCTGGTGCCGGTGGCGGTGAACACGCTGCTCACCGCTGACGACTACGCCTACATGCTGGAGCACTCGCGTGCGCAGGCGGCCCTGGTGAGTGGCGCGCTGCTGCCGGCGCTCAACGCCGCGATGGTGAAGAGCGACCACGAGGTGCAGAAGGTGGTCGTTTCGCGCCCGGTGGCGCCGCTGCACCCGGCCGAGCTCGACTTCGAGATCTTCACCAACGCCCAGGCTCCGCTGGCAAAGTCCCCGCCCACCGGCCGCGACGACCCTGCTCTTTGGCTGTACTCGTCGGGCTCCACCGGCCGCCCCAAGGGCACCGTGCATTCGCATGCCAACCCCTACTGGACGGCCGAGCTCTACGGCCGTCGCGTGCTGGGCCTGCGCGAGGACGACGTTTGCTTCTCCGCGGCGAAGCTGTTTTTTGCCTACGGTCTGGGCAACGCGCTGAGTTTTCCGCTGAGTGTGGGCGCCACCGTGCTGCTGATGGGCGAGCGGCCCACGCCCGAGGCCACCTTCTGCCGCTGGCGGGGCGAGGTGCACGGCCCAGGCGGCGACGCACACCCTTCGGACCTTCGGCCCACGGCGTTCTTCGGTGCACCCACGGGCTGGCCCGTGCCCGGCTACGAGATTCGCCTGCGGGCCGACGACGGCGGCCCCGTGCCCGACGGCGAACCCGGCGATCTCTACATCCACGGCCCCAGCCCCGCCATGATGTACTGGGGCAACGCCGCCAAGTCGCGCGACACCTTTCAGGGCGGCTGGACGAAGAGCGGCGACAAGTACATCCGCAATGCCGACGGCACCTACACTTACGGCGGGCGCAGCGACGACATGCTCAAAGTCAGCGGCATCTACGTCAGCCCCTTCGAGGTGGAGGCCACGCTGGTGCAGCACCCGGCGGTGCTCGAGGCCGCCGTGATCGGCGTGCCCGACGCCGAGGGTCTGACCAAGACCAAGGCCTTCGTCGTGCCCAGGGCGGGTGCCGAAGTGAGCGAGGCCGAGCTCAAGGCCTTCGTCAAGGACAAACTCGCGCCCTACAAGTACCCGCGCCTGATCGAATTCGTGAACGAGCTGCCGAAGACGGCCACCGGCAAGATCCAGCGCTACAAGCTCAGAGAGCGGGAGGTGCGCGCGTGAGCAACACGTTTGTCGACATCGACTGGGCCGGCCGCCCGGTGCGCATCGAGCACGCCTGGGTAGGCGAGGGCGCCCCGGCCAGCGACGTGCTGGTGTTCCTGCACGAGGGCCTGGGCTCGGTGTCGATGTGGCGCGACTTCCCGGCGCGCTTGTGCGCGGCGCTGGGTTGCCGCGGCCTGGTGTACTCGCGCCCCGGCTATGGCCGCAGCTCGCCGCGCGCGACCGGCGAGCACTGGGAGCCCGACTTCATGCACCGCCAGGCCCACGAGTTGCTGCCGGCGCTGCTGCAGGCCCTGGGCGTGCGGGCCCCGTACGCGCTGCTCGGCCACAGCGACGGTGGCTCGATCGCACTGCTGCACGCGGCGCGCTGGCCCGGGCGCGTCAGCCGCTGCGTGGTGCTGGCGCCGCACATCCTGGTGGAGGAGCTCTCCCTTGCCAGCATTGAGAAGGCCCGTATCGCCTACCAGACGACCGAGCTGCGCCAGCGCCTGGCCCGCCACCACGACGACCCCGACCGCGCCTTCGGAGGCTGGAACGACATATGGCTGGATGCGCGTTTTCGCGACTGGAACATCGGCACGGAGATCGGCACCATTGCGTGTCCGCTGCTGGCGGTGCAGGGCCTGGACGACGAGTACGGCACGCTGGCGCAGATCCGCGGCATCCGCGAGCGGGTGCCGCAGACGCAGCTGCTCGAGCTGCCGGCCTGCGGCCACTCGCCGCATCGCGACCAGCCCGAGCGCCTCATCGCCGCCGTCGGCGCTTTCTTCCAACACCACCACCCGGAGACGACCCCTTGAACATCACCCGCATCGCCCTGGCCGCCGCCGTCGCGCTGGCCGCCCCACTGGCCGCGCAGGCCCAGCAGGCCAAGCTCAAGGTAGGCCTCATGCTGCCGGCCACCGGCACCTTCGCCGCACTGGGAACGGCCATCGAGAACGGCTTCCGGCTCTACGTGACCGAGCAGGGCGGCAAGCTCGGCGGTCGCGAGATCGAGTTCGTGAAGGTCGACGACGAGAGCGACCCCGCCAAAGCCACCGACAACGTCAACAAGCTCGTCAAGCGCGACAACGTCGACGTCATCGTCGGCACCGTGCACAGCGGCGTGGCCATGGCCATGGCGCGCGTGGCGCGCGACAGCGGCACGCTGCTGATCGTGCCCAATGCCGGCGCGCAGGCCGTCACCGGCCCGATGTGCGCGCCCAACATCTTCCGCTCCAGCTTCAGCAACTGGCAGCCCGGCTACGCCGCGGGCGAGGTGGTGGGCAAGGCCGGCCACAAGCGTGTGGTCACCATCACCTGGAAGTACGCCGCGGGCGACGAAACCGTGGCCGGCTTCAAGGAAGGCTACGCCAAGGCCACCAACGGCCAGGGCCAGGTGCTCAAGGAGCTCAGCCTGCCCTTCCCGAACGTGGAGTTCCAGGCCCTGCTGACCGAGATCGCCTCGCTCAAGCCCGATGCCGTCTACACCTTCTTCGCGGGCGGCGGCGCGGTCAAGTTCGTCAAGGACTACGCCGCGGCGGGCCTCAAGCGCAGCATCCCGCTCTATGGCGCTGGCTTCCTGACCGACGGCACCCTGGAGGCGCAGGGCGCCGACGCCGAGGGGCTGATGACGACGCTGCACTACGCCGACGGCCTGAACACGCCGCGCGACAACGCCTTCCGCCTGGCCTACGCCAAGACCTACAAGCTGCAGCCCGACGTCTACGCCGTGCAGGGCTACGACGCGGCGCAGATCCTGGCCATCGGGCTTTCCGCCACCAAGGGCGACACCAAGGACAAGGCGGCCTTCGCCGCCGCCGTGCGCAAGGCCACCATCGACAGCCCGCGGGGCAAGTTCACGCTCGGCAAGAACCACGACCCCGTGCAGGACATCTACCTGCGCAAGGTGGTGGGCAAGCAGAACGTGCCCACCGGCGTCGCCGTCAAGGCCCTGGCCGATCCGGGTCGCGGCTGCAACATGTGACGCCGTGCCCGGCTGCACCGCATGGACTTCGCCACCTTCCTGATCCAGTGCCTGAACGCGGTGCAGTACGGGCTGCTGCTGTTCCTGGTGGCCAGCGGGCTGACGCTCATCTTCGGGATCATGGGCGTCATCAACCTGGCCCACGGCAGCTTCTACATGATCGGCGCGTACATGGCGTTCGCGCTCGCGCCGCCGGTGGCCGCCACCTTCGGCGGCGGCTTCTTCTCGGTGCTGGCGGTGGGCGTGGTGCTGGCGGTGCTGCTGGGCTATGTGCTGGAGTGGGCGTTCTACAGCTACCTGTATGAGCGCGAGCACCTGCAGCAGGTGCTGATGACCTACGGCCTGATCCTGGTGTTCGAGGAGTTGCGCAGCATGATCGTCGGTGACGACGTGCACGGCGTGCCCGTGCCGCCGCTGCTGAACGCCGCGCTGCCGCTGGGCGCGGTGATGACTTACCCGGTGTACCGGCTGTTCATCTCGGGCGTGTGCGTGGCGCTGGCGCTGGGCATGGTCCTGGTGTTCACGCGCACCCGACTGGGCATGATGATCCGCGCCGGCAGCACCAACCGCGAGATGGTTCAGTCGCTGGGCGTGGACATCTCGTTCCTGTACCGCGTGGTGTTTGCCGCCGGCGTGGCGCTGGCGGCCTTCGCGGGCATGGTGGCAGCGCCCGTGAGCAGCGTCTACCCGGGCATGGGGCAGTCGGTGTTGATCATCTGCTTCGTTGTCGTCGTCATCGGCGGCATCGGCTCGATCCGCGGCGCGCTGGTGGCGGCGCTGCTGATCGGCTTCGTCGACACCTTCGGCAAGGTTCTGCTGCCTTCGGCGGCCGGCGTGCTGGTGTACGTGCTGATGGCCTTGATCCTTCTCTGGCGGCCCGACGGCCTGTTCAAAGCCGGCTGATCATGAGCGACGGCATCCAGCGCCCGCGAGCGGGCCCGACCGGCTTCGTCATCGCAGCCTTCGTGGCGCTGGCCGTGTACCCGCTGTTCGCGGGCAGCTACGGCCTGGACCTGGTCACCAAGATCATGATCTTCGCGATCTTCGCGCTCAGCCTGGAGCTGCTGGTGGGCGGCACCGGCCTCGTGTGCTTCGGCCATGCGGCCTTCTTCGGCATCGGGGCGTACGCGGCGGTTCTGCTGAGCCCGGGCTACGAGCCGCGCAACCTGCTGTGGCTGCTGCCGGCCTGCGTGGCCGCGGCGGCGCTGTACGCGCTGGCCGTGGGCTCGCTCAGCCTGCGCACCAAGGGCGTGTACTTCATCATGGTGACGCTGGCCTTCGCGCAGATGGCCTACTACGTGGTGCACGACACCCCGCTGGGCGGCGGCACCGACGGCATCTACCTCAACGCCAAGCCCGTGATCCCCGGCGTGTTCGAGCTCAAGGGCGGTGTCGTGATGTACGGCTTTGCCTGGGTGGCGCTGCTGGTGGTGTTCGCGCTGCTGGCGGTGGTGTCGCGCTCGCGCTTCGGCCGCGCGCTGGCGGGTATCCGCGTCAATGAGCAGCGCATGCGCGCCACGGGCTTTGCCACCTACCCGTACAAGCTCGCGGCCTTCACGCTCAGCGGCGCCATCGCCGGGTTTGCGGGCTTCCTGTTCGCGGTGAAGGACGGCTACGTGAACCCCGAGCTGATGAGCTGGCACCTCTCGGGCTCGGTGCTGATCATGATCATCCTCGGCGGCATCGGCCACCTGCGCGGCGCGCTGATCGGTGCCTTCGCCTACGTGCTGCTGCAGGAATTCTTCAAGAGCGAGGCGATCTTCGGCGCTTTCGCCAGGCACTGGCACCTGGGGCTGGGCCTCACGATCATCGCCAGCGTGGCGCTGCTGCCGCGCGGGCTGGTGGGCATTCCCACGCAACTGGCGGCGCGGCTGGGCGGAAGTGCCTCACGCCGCGCCGAGGGCGCGCCGGGCTTGAAGGAGCCGTCGCGGTGAACACGACAGGCGCAGCGCCCGGCGAGGTGTTGTTGCGCGGCCGGGGCATCACGCGCCGCTGGGGCGGGCTGGTGGCCGTGAACGACGTGTCGCTTGAGCTCTGGCGCGGCGCCGTGCACGCCGTCATCGGCACCAACGGCGCGGGCAAGAGCACGCTGATCAACATCCTCTCGGGCGAGTTCCCGCCTTCGGCCGGCACGGTCGAGCTGCTGGGTCAGGACATCACCGCGTGGTCGCAGCCGCGGCGCGCGCGCGCGGGCCTGGGCCGCAGTTACCAGCGCACCACCCTCTACCCGAGCTTCACCGTGCTCGAGAACTGCCGCCTCGCGGCCCAGGCGCGCACGCCGCGAGCCTGGGCGCTGTGGGAGCCGGCCGCCCGCTGCAAGCCCAGCAACGCCGCCGCCCGCCAGGCCGCTGCGCGCACGGGTCTGGCCGAGGTGCTGGAGCGCCCCGCAGGCCTGCTGAGCCACGGCCAGAAGCGGCAGCTGGAGATTGCCATGTGCCTGGCCACCGCGCCGCAGGTGCTGCTGCTGGATGAGCCGCTGGCCGGCATGG
>JAUMBF010000083.1:0-43093 GCA_032115875.1 Rubrivivax sp.
CGCCCCCGAACCCGAGTGGACTGCGACTTCACGCCGGCGATGAGCCCACCCGCAGGACGCAGGACCGCCAAGACTCCACGGACGAACAAGAATGAGTTCATCGGGCCGTAAACGAACAGTATTGGGTCGGGCCTTCATTCGTATGGCGACCTCAATGCCCCGGCGTGCCACCCTCTATCCTGCTCCCTCACAGGGCTTTCATGCTCGGGGGCGAGTCGGGCGACTCATGACGGGTTAGGCTAAATGGTGGACCACGGCGAGCCGGCGTACGCCACGCGCCTGAGCGGCAACCTCACAGTGCTCAATGGCACGCGCAAGTCCGAGGCCGAACTCTAGTCGGCCGGCGGCAACAAGTTGCAGGCGCGTGACATCCCGCCCGGCAGCGAGGCACGCGTCGTCGCCAGCCTGCGCGCGCCCCCGGCCCGCGCTGCACCTACTTCGCTGTGCCGAGCGCCGCCTCCAGCCCTGGTGCGTACTGCGCCCCATGCCGCACCTGGGCCGTGCTGGCCTTGAGTGTCGCGCCGATGGGCTCGGCGCGGCCGCCCAGGCAGCGCGCCAGGAAGTTCTCGGTCACGGCGTTGAAGGCGATATTGTTCACCGGCCGCGCGAAGCCGTGGCCTTCGTCGGGGAAGGCGATGTAGGTGACCGGGATGTTGCTCGCCTTCATCGCGTCGACGATCTGGTCGCTCTCGGCGATCTTCACGCGCGGGTCGTTCGCGCCCTGGCCGATCAGCAACGGACGCTCGATGCGGGCGGCGAAGTTCACCGGCGAGCGCTCCCTTAGCAGCGCCTTGCCCTCGGGCGTGTTGGGGTCGCCCATGCGGCGGTAAAACTGCTTGCGGAAGGCCTCCCAGTGCGGCGGAATCGAGTTCAGCAGCGTGAACAGGTTGCTGGGGCCGACGATGTCCACGCCGCAGGCGAAGGCCTTGGGCGTGAAGGTGAGCCCGGCCAGCACGGCATAGCCGCCGTAGCTGCCGCCCATGATGGCCACCTGGTCGGCGCGGGTGACGCCGCGCTGCACCGCCCACTGCACGGCGTCCAGCAGGTCGTCGTGCATCTTGCGGCCCCATTGCAGGTCGCCGGCGTTGATGAAGGCCTTGCCGAAGCCGGTGCTGCCGCGAAAGTTCACGCTCAGCACCGCGTAGCCGCGGTTGGCCAGCCACTGGTGGTAGCTGTTGTAGCCATGGTCGTCGCGCGCCCAGGGGCCGCCGTGGACCATCAGCACCATCGGCACGGCCTTCGCCGGCTTGCCCTGCGCGTCCGGCTGGGCGTGCGCGGGCACGCTGAGGTAGCTCACCATCGTCAGGCCGTCGCGTGTCTTGATCTCATGCGCCTGCATCGGCACCAGCGGCGCGCCCTGCAGCTCCGGCCGCGTCACGTAAAGCTTCGTCAGCTTCCTGGCCTTGCGGTCGTACAGGTGCACCGCCGGCGGCGCGGTCACGCTGTCCACGGCCACCAGCCACTTGTCGTCGGCCTCGGTGCGCGAGTCGATGCTGAAGCTGCCTTTCGTTTCCCGCGCCAGGAAGGCCAGGTCGTCCTTCACCGCAGCGTCCAGCGCCACCCGCTCATTCTTCAGGTAGTTCACCGAGTAGGCCTGCACCGCCCCGGTGGTGGGGTGGAACATGGCGTCGCCGATGTCGGCGCGCGCGTCCTGCGCCAGCACGGTGGTCTTGCCGCTGGCCACGTCCTGCGCGATCAGCGCAGCGGTGTCGCGGCCGCGCGCGTCCGCCCAGTACAGCGTCCTGCCGTCGGCGGTGAAGCCCAGTGGCTGCGTGGTCTGGCTGTCCTCCAGTCCGGTGCTGGTGAACGGCTTGTCCTGGACCACACCGTCCTTCACGTGGAAGTAGTCGGTGCCGCCCTCAGCGTTGGGGCGCGTGGCCAGTCGCAGCGCCAGCGTCTGGTCGGCCACGAAGCTGCCGTAGCCCTCGTTCTTCAGCACCAGCTTCAGCTCACCGCTGACCAGGTTGAGGATGTGCACGTCGTGGAAGCGCGGGTCGCGGTTGTTCAAGCCCACCAGAATGCGGTCCTTCACCGCCGGGCTGATGCCCATCACCCGCACCACGGTCTTGTCGAAGGGCGTGTAGCTCTTGAGCTCACCGGTCTCGACGTTCACGCCGTACAGGCGGAAGTTCTCGTCGCCGCCCTGGTCGTTGACGAACAGCACCATCCTGGAATCCGGCGCCCAGAAACTGCGGCGGATGGGCCGGCCGCGTTCGTTGGTCAGCGGCCGGGCCTTGGCGGGCTCGCCCAGCGGCGCCACCCAGACGTTGAGCACACCGTCGCGCGGTGCGATCCAGCTCAGCCAGCGGCCGTCGGGGCTGAGGCGGCCGCCCACCTGGCTGGGGTTGCCGAAGAAGCGGGCGCGCTCGATCAGCGGCACCTCGGCCTGGGCAGTGGCCGCGGCGGCGGGCCCGGTCGCCGACGGCTCGGCGGCCAGCGCCGGCGGGCTGGCCCAGGTGACCGTGACCAGCAGCGCGGCCAGCAGCGAAGGGGTGAGCAGGTTGGGCTTCATGTGCCAGGAGCCGGCCGTGGGGAAGCTGGCAAGAGCGTAGGACGCCGCGCGCGGAAACCGGCCGGCGATACGACGAAAGGTTGGATGGGACGGAAGCAAGGCGGCGGCGAGTGGCACGGGAACTCCTTGTGGACATGAAGCCGGGCATGGACGCAAAGGCATGCTGGCGAGACATGGTTCTGCCGGGTGATGAATATCCGGTTGCGCAAGGTTGCGAAGCGGTTGTGCCCCTTCCCGAATCGATGGGAGTCGAGGGTGTGCGGGAGACTTCAATGAGCCCCAGGTGCGGATGGCGTTGTCCACCCAGACCCGGGGCCGTGCAGAGTTGCCCGCGCATGGCGCGCGCCTGTATGCGGCCCTCCTGGTTGGGCGGCTTGCGGCTGTCGCTGCGGGCCCGGGCACGGGCTCAGGTGGCGGGCCGGCTCGATGGCCTCGTTCAGGAAGTGGCCAGCGGCAGACTCAGTTCAACCAACGCACCACCGGTTTCGGCACGCAAAAGCCGGAGTTGGCCCCCGTAGACAACGGCAACCGCCTGCACGATGGAAAGACCCAGGCCACTGCCACCGGTGTCGGCCGAACGGGAGCTGTCACCGCGCGCAAACGGCTTTGCCAAGGTCATCGGATCAGCCACGGGCCAGCCAGGGCCTCCATCTTCGCAGAGCAGCAGCGCCATCTGGCCCTGCCTGCGCAGGCTCACCCGAAGAGGTGCACCATGCGCGTAGCGCAAGGAGTTGCGGAACACATTCAACAACGCGCGACTCACCCGCACCGGGTCGGCGCGGACCACGACAGCGTCCTCGATACGGACCATGACCTCGATCTGCGCAGCACTGAATTCGGGTTCCAGCGCGGCCAGCGATTGCCGGGTCAAGGCTGACCAATCCATGGCCACCGCGTCCGAAGCGTGCGCCGAGCGGGCGTCGCTGAGCGCATTGATCTCGCTGACAAGGTGGTCGATGAACGCCACCTGTTGCAGCAGGCCGGCAATGAAGGCGGCATCGGCCTTGAATATGTGCTCCTGCAGCCCGACCAGCCGCCCCTGCATGATCGTCAGGGGTGTGCGGATGTCATGCGCCAGGGCGGCAGAGCGCAAACGGAGGTCTTCGTCAGCCGCCTTGAGCGCCATGGTCATCCGCGCGAAGTCGGCGTGCAGCGTCTGAACCTCGGCACTCGCGGTACTGGACGGGGCTTCGGCGCTATCGCGGCACCCGGCGGCCACGCGGCGGGCGGCACGCGCCAGGGACTCGATGGGCGCGGCAACGTACGCAGCGGCGCGCCAGGCCAACACGGCCGTCAGAAGCGACGCAGCAGCGCCGAGGGCGCTTATCACCCAAAGGTAGTTCAGGCGCCATGCATCGAAGCCGAGCTCGGAGAGCAACGCGATGTACCGCGGATGGCACTTGCCGAACTGCTCACGGGCTGCCTCGAGTTGCGCCAGTGCCGCCGCTGGCAGCATGGCTTCGAAGATGGCATCGCGTGACCAGAAGACGGCAGGGGGCAGCAAGGATGTGGACAGTGCGCCGGCCAGCGCCGTCACACCGGCCAGCAAGGCAATCTGGATCTTCAGCGACATGCGCCTGGTTGGTGGCATGGAAGGCCCTTCAAGGTTTGTCGATGAGGTCCAGGCGATAGCCTTCCCGCTGTATGCTGATCAGCCTGAGCGTGGGGCATCCTTCTGCGCCGGTGGCGCTTTCCAGCTTCTGACGCAATCGGCTGATGTGCGGGTTGACGGACTTCTCGAACGCATCGTCACCCATTGCCAGCCCCACCAGCTGGCCCCGCGTGACCAGACGTCCCGCCCGCTCCACCAGAAGCTGCAGAATCCTGAATTCGGTCGGCGTCAGCGGCAGCTCATTGCCGTGCAGCTCGGCGCTGCGGGCGTCCAAGTCGACCACCAGTCCTCCCAGGTTCAGGCGTCTGCGGGCCATCTCGGGGCCGGTCGTGCGCTGCAGCACGGCTTTCGCCCTTGCAACCACCTCAAGCGGGTTGAACGGCTTGACCACATAGTCGTCGCATCCGAGCCGGAACCCCAGCAGTCGGTCCACGTCTTCGCCCCGCGCCGAGACCACAATCACAGGCGGGCCGCCCTGGCCTCGCAGTTCGGCGAGTACTGACAGACCGTCGCGCTGCGGAAGGTTGAGATCCAGGATCAGGAGTTCAGGGCGCCAGAACTGCACGGCCTTCAGCGCATCCTCGCCGTCGCGGGCGATCAGATGCTGTGCACCCTCGCGTGCGAAGAAGGCTTCGAGAATGGACGCGATTTCGGGCTCGTCCTCAACGATCAGGACGCGCTTTTGGTGCAGGGTCTGAGGCACAGGGCTCTCCGCGGGCCGATGAGTCAGCAGCTGGACATTGTCGAGCTTGCATCGATGCGCTTGTGCACGCTGCACGCGGAAATGCCCGCGGGGCCAGGGTCTGCGGACGGCCTCAGACCGGCTGCGGTCGTCGCGCCGCTGCACCGGCTGTTCTGCCATGGCGGCAGCGTGGTGCCCAAACTGCCCCTGCCTGGCGCGGTCAAAGCGCCGGCAGGTCCTGCTGGTCGGCACTGCGCCAGGCCAGCCGCGCCTTCTCCGCGCTGCGTGCGGCCTCGTCGGTCTTGCCGGCAAGCCGCGCCCACTGTGCCTGGCCGTGATGCGTCCACGCGCTAGGCCCATTCAGGCGCACCGCCTCGTCCAGCGCCTTGCGCGCCTCGTCGAGCTGACGTGCCTCGATCAGTGCGCCGGCCAGCGCGATGCGCACATGCGCGCCCAGCATCGGCGGCTCGCCACCGATCTTGTCTTCGATCTCGGCCGCTTTGCGCAAGGCACCGATCGCATCCTGTGGGCGCTTGTCGGCCCGGGCGACGCTGGCCTCCAGCGTTGCCCGGGCGATGGCCATGAAACTCGGCGCCTGCATGCCGAAGATGCGCGCGCGCTGCACGGTGGCCTGCGCGTTGATCTCGTCGAGTTTCGCCAGCTCGGCGCGCGCTTGCGCCGGCTTGCCGGTGCGCGCGAAGGCCACGCCGCGCGCGTGGTGCCAGTAGCCTTCCTGGATGCCGAGCCCCGTTGGCGGTGCCGGCTCGGCCAGGACCTCGTCCCAGCGCTCACCGCGCACCAGGGTGACCAAGGGGAGGATCTGCACGTACTCGCGGCCGTCGTTGGGCATGCTGCCGAAGCGGGCGGCCATGGTGCGTGCGGTCTGCAGCGCCAGGCCGTTGCGCCCGTCCATCAGCGCCGAATACCACAGGAAGTGCAGGTGGTGGAAGTCCCAGCTGCGCGACCCGTCCACGCCCTGCGCCTTGAGCGCGGCGTCGAAGCGTTTCTGCACCTCCAGCGCCTGCTCGTTCGCGCGCACGGCGTCGGCGAAGCGATCGATGTTCTTGTAAATGTGGCTGGGCATGTGCACGAGGTGCGGTGCCCCCGGCGCAATCCTGGCGAGCTGGTCGGCGGCGGCCTCGGCCTGGCGCGGCTCGGGGGACATCTCCGCAACGTGGATGAAGAAGTGCAGTGCCCCGGTGTGCTGCGGATGGGCCTGCGTGGTGGCCCGCAGCCGCTGTACGACGTCGGCCACGTAGCCGCGCGGCGCACCGGTCTTGGTGTCCCACCAATCCCAGCGGCTGGCGCTCATGGCGGCGTCGGCGTAGAGCGTGACCGCGTCCGGGTCCTGCGGGAACTTTTCGGCCACGTCGCGCATGGCGGCGGCGTAGGCCAGATCCTGGGGATCGACCGACCGGTCGGTCTTGCGGGACGTGCAGATCGCGGCACCCTGGGCCTCATAGGCTTTCTGCACCTTGTCTTCGCCGCGACCGTAGCGCACGGCCATGGCGTCGATCAGCGCACGCTCGAGGGGCGTGACCGCGGCCGCAGCGGCCTGCGCCCGTGCGATGTAGCGGCGGATCTCGCGCACCGGGCCACGGTCGGGGTTGTTGATGTTGGGCCCCAGCGCGTACGCCACGCCCCAGGCGCACATGGCGCACGACGGATCCCGCGCCGCTGCGGCCTTGAACACGCGAGCCGCCTCCTGGTGCTCGAAGGCGTAGGTCAGCAGCAGGCCGTGCGCGAACCAGGCGCGCGCCTGCTCGTCGCGGGCAGTCGCCACGAAGCTGGCCTGGCCGAGGCCCTGCATCGGCTGGACTTGCTGCGCCGGCGGCGAGTCGCTGGTCGACGCGCAAGCGGCCAGCAAGGCGGTACAGGCGGCCAGGCTGATGGCCGATCGCAGGCGGCGTGCAGTCATGTGAGCTCCAAGGAAAGAGGGTGAAGACGGGCGCCACCACCGCGAAGGCCGGGCTGGGTTGCTGGTGTTTGGTGGCGTCCTGGCGCCGCCTCTCGGCCAGGATGGTCGGCCCGCAGACCACGCGAGGGAGCACGCAAGCTGCGGGTGGTGGCGGTTGTGGGCATGGTCGTGGCGGCTGCGCGGTTTCGGGCTCGTGGAAATACGCTGGACAGACATGTTCCCACCGGGGCGTTCACATCGGGTTGCGCAAGGTTGCGAAGCGATTGCGTTCTTGCTCGGTGAACCTGGGTCGCTGGGCCTGCGGCTTCCAGCGGGCTTCAGAGCGGCTGCGCCTGTCTTGCGGCCGAACGCGATAACGGCGGGCGACGACAGTGGGCGAAGACCCCTGACGCAGCGTCGTGCACAAAAGGGCTGCGGCGGCGGCCGACAGGCTGTCCTGCACATGCCGTCGGCGCACCTCGGGCATTGCCAGCCTCAGGGCTTGCGCCTGCTCAGATCCAGCCCACCGGATGACGGCGTGGCAATCGGCGCAGCGGCAGACCCATTCGGCGCCTTCCACCGTGTGGTCGTCGGCACGGCGCTCAGGTGTTTCGAGTGCCTGGCGCAAGGCGGCGAGCACCGCATCGCGCAGGTCTTGACGGCGCTGGAACCGTCGGCAGGCAAGGCCTGCGCCAGCGGCCGCAGCTGCTTCAGCGGGTAGTGCAGCGGGTGCGCCAACACGTGGCGAATCAGAGGCTCCAGCGCGCCGGCGCCGCTGGAGTCCAGGCTCAAGGCCGCAGCCAGGTCGCAGAGCGCCCGCAGCCGGGTGCCAGGCTCGTGGACCGGCTGGCCGGCGTCAATGCCGGCCTCGAGGAACGGCCGCAAGGGCTGCGGCCAAGGTGGCCGAGCCCCGCTGCTGGCCGCTGCGGGCCACTCATCCACGTGCCAGCTGGAGCCGCGCCGGTGATGGGCCGGTTGTGTCCAGGCGTCGATCAGGTCTGCGGTCCAGGCCTCACCGCGGCGGGCGGACAGCCGGGCCAGCGCGCGTGCATCTGCGCTGCGGAGCTCGACCCAGGCCAGTGCCGCTTCGGCCTGCATGGCCTCGCGGACCCCGGCGGCCCAGTGCAGGGCGAGGCTGTCGGCGCGCAGCTCGCCGGTGTCGCGCACACGCTTGCCCAGCACGATCTTGTCGCGCTGCCCATGGCGTGCCGGCGTGCTGGCCGCGAGCAGCGCCCGCGACTGCGCGGGCGGCAACGGGTTGGCCAGCGGTCCGAGTTGATTGACGGTGACCGCCAACCCGTCGATCGGCAGCTGTCCTTCGGCCCAGAAGGCGTCGGCGCGTCGGTCGGCCTTGCTCCTGCGGCGCTCGGACGATCGTCCGAGTGCACTTTGCAGCGCGCGCAGGATGGGCGAGAGCGGAGCTTCGGGCGAGCTCACTGGGCAGTCGCGCCATGCGCGGCCTGGACCGCGAGCACCAGTGATGGATGCAGGGTGCCCAGCCTCGACGTCTGCCCGTGCGGCGCGGCCGGCGGCACCGAGAACCACTCGGTTGCAGACGGCAGGTCCAGAGCCCGAGCCAGGTTGAACTTCGTGTCGTAGCTGAGGCCCGCGGCCTCGAAGGCTGCCGGGTTGCGATCACGCAGGATCGAGAACTCGCCCCAGTGCAGCGTCGTGGTCTTCTGGCTGGTGCCGTAGGCAACTTGCACCGTGAACTGCGGCGCATCGTCGTCGAACACGGCCAGGACCAGGGCCGGCCGCGGTTGGGGTCGGGGCTGGATGTCGTCGGGGAAGTGACACCAGACGATGTCACCGGCGGTGGGCTCCGCCCACCAGCGCGGCGTCATGCCGGCGTCACCTCGAACAGGCTTGAACGCACGGACCGCTTCTTGCCCTGAGGGGCCCGCTTGCTGATCTGCCGGATCTGTGCAGCCGTCAGCGGTGCGTCGTCAGCCTCGTACCGGGGCAGCAGCCTGGCAGCCATCTCGTGCAGCGCGAGGTGAATGACCTGGGTCTCGTCGACGCCCAGTCGCTCCGCCAGCCGCTTGGCGGTGCGGCGGGTGACGCCAGTCGCACGGTTGGCCTGGCGGTAGCGGAACGCGATCTGATCGACGGAGCTGCGGGCGGGCTTGACTCTGTCAAGGTGGACCCAACAGGGCGGCCGTTTGCTCTGGCGCCTGGGGTCTCGGGCAGCCACACTCCCAAGGCGCAGGCCTTCCACTTCGACCGAGGAGTGCAGTCCGGCCAGGTGCCGCGTACCTGGCCGGTGTTCGGCCCCGATGAGTCGGCCCGGCTGCTGAAGAGCCTTGCATAACACCTTGAATTTGATGACACAGTAATGCCAGCGTCGGCATGGCCGGGCCCTGGCCTCGGGCTCAACCCAGGGCCAGCGCCCGGGCCAGTTGGCTGCGGTTGAGCCAGGCGCGAAGCTGCAGCTGCTGCCGGCCTTGTTCGGCCTCCAGCCGCGCGTTGCGGGCCTGCAGGAAATCGACGCGCGCGATGGCTCCCACATCCAGCCGCAGCGCCGCCACGCGTTCGGCAGCCAGGACCTCGCGCAGCCGCGCGGCGTTGGCGTCCAGCTGCTGCTGCAGGCGCTGGCCGTCGATGAGCGCGGTTTCGATCTCCACCAGCGCCCGCGCCACCGTCTCGCGCAGGTTCAGCGCCGCCAGCTCCAGCTCGGTGTGCGTGGCGTTGCGCTGCAGATCGAGGCGGCGCCAGTCGATCAGCGGCACCACCAGGTTGCCGGCCAGCGCCGCCACAGGGTTGCTGAGCCAGTCGCGCAGCGCACTGCCGCCGGTGCCCAGGCTGGCGCTGAAGCTCAAGCCCGGGTAGCGCTGCGCTTCGGCGGCCTGGCTGCGGGCCAGCGCGGCGTCCACCTGCGCGCGGGCCCGCTGCACGTCGGGGCGGCGTTCCAGCACCGTGGCCGGGCTGGCGTCGATGCGCCACAGGGCGGGCACCGCGCCAGGCAGCCGCGGCTGCAGCAGCTGCGGCCCGGGGGGTGCTTCGTCCAGGAGCAGCGCCAGTTGCAGCCGCTGCTGCGCCCCATCGGCCTGCAGGTCGGCCAGGCGCACTTCGGCCTGCTGCAGCGTGGCCGCCGCGCGGTCGATCTCGATGGGCAGCAGCTTGCCCTCCTGCACGCGCAGTCGCGTGGCCGCCAGGAGCTCGCGGTTGACCTCCAACTGCTGCTGCACCAGCGCGCCTTGTTCGCGTGCGGCGGCGATCTGCCAGTAGCTGTCGGCGACGCGCTGGCGCAGCAGCAGGCGTGCGGCGCGCAGGTCGGTTTCGGCGGTGCGCAGTTGCGCGGCATCGGCGCTGCGCAGCGCGGCCAGGCGGCCCCAGAGGTCGAGCTCGTAGCCCACGGCCAGGCTGGCGCCGACGCTGCGGGTGGTGGTGGCAGGCCGAGGGCCGGGCGGGTCCAGTGCGCGGTTGGCGCCCCGGTTCAGACCGGCGCTGGGGGTGAGGCGCAGCTCGCTCAGCCCGGCCTGCGTGCGGGCCTGCTCGATGCGCAGCGCCGACTGCACCAGATCGCGGTTGGCGGCCTCGGCACGCTGCAGCAGGGCCTGCAGTTCGGGATCGGCGCGCAGGGCCTCGTCGCCCACCGCGGCGGGCAGGGCCTGTTGGCCTGGGGCGGCCGCTTCGGCCGCGGGTTCGGCCTGCCAGATGGCCGGCAGGGGCGCAGCGGCCGGCGCGGCCACCGGGGCCGGCCCGGTGAGGGCGCAGCCGCTCAGGCCGGCGCCCAGCAGGGCGGCCCAGGCGCCAAGCAGGCGCGTCCGTCGGGGCGCAGTGTGTCGGGATGGGGAGGTGTTCACCAGCTCTCCTGTGCTCATTCGCGCGCCAGCGCATCCACCGGGCTCAACGCGGCGGCGCGGCGCGCTGGCACGGTGCCAAAGACCAGGCCCACCGCGCTGCTGACGGCAAACGCCACGCCCAGCGCGGCCCAGCTCACGCTGACCCACAGCTTGTCTTGTGCCGCGTTCAAGGCCTGCGCGCCCAGCCAGCTGAAGGCCACGCCCACCAGCCCGCCCAGGCAGCACAGCACCACCGCCTCGATGAGGAACTGCAACCGCACGTCGCCCTGGCGCGCCCCCACGGCCATGCGGATGCCGATCTCGCGCGTGCGTTCGCTCACCGACACCAGCATGATGTTCATCACCCCCACGCCGCCCACCAGCAGCGCAATGGCGCCCACGCCGGCAAACAGCGCGGCGAAGCCGGCGCTGAAGTTCTGCATCTTGCGGAACTCGCTGTCGCCGCTCCAGCTGGAAAAGTTCTCGGCACCGCGCAGCGCCATCAGGCGGTGCTTGATGTGGCGCAGCACTTCCTCGGGCGGCTGCGTGAAGTCCATCTGCACGCTGAAGGCGTCGACCGTGGGCCGGGAATCCAGGCGCTGGATGAAGGTGCGCTCGGGCACGTAGGCCCTGCCGTTGCCGAAGTCGAAGCCCAGCTGCGAGTCGGCCTTGACAGTGCCGATCACGGTAAAGGGCAGCGGCGCAGGCGGCAGGGCGCTGGTGGCGGCCGCGCTGTCGTTGCCGCCCCCCTGGCCGCTGCTGATGAGCACGGTCTTGCCGACCGGCGATTCGCCAACCTTGAACAGCGCCTGGCGCGATTGCTCGTCCAGCACCACCACCTGCGCGCCCGCGCTCAGCTCGTAGGGGCTGAAGTAGCGACCGTCGTCCACCTTGAGCTTGCGTTCGAAGAGCGTGCCGCTGTCGGCGCCGCGCACCTGCAGTCTGCTGTCGCGGGCGCCCTGGCGCAGCTGCACGTTGAGCTGCCTTTCGCCCTGCACGCTGGCCACGCCGGGCAAGCTGCGCAGCGCGTCCAGCTCGCTCAGCCGGAACGAGGGCGGCTGGGCGCCGGGCGGCAGGTCGTTGTTGCCGATCCAGACCCAGATCTTGCCGCTCATCACGCCCTGGAACTCGCCTTCGAAGGTGGTGCGTGCCGCGCTCGTCAGCGCCACGATGCTCACCACCGAGGCGATGCCGATGCTGATGCCCAGCATCGACAGAAAGGTGCGCAGCCGGTTGCCCTGCAGCGAGAGCCACGCCGTGGCCAGGGCCTCGCGCCATTGCACCTGCAGCCGGCGCAGCCAGCCGCCAGGCGCGGGTGGCGGTGCGGGCGCTGCCGGCATGGCGGGCTTGGGCCCCTGGCCGGGCACCTGATGCCCGGCCGGCGTGCCGTCGTCCTTCACCACATGGCCGTCGCGCAGTTCGATGATGCGCCGCGCGTGCGCGGCCACTGTGGGATCGTGCGTGACGAGGATGATGGTGTGACCGGCCGCGTTCAGCTCCCTGAGCAGCCTCAGCATCTCGGCGCCGCTGGCGGAGTCGAGCGCGCCGGTGGGCTCGTCGGCCAGGATGATCTGCCCGCCGTTCATCAGCGCCCGCGCGATGGACACGCGCTGCTGCTGCC
The DNA here is from genome assembly GCA_032115875.1 of Rubrivivax sp. Taxonomy (GTDB): domain Bacteria; phylum Pseudomonadota; class Gammaproteobacteria; order Burkholderiales; family Burkholderiaceae_C; genus Rubrivivax. The sequence continues at coordinate 12,110 of JAUMBF010000083.1, forward strand.
CGCCCGACAGCTCGTTGGGCTTGTGGTGCAGCCGATCGCCCAGGCCCAGGCGCTCCAGCAGCGCCTGCGCGCGCGCACCGCGGGCGGCGGCGCCCACACCGGCATACACCGCCGGCAGGGCGGCGTTGCCGCGCGCATCGAGGTGGGGCAGCAGGTGGTAGCGCTGGAAGATGAAGCCGAAGCGTTCGCGCCGCAGCGCGGCAAGTTCGTCGGGGCCGAGTTGGCCGGCGTCTCGCCCGTCGATGAGGAAGCGGCCCTCGGTGGGGTTGTCCAGGCAACCCAGCACGTTCATCAGCGTGCTCTTGCCCGAACCCGACTGACCCATGATGGCCACGAACTCGCCGGCCTCGATGGCCAGCGTGATGCCGTCGAGCGCGCGCACCTCGATCTCGCCCAGCGTGTAGCGACGGCTCACGCCGCGCAGTTCGATCAGCGCCATCGTCGGCTCACTCTCACCGCGGGCCGCTGGCGGCCGCCGAGGCGGCAGCCGCCGCGGCGGCCTGGGCCTCCGTGGGCGGCGCAGTGATCACGGCCTCGCCCTCCTTCAGCCCCTCGAGCACCTGCACGCGGGTGCCGTCCTGCAGGCCGGTACGCACGAAGCGGGCCACCTGGCGCCGGTCCTTCGCGGTCTGGCCAGGCTCGAGCACCATCACGCGGAAGCGGCCGTCCTTGCCGCGGTCGCCCAGGGCCACCATGGGCATGGCCAGCGCGTTCTGCACGCTGCCGGTTTCCACGTCCACCTGCACCGTCATGTCTGAGTAGAGCTGGCGTTCGCGGTTGTCCACCTCGAACAGCACGTTGTAGAAGACGGCATTGCCCGAACGCTCTGGCACGGGCTGGATCACGCGCAGCCGACCTTCATAGCGCTGGCCTTCGCCCGAGAGCGTGGAAAAGCGCGCCACCTGGCCGACGCGGATGCTCTGGATGTCGGCCTCGGGCACCTTGGTGTGCACGGTGATGGTGTCGAGATCGGCCAGCGTCAGCATCACGGGGGTGATCTGCACCGCAATCACCGTCTGCCCCACCTGCACCGGCAGGCTGACCACGGTGCCGTCCATCGGCGCCGTGATACGCGTGTAGCCCAGGCGTAGCTGCGCCTGGGCCAGGTCGGCCTGCAGGCGGCTGAGCACGGCGGCCTGGCCGCGCAGCTCGGCCTCGAGCTTGGCGTACTCGCTCTCGGCGCGCTCGGCCTCCAGCGCTGCGGTGGCGTCGCCGGCCAGCAAGCGGCGCTGGCGCTCCCGCTCGCGGCCGGCGGTGCGCAGGTCGACCTCGCGCGAGTCGATCAGCGCCCGCTGCTGCAGCAGCGCGGCCTCGGCGCGTGCCACGTCGCTGCGCGCCAGCTCGGGGTCCAGGCTCACCAGCAGCTCACCCTTCTTCACCCGCTGGCCCAGTTGCACGTGCAGGGTCTGGATCTGGCCGCTGACCTGGGCGCCCACCTCCACCCGGGTCTTGGCCTTCAGCACGCCCGCGGCCTGCACGAGCTGGGTGATGTCGGCCCGCTGCACCAGGCCCGTGGGCGGGGGCGGCGGGGGAGCAGGCGGGTTCAGCAGGCGCCAGCCGGCCAGGGCAGCCCCGGCCAGCAGCAAGACGGCCAGCCAGCGCAGCCGCGTGTGGCGCTGCCAGCGCTGGCGCAGCCGGCCGGCTGGGGTGGGTGGGTGGGTGTTCGGTGTGAAGGTCAAGGAATGGCTCCTCCCCGCAGGGCCGGCGCAATGTAGCCACGGCACACCGTCCCACGGGACCTGAGGCGACAGAACGTCGTTTCGGGCGGACAGGCTGCGCGGGCTGGAGCGGATGTTGAGCCCCGCCGCGCACAGCACCCTCTGTAGCGCGTCGCCTTCAGTCCCCTTCAACCGGCAGCGCTCCATCCGGTGGTCGGTCTTGAGATGACCGATGGTCGGCTCAACGGCCTGACGTCGTCTCAGCCAGGTCTGTCGTTGGGCGGTGAGCCTCTTGGCCTTGCCGCCGGAGGAGCTCTGGCTCACGCTCCATTGCTTGCCGGGCGCTCAGGTCAGACGTTCGAATCTCAGCCTCAGGGGCAGCCTCGGCTTCACCACGATGTTCATGACGGGCTCCGGCGCGGCTTCGCCGCCGGTCAAGCTCCAGCGATAGCGGGCCAGGAGTTCGGCCGCGATCAGTTTCATTTCCACCATCGAGAAGTGCTGGCCGATGCACACATGCGGGCCGGCGCCAAAGGGCATCCATGCGCCTCGGGGAATCTCTGGCGCACCGGGCATGAACCGTTCGGGGCGGAAAGCCAGCGGCTGCGGGAACCAGCGTGCATCGAGCTGCACCGTCCAGATGGGCATGCTGACGCAATCGCCCGCCTGCAGCACCAAGCCCTGCACATTCACCGCCTCTTTCGCCTGCCGCATGAAGGGCGCGGCGATCGGCGGGCGCAGGCGCAACGCTTCCTTGAGGGTGGCTTCGAGCCACACCAGGCGGGCGAGCTGTTCGGGCGTGATGGCAGCGCCGCTGTCTTGGCCGTCCCACACGGCGCGAAGTTCCTCGCGGGCCCGCTCGGCAGCTTGCGGGTGTTCGCCCATCAGGGCCAGCCACCAGGTGAGTGCGGTGGCCGAGGTGTCGTGTCCGGCCAGAAACAGCGCCATGCAGTTGTCTTCCACCTCTTGGGCGTTGAGGTGGCGCTGCGTGGTGGCATCTTGGGCGGCGTCGGGCGTTGGGTCTTCGGCCTGCAACATCATCGCCAGCAGGTCACGCCGGGCTTGCTGGGCGGCTCCCGCACTGCGGCGGGCCTCGATGTGGCGGCGCACCAAGCCGCGTAATCGCCCGCGCGCCCTGCGGGTGACCGATCTGCCGGGATAGGGCAGCCACTGCGGCGGAACCCATGGCCAGAACATCATGCGCATGCCCTGCACTTCGAGCTGGTGGACGGCGTCCGAGGCGCCCTGCACCAAGGCTTTGTCCATCCGCTCGCCAAAGAGCACCCGCAGCATCACATCCATGGTCAGCCGAGTGGTGTAGGCCTGCACCTCGATCACCTGGGCCTGACCTCGCTGCTGCGGCAGCATGTCGGCATGCACTTCGTTCATGGCCTGCGCCATCAGCGCCAGGTAGCCCTCCACCTTGCGCGGGGCGAACGCCGGATTGAGGATGCGCCGTTGCCGCTGCCAGTCGGCGCCCTCGGTGGTGAGCACATTCACCCCCTGGCCGAGCCGAAACACCTTGGTCTGGCGCGCCTCCTTGTGGAAGGCATCGTCATGCTCCATCAGCACCGCCCGCAAGAGCCTGGGGTGGAACACGAACACGAAACTGCGTCCCAGGATACGGGCACGCACCACATCACCCGAGCGGTGGATGTCTTCCCAGGCCCCAAGGGTGTTGGCGCGCAGGGCGTTCACGAGCGCCAAGCCCCACCGGGGGGACCGCAACTCGGCCACCTGGCCAGTCTCGTCGTAGTCAAGGGGTTGCATAGGCTTGGCGATGTCCAGAACCTGCTGGGTGATCGTCTGGTGGGGCTTCGCAGTGCGCACCGGGTGGCGCTGGTTGCGCATGAGGCGTGTATCGAGGGGCCATTGCGCTTGCAACACCAGGAACCTCAGCACGTCGTGCCCATGCAGGTGCTGACATCTGGCGGCTCTATAGCGCTGCTGCAAACCAGGGCGTGAACCACGGCTGGCGCTGATGGATGATGGGGTCGACCTTATGGCCCGAGACGACGTGCCGTGTTGCTGGAGATCGGAGACAGAAGCCTATCAGGTGCTCTTATGCGGTACCGCTTGTTTAGGGGTTTCTGTTGCCGTTGGTGTGGCCCGCCTTGCTCCGGGCGCCAGTGTTGCTAGTGACAGGGCGGCGCCCATAAGGCCCAGAAAGCCACAAAGAAAGATGAAAAGCTGGCCCAACGTGGCTTGAGTGATGATGACGTTTGGGCTGAGAAAGCCGGGTAGTACGAAAGCCAGGAAGAGCGGATTCACGAGTCGATCCACCGTTAAGCCAGCAGCCTGCCGGAGGTGTAGCAACCCAGCCGCGAACATGCAAATACCAAAGGTCGGTGCCCATGAAAAGATGTCCACGATAGAAACTCCCTTTGCCTTACTGTCCTCTAGAAATCAAGGCATCTGCAAGGCTCTTCAAGCAAAAGGTGAGCCTTGATGAAGGAGTTGGCCGATTTTGAGCGGTAGATGACGCGCCTGTGCGCGGGGCTTGGGCACTCGGATCGGCATGCCGGGCTGCGAGGCTTTTGCACGGGGCTGATGGCGCCGCTGGAGCGCAAGAGCGTGGAGCCGATGCCGGCTATGGAACCGAGACCGCACTTCGGGAACGGCTGAGCGAGTTGGTCGAGTGGCCTGAGGGTCACGAGGAGCCGATGAAGTACGGGCGCTTGCGGCTGCGTATCGCCGCAGCCTTGCTCAGGACTCTGCCAAGGTGTCCGTGCTGCCTGCGCGTAAACGCAAGCCTACGGTCATGACAAAGCAAGACTATCCCCCCGCAGGTCGGTGCAGGGCGCAGAGCTTGTGGCCGTCGGGGTCGCGCACGTAAGCCAGGTGCAGCACGCCGGAAGGCCCCGTGCGCGGGCCGGGCGGCTCTTCGATGGAGCTGCCGCCGGCCGCCACGGCCACGTCGTGGAACTGGCGCACCTGCTCGGCGCTGTCGCACTTGAAGCCGAGGGTGCTGCCGTTGCCCACGCTGGCGGGCTGGCCATCGAGGGGCTCGCTCAGGCAGAACGTGGCGCCCTGGTGGCGGTAGAACAGGCGGCGCTGCCCGGTCTTGTTGGTGTTCTCCACCGCATCGCCGGCACCCAGCAGCTTGAACACGGCGTCGTAGAAGCGCCGGGCGCGCTCGATGTCGTTGGTGCCGAGCATCACGTGACTGAACATGGGCCTGTCTCCTGGGTTGGGGAACCTGGACTCTAGACGTTCGCCTCAGGGCCCGTCGGTGGCGGCCCGGGCGGATTGGGGCAGCCCGAAGATCCGGTCGAAGGCCCAGGTGTAGCCGATGGCGTAGACAAAGAAGAAGGCCAGCAGCCCCAGGTTCGCGAGGAAGGCTGCCAAGACGCCCGTCTCAAGCCACCACGCCATCACCGGCACGAGGATCAGCGCCAGCCCGCCTTCGAAGCCGATGCCATGGGCCAGCCGCCGCGCCAGCCCGCGGCCCTTGACCGCCTGCCGCGACTCCCAGCGCTCGAACAGCGCATTGAAGACATAGTTCCAGCACAGCGCGATGCCCGACAGCACCACGGCCAGCAGGACGGTGGAACTGGCCGGCTTGCCGAAGACCAGGCCCAGCACCGGCCCGACGAAGGCGATGGCGCCCGCTTCATAGAGCACCGCCTGGAGCACGCGGCGGCGGGTGGGGTTCATGTTCGGGACACGGGCGACAGGGGGATTCAGGAGACCGACAAATGGGCGGGTGCGCTGCATGCCGCACCAGCGGTGAAGACCGCGTAGCCTCGTCAGGCACCAGAAGCCCGCACCGCCTGGCGAGCTGCACACCACCCAAAGCACCCTCGGCCAGCGGTTCTACCACGCGCAACACCGCCGCCAACGCCGGGCCTGGTCTGGGCGAGGCATGCTGTGGTGCGAGGGGTCGCCATGCAGCGGTTGCGGTCAGTGCCAGCTGTGGGGTCAACTGACATTAACGGTCATCAAGCGGCCGTTCGACCATGCCACTAGCCTCCGTTCTGCCTGCCGCCCTACTCTCATTGCCAGCGCGCAACGCGGTCCATCGTCAACCGGCGGCCCCCGGTTGCACACCGACTCGGGGTGCTACCCGTTCCCGTACTTGCTGATAGATCGGCAGATTCACGCCTTCAGCGACCTCCAGCGAAACGCAAAGCGCGAACCGCACCGGCTCCTTGATGGGCCCGGCATCTGCCATGCAATTGACGCGCACGGCCAAAGTCGTCCCTTCCTGAACGACCGCTGTTCGAGACTCCTCGAAGACCTCGTGATGAATCGTCCCTTGACGGAGCTGCCGCCACTCACCTTCAGCGCGATCGCCGCGCAAGGGCCCCTCGGGCAGATCGACCCAGAGCCTCGCAACGCGGTACTTCGAATGTCGAGGATTGATCGGCGTCATCCAGGCCAGCGTCACAGTGATCCTGCGCTTTACGACGGTCGCATGGAGAGCCGGCGGATAAGGCACACGGAACTCCAAGGCCTTGTCGTTCTTCAGCGCACCGACACCCAGCAGCGTCGCGCGTTGTGCCGTGCAGGTCAGTGCCCTCTCGACGTCGGCAACGCCTAGTCCGCCGTAGCGGCTTGCCAACCGCCGCTGTGCCTGCCATTCGTCGACATCGGGCCTTGCGGCCAACACCTGGGACTGCACGTCGCCGAGGAGCGCACCGTGAGCGAGCAGCGCCTTGATTAACACCGCGTCATGGCGCTCGTCCAAGGTCTGGTAGCTGGCACGGAGGGTTTCGAGCACTCCATGGGCTCGTGCGGCCCACCGCGTTCCCAGCGCGGCGGCATTGCTGGTGCCACGTGTGTGCAGTGCGGCGCCTTGCGCTGTTGGCGGCGCGGCCACCAACTGCCCTGGGGGCTGCAGTGCTTCGATGGCCTGGACCTTGGTCTGACCTGGCGGTGACTGAACGGCCTCTCGATAAAGGACGCGGCCACCTGGCAGCAGGATGTCAGGCTTCACCGCTCGCCGGAACCCCGGTCCGATGGCCGAATAGGGCGCCAACCCTCCCTCCGCGAACAGCACGAAGCGTCCGGGCACCGGCGTCACCGTGGACCCGTCCGAATGACAGGCCCCGACGGTCAGGGCATTAACTGATTCAGCCGGGGCCAGGATACGGCGATGCATGTCGTCGCGGCAAAGAGCCTGCGTCGCAAGCCTTGACCGTTGCTCCAGTGGCATCGCGGACACGCTGCCCGCTGCGGTTTCCAGCAGCAGCTCACCATGCTCCCGATTGCCCGCGCTAACCACGAAGAGCACGTTGTACTTGTGCTGTAGCCAGTCGAGCAAACGGGCCCACGGCGAGAGCTCGCCACCGAATGCTCGATGGGGGTCGCCCACGGAGAGGTTGATGACGCGCACGTTGGGTGCCGATGCGGGCCGCCCAGCAGTCGCCTCGAACATCCGCCGCACGGCCACATGGACTAAGTCGATCAGCAGGCGGTCTTCTGGTGTGCGTTCGACGCGCTCACCGTTCGGTCCGGCGGGACGCATGATGGGCCGCGCATAGATTGGTCGGGCGAGTGGCGCGTCCGCCATTCCCAAATCACCCAACGCGATCAGCGATGCCATCGCCGTGCCATGGGTTCGCTCCGCAGCCGGATAGTTGTCGCCCCAGCCGTCTGGGTCGTCGATCTCAACGCGGCCTTGCAGCATCGGATGGTTCGCTAGTGGCAGGCCGTCGAGCAAGGCGACCACTGGAGTTCCGTTGGTGCGTTGTGCGGGTGGTGGCCTTGTCGGCGAGCGCGCCGCAGCTGCATCGACAGGAGCAACGGCCTGCCCCTGGGCACGGAAGAACATCACGCGGTCGGAGTGCAGCAACGGTGGTGCATCTCCATCGAGAAGCTGCCCCACACCCAAGGCTGGCACATCGACAAGGAAGCCGTGATACGCGATGTCGTCGATCAGGCTCTCGTGAAGTACCGCGCCGCCCAGTTGCCTCACAAGCTCGCGGATTTCTGCCGATGCTGCGGTGTTCCTAGCTGCTGCAGCAAAGTGCCAAGCTTCAATTTCGAACCGGATCGACGGGGCACCATGCTCTACTCGGAAACGCAGGGCATCCCGGAGCCCTGGGCCCAGGCGATCGGCTGGACTCCAGACGCGCGCGTCCTTCAGGTGTGCAAAGACGCCCTTCCAGGCGCTCAGTCCCGGGCCTAGGTTCGCATTCGGATTGTCCCGGTACAGACCCCACAGGCGAACCACCTCATCGAGCGCGGCCCGGTTGCTGCCCACGAGAAAGAGCTTTCCGCCGAGCGGCTTGCCCCTCTCGCGCGTGTCGTAGAAGTCTTCGTCGGGCGCGATCTCGTCGTCAACCGCCGCCAACCACTCGAGCCCTGGCACGCGTTGCGCCGTCGAGATGAAGTCATCGACGGATCCGACGGTCTCGAACACGAGCACCAAGTCCGGATCATCGTTCTGCGCACGGGCGCGCAGGTCAAAGCGTCGTGCGTCGAAGGCAGCTTGCAGGCGTCCAAACCGATCGCCCAGTCGTCGGCCCTGACGAGCGTGATCGGGATAGTGAACAGACGGCGGGAAACCGTTCCCCCCGTCGCGCACCACTTGAGAAGGCGCGGGGAAGATCAGGAGAGGGAACTGCTCAGCTGGACCCGTCGCCACGCATCAAGGCCTGTCGGCAGTTGTCGGGCCGACGCGCTCTTTCCACTGGGATAGGCGCTCGGTCAAGATCCGCTTGAGGTCTGCGCCGGGCAGGGCCAGCACATATCGACGATGCACGTCCTCGCAGAACTGCTCCAGATCGGAAAAAGTCTGCACCGGCAGGCGGGTCGCCAGAGTCTTGGGAGACAGGCCCAGCGGCACGCCTAGCGTCTCCTCGAACCGTTCGAACCACGCTGCGCGCTGCGCTGGCGTAGGAGCTGGCAGGCTCAGCCGCAGTTGGAAGCGCCTCCACACGGCCCTGTCCAGCAACTCCGCATGATTGGTGGCAGTCACGACAACCACGTGGCTTGGAAGTGAGTCGATCTGCAGAAGCAATGAACTCACCACGCGCTTGATCTCGCCTGTCTCGTGCGTGTCGCCCCGTTCCTTGCCCAGCGTGTCGAACTCGTCGAAGAACAACACGCATTGGTGCGTACGCGCGAAGTCGAACAGCCGCTTCAGACGCCCACTGGTTTCGCCGAGAAAGCTGCCGACCACAGCTTCGTAGCGCACAACAAAGAGCGGCACCATCAGCTCGAAAGCTATGCCTTCCGCAAGTGTCGTCTTGCCGTTGCCAGGCGGGCCCTCCAACAGCACGCGGTGGCGAGGTTCGACTCCGTAGGAACGAAGCAGTTCGGCGCGCTGTTGCTCTTCGACCAACTCTCGCACTGGTGAGGCAACAGCGTTATCGAGGAACATGCTTGTCAACCCACGGCGCGGCTCCACTTCGTAGAGCAGGCCGCCGTGACCACCGTCGAAGCTACGCACCACCTCCGCGGCTTTGGCGCTAGGTGCTGGCTGACGCAGATTCTCTTCCAGGCGGTCGGCAAGCTGGGTGTGTCGCTTGGCCCGCTCCTCGGCTGCGATGGCCTCGACCGTCGACCGAAAGGTGCGCTGATCCCCCTGCGTTCCAGCGCGCACCAGATTCACGATGAGGTCGGCTCGGGCCATGGGTCAGAGTCTTATTCTCCAATCAGTATACGGGTCGCCAGTTTCCGGCCCATGCGTCAGCAAGCACCGTCGGCACGCCTGTCCCAGGGGCATGGGCCAGGCCGCAGACGCCGTGAAGGACCGCTCTCCGCATAAGTCGACATTCGCCACTACAGGCCGAGTGTCTGACATCAGTCTTCAGCGGGTGCTCGGCGCTGCGATCGGATGAGAGGTGATCGGTCGCAAACCCGGCTCGCAGGTACTCCTGCTATGCCGATGGCCAGGTCGAGTCCAACAACTTCTGCACTGCCGAGACCAAGTCTTATTGACTGCCGCACCGCCGCCGAGACACCCTTCGCGCGCCGCAGGTCCCATCCCCTGGGGCCGGCTCTTCTCTTCTCGTAGCATCCCCCGCGCGCAGCAGCTGAGGAGGCATCGATGAACCGCATCACATCCACCCTCTGGCGCGCGGTGCCGGGCCGGGCCTGCCGCCTGGCCGCACTGTTGCTGCTGTGCGCAACCCCGCTGCACGCCAAGCTGGTGCAGGAGGTCATCAGGGTGCCGGTCACGGTGAGCAACGCGTGGGGCAAGGTCATCCAGCAGGAGATCGTGGTGAGCCTGTTTGTCGATGACAGAAGCCCCAGGCCCGCCCCGATCGCCGTCATCAACCACGGCCGGGCTCCCAAGCCGGAGCAGCGCGCAAAGTTCGGGCGGGCCACCTCCATCATCACGGCGCGATGGCTGGCTTCGATGGGCTTCCTGGTGGTCGTGCCCACCCGCGTGGGCTACGGGGTCAGCGGTGGCGAGGATGTCGAGGACACGGGCAACTGCAGCAACAAGAACTATCCCCCGGGTTACGAGGCTGCCGCTGCGCAGACGCTGCAGGTCCTCGACGTCGTGCGCCAGCGCCTCGATGTCCACCCCGATCGCACCCTGGTGATGGGCCAGTCGTTCGGCGGGGCGACGGCCATCACCCTGGCCGCCAAGAACCTGCCTGGCGTGCTGGCCGCCATCAACTTTGCCGGTGGCGGCGGCGGCAATCCCGAGACCCAGCCCCAGCAACCCTGCGGCACGCCACAGCTCAAGGCCATGTTCGCCCGCTATGGCAAGACCTCCCGCACGCCCACGTTGTGGATCTACACCGAGAACGACCAGTGGATGGGCCCCACCTACCCAAGGCAATGGTTCGACGCCTTCGTCGCCGAAGGCGGGGTGGGCGAGTTTGTGCTGTACCCCCCCAACGGGCAGGATGGCCACTCGCTGTTCACCCAGGCTCCCGAGGTCTGGCGGCCCAAGGTGCTGCAGTTCCTGCGGGCCAACGGCTACCCGGCCCTGAAGCCACCGGAGCAGGACAGGTGAGTGCGCTGCCCGGCCTGGGCGGCTGCGCTCAGGTGGGCCGCGCGGCGTCGCCTCCCAGGCTCTCGCAGGCCCGGCGCAGCCGGTGCCCGGCGGCGTCGGCCACGGCCCGCACGGCGGGCTTGTCGACGAGGCCGACCATGACCTGCGGATCGAGAAAACCGACGACGACCCGGCCGGGTGCCTCTTCGCGAACGATCACGTTGCACGGCAGCAGCAGCCCGATGTCGGGCACCGCGGTGACGGCTTGGTGCGCGAGTGGCGGGTTGCAGGCGCCCAGGATGCGGTAGGGCGCCATGTCCTGGCCCAGCTTCTCCTTCATCGCCCGCTGGACGTCGATGTCGCTGAGGATGCCGAAGCCCTCGGCCTTCAGGGCGGCGGTGGTTCTGGCGACGGCCTCGTCGAAGGTCGAGCCGGTGAGGGTGGTGGTGAATCCGTACAAGGGCAAGCTCCGGGTCTGGTGGGTTGGCCCATGGCTTCTCAGGCAGCCGCATGGGACGCGGGCAAGGGCGCGCCGGCCAGCTTCGACAACTCGCCGAGACCGACCGGCGGTACCGCCCGCCACGGCAGGGCGTAGAGCCGCCGGGCAAGGCCCGCGTTCAGGCGCTCGATCTGCCGGCGCTCGCCGGCCATCCGGGCCCGCAGCAGGGGGTCGCGCGTGCCCGCCCCCAGGACGCTCTGGTTGAGCACCCAGGCGTAGGGCTCGATGCCGGCGCGCCGCAGGTCTTCTTGCAGCGCTGCCGCCTGGGACACCGGGGTCACTTCGGGCAAGGTCACCAGGATGATCCGGGTGTAGGCCGCGTCCTGCAGCCGCATCAGCGGCGTGACGACGCGGGCCGCGCCCTGGCCTTCAAGCTCGCGCGTCATCTGCCGGTGATAGGCCCCGGTGGCGTCCATCAGCAGCATCGAGTGCCCGGTGGGCGCGGTGTCCAGCACCACGAAGGCGCTGCGGGCCTCGCTGACGATGCGCGAGAAGGCGTGGAAGACTGCCACCTCCTCGGTGCAGGGCGACCGCAGGTCTTCCAGCAGCAGGGCCTGCGCCTGCGCATCGAGCGCGGCTGACCGGGCGGCCATGATCTTGTCGGTGTAGCGCTGCGTCTCGACCTTGGGGTCGATGCGGCTCACCTTCAGGCCCGGCAGGGCGCCCTCCAGCGTGCCGGCCAGATGGGCCGCCGGGTCGGTGGTGCTGAGGTGCACGGTCCTGCCGCGCAGCACCAGGCCGATCGCGAGCGCTGCGGCAATCGTGGTCTTGCCCACGCCGCCCTTGCCCATCACCATGATCAGGCCGTGGTCTGCAGCGGCCAACTGATCGGCCAGCGCAGCCAGGCCGGGCAGCGGCAGGCCAGCTGCGGCCGGCGCTGCGGTCGGCGCTGCGGTCGGCGGGACGGCCGGCAGATCGGTCGGCGCGGGGCCAGGCACCCACAAGGCGCGCAGCGCGGCCAGGCCCACCGTGTCAAATGGGCGCAGCGGCACCCGGTCCTGCGGCAGCTCACGCAACGCGGCCGGCATGTTTTGCAGCGCCTGCTGGCCCAGTGTCTCGATGGCGCGGGCCACGGCGTCGCCACGGTCGCTGGCGCAGAACACGCCGTTGATCACCAGGCGCTGGTGGCCCAGGCCGAGCTCGCGCAGTTCGAACGAGGTGCGCGCCGCCTCGGCAAGGGCACCGCGATCGGGCCGCGTCACCAACACCACGGTGGTCTGCGCCGGGTCGCTCAGCGTGTCCAGCGCGGCCTGGAAGCGGGCCTCTTGCAGCTTCAGGCCCGAGTGCGGGCCCAGGCACGAGGCACCGCGGTCGTTGCCGGCCAGGAAGCCGGTCCAGGCCCCGGGCAGGCTGAGCAGGCGCAGGGTGTGGCCCGTGGGGGCGGTGTCGAAGACGATGTGGTCCCAGGACCGCGCAGCGTCGGCCAGCAGCCCGGAGAACTCGTCGAACGCAGCGATCTCGGTGGTGCAGGCCCCGGAGAGCTGCTCGCGCACGGTCGACAGCGCCTCGGCCGTGGCGCTCGTCTGCAGTGCGGCCAGCACGCGCTGGCGGTAGGACTCGGCGGCGCGGTCGGGGTCGATGTTGAGCACCCACAGGCCGGGCGCCGCCGCAACCGCAACCGGCGTGTTGCGCAGTTCGACGCCCAGCATCTCGTCGAGGTTCGAGGCCGCGTCGGTGCTGACGAGCAGCACCTTGCTGCCGCCGTCGGCCAGCGCCAGCGCCGAAGCAGCGGCCAGCGATGTCTTTCCCACGCCGCCCTTGCCGGTGAAGAAGAGATGCCGGGTCGGCTGGGCGAGCAGGCCGATGCCCGCATCGCGGGCCTTCGCGTCGATGGGGTCGTTCGCGCGGTGGCCTCCGCTGGAACCGGGGCCCGGAAGCTGGATCTGCATGGCACCCCCTTTGCCCGCACTGTGCACGCCTGCGCCTGCGGCGCATTGACGCCGATCACGGTGCCTGCAGGTGGTGGCCGATGAGGGCCGTGAAGGCGTCGACTCCGCCCCGACAGGCCGAGGCGCTGTTCGCACCGGCACGCCGCCAGGTGGTGGACCGTGGCGCCCTCGGCGTTGCGGCAACGGGCGCCGCGATCACCCGAGCGTTCGTTCGGGCTGGGCGAGCGGTCTTCAGGCGCGCATTTCGTACACGCCCAGCTTGCGGTGCAGCGGGCTTTCGTCGGCGATGAACACGTAGCTCGGCGCATCGTGCTGCCGGTTGCGCAGCACCACCGGGGTGTAGCCAGGAGCGCAGCAGGTGTCGGCCTCGGCCAGGGCCAGGGTGTGGCCGTCGATGGCGGCCTCGGCCGCACCTTCGATGACGTGGAACACGCTGGCGGGCGATCGCGCCGGCAGCGCCAGCGTCTGCCCCGGGCGCAGCATCAGGGCATGGAAGCCGAGGTTGCTCTGCACGTCGGCGCCGGTCTCGGGGTTGACGTAGGTGACCTGCACCGCCTCGTCGCCCGCACGGTCGGTGGCCAGCGCCACCAGGGCCGCACGCACCTCGGCCCAGGGATAGCGCAGCATCGGGTAGGCCTTGCCGCTGCGGCCGAACGCGGGCGAGGGCACGACGCCGCCGCGGGCGTAGGCCTGGTCGCCGCGGCCGGGTACCACGGCCTGGCGCGGGCCTTCGACGGCATACGAGGCCTCGGCATAGTGCATCAGCGGCAGGTCGAGCACGTCCAGCCACACCACCGGCGCGTCGCCCGTGTGCTCGTGCTCGTGCCACAGGCCCGTGGGCGTGAGGATCAGGTCGCCGCGTTCCATCGGGCAGCGCTCGCCGTCCACCGTGGTGCTGGCGCCGCGCCCCTCGACCACCATGCGCACGGCGTTGGGCGTGTGGCGATGGCTGGGCGCACGCTCGCCCGGCAACAGCAGCTGCATACCCAGGTAGATGGCCGGGCTCACCTTCATCGCGTCCAGGCCGTGGCCCGGGTTGGCCAGCACCAGCACGCGGCGCTCGGCCTTGTGCATCGGCGTCAGCTCGCCGGCCCGCATCAGCAGCGGGCGCAGCGAGGCGTAGGGCCAGTGGATGGGGCGCGTGTGGCGGCCGGGCACGCCCGGCGGCAGCAGGGCGCGCAGGCTGGGCCACAGCGGCACCAGGTTGCCGCGGGCGAGCGCGTCGCGGTAGTCCTGGGGCAGGTCTTCGAGGCGGCCGAGCTCGGGTGTGGCGGGCTCGTTCACAGCTTCTTGTCGATGGGTTCGCGGTCGGCGGCGGCCCAGCGCTTCCTGCGCCGGGGCAGCGCGATCAACTGGCGTGCCTTCGGGCAGACGCCCAGGAAGTGGCTCCCGACCTCGTCCCAGTTGCCGTCGGTGACGCCCCTCTGCGGGGCCTGCCGGCTGTGGGAGGTGACGCCGATGTCGTACTGCTCGCCGCCGCCGCAGACGATGAACGGGCGCATGTCGGGATGGGCGATCATGGGGGCTGGTTGGCGTGCGGTGGCTGCCCAGTCTACCGATGAAGCGTGTCGTGACCCCCCCAGCCCCTCACCTCGTCCGAGACGACATCCACCCACGCCGCCTGCGCACTTGCCGCCGCGGCGGCGCGCCGCGACACTGCGACCCTCGTCACCCTGTCCGCTGCCGCGGCCCGCACGCCATGCTCGATCGCATCAAGGAACTGGGCGGCCAGCTCTCCAGCTCGGCCGCCAAGGTGGCCGTCACCGTCAAGGACGGTGCCGGCACGGTGGTCGCGCAGGCCGGCGACGCGGTGAGCGCCACCAAGCGCAAGGCCTTCGAGTTGGGTGACCGCGCCGGCAACGCCGCCACCCGCGAGGCCGTGGCGCAGATGCGCGACATGCTCGCGCTGGCCGCCGAGGAGTTGCGCGCCCGGCCCATCGTCGACGGCCCGGTCACGCTCACGGCCAAGGTCGACCTGATGCTCACGTCCCTGCAGGTGGAGTTCGTGCTGCACCCCGACACGAAGCTGCTGCACCTGCCCCGAGCCGCTTCGGCTGCGGCCGAGGGCCAGGACCCGGGCTGAGCCCGAAGCCACCGGGGGCAAGCGCGGCCCGTTGAGAATCCTGCGCTTGGCCGGGCGATCCCGCCGGGCCGGACGGTGCGCGCCACGCGCAAGGACGCTTCCCCATGCTCTATGCCTTCTTGAATGCCCTGCACGTGCTCGCGGTTGTCGTGTGGGTCGGCGGCATGGTGTTCGCGCACTTCTTCTTGCGCCCGGCGGTGGCCGTGCTGCCGCCGCCGCAGCGGCTGCCGTTGATGCAGGCCGTGCTGGGGCGCTTCTTCGCGGCCGTGCTGGCGGCGGCCGCCGTGACGCTGGCCACCGGCCTGTGGATGATCGGCCGCGTGGCCAAGCAGGTGGTGCAGGGCGGCGGCAGCTTCACGATGCCGCCGAGCTGGACGCTGATGGCGCTGCTGGGCCTGCTGATGATCCTGATCTTCGGCCACATCCGCTTCGTGCTCTACAAGCGCTTGTCGCTGGCCGTGGCGGCGGCCGACTGGGCGCAGGGCGCGGAGCAGCTGGGCGCGCTGCGCCGCTGGGTGGGCGTCAACCTGGCGATCGGTGTCGTCGTCGTGCTGGTGGCGGTGCTGAAGCTGCCGGCCTGATCGCGGCCGGTCAGCCATCACCGGTCTGCCGCTTCAGGTGCCGCAGAAGGTCTGGTAGGTGGCCGTCAACGCGGCCGGCGCAGGCTCGGCGTAGGGGGCCAGCCCGGGATCGTCGTCAAAGGGCCTGCGCAGGGCGGCCAGCAGGGTTTCGAGGGGCGTCAGGTCGCCGGCCGTGGCCGCCGCCAGCGCCTCCTCGACGCGGTGGTTGCGCGGCACGATGCGCGGGTTGGCCGCCCGCAGGGCCGCGCCGTCGTGCCCGCCGCGGGCCTGCCAGCGCCGCAGCCAGGCGTCGATGCCGGCCGGCCCGCCGTCGGCCGCGGCGGCGGCGAACAAGGCGCGCAGCGGCGCCTCGTCGCCTTCGGCCGCCGGGGCCAGCGCGCGGGCGGCCTGGGTGAAGTCCACCGCGTGCTCCTGCAGCAGGCGCAGCCAGGCCTCGGCCAGCCGCGTGTCGCCTTCGTCGTCGAAGGGCGCCGCCAGGCCCAGTTTGGTACGCCATACGGCGCGCCACTCGGCCTCGTACCAGCCCGGGAAGGCGTCGATCACGGCGGTGGCACGGGCCAGCGCGGCGTCGGGTCCGGGGTCCAGCAGGGGCAGCAGGGTCTCGGCCAGCCGCGCCAGGTTCCAGCGCGCGATGGCGGGTTGGTTGGCGTAGGCGTAGCGGCCCTGGTGGTCGATGCTGCTGAAGACGGTGCCGGGGTCGTAGGCCTCCATGAAGGCGCAGGGGCCGTAGTCGATGGTCTCGCCGGAGATCGTCATGTTGTCGGTGTTCATGACGCCATGGATGAAGCCCAGGCCCATCCAGCGCGCCACCAGCGCCGCCTGGCGCTGCGCCACGCGCTCCAGGAAGCGCAGCGCCTGCGCGGGCTCGGGCAGGCCAGCGAGATCGGGGTCGTGGCGTGCCACGGCGTAAGCCAGCAACTGGCGCACGCGATCCTGCTCGCCGCGCGCCGCGAAGAACTGGAAGGTGCCCACGCGCAGGTGGCTGGCGGCTACGCGTGCGAGCACGGCGCCGGGCAGCCGCTCGTCGCGCAGCACCCACTCGCCCGTGGCCGCCACCGCGAGCGCGCGCGTGGTGGGCACGCCCAGCGCGTGCATGGCCTCGCCGATGAGCAGCTCGCGCAGCATCGGGCCCACGGCGGCGCGGCCGTCGCCCCCGCGCGAGAACGGCGTGCGGCCCGAGCCCTTGAGGGCGATGTCGCGGCGCCGGCCCAGGCGGTCGATCACCTCGCCCAGCAGCAGCGCCCGGCCATCGCCGAGCTGCGGCGAGAAGCCGCCAAACTGGTGCCCGGCGTAGGCTTGGGCCACTGGATCGGCGCCCTCGGGCACGAGATTGCCGGCGAACACCGCCGCGCCCGCGGGGCCGCGCAGCGCCTCGGCATCCAGCCCCAGCTCGGCCGCCAGCGGCGCGTTCAGGTGCAGCAGGGCCGGCCGCGCCACCGCCACCGGCCGCCAGGCCACGGCGAAGCCCGGCAACTCGCGGGCGTAGCTGTTGTCGAAGGGCGGGAAAGCGGCGGGCGGCAGCACCGGGGCGCTGTCGGCCGTGACGGAGGGCGCGGATTCGAAGCTCATGCCGGCAGTGTGCGGCAAGGGGGGTGTAACCCTGCGGCCAGCTCGGACGAATCGCCACGGTCACCTCCCGTCCGCACCGATGCACACGCTGCCCCTGCCGGCTCCGACCTGGCCTGGCCTGCCGCCACGGCCGGCGCCGTGGCGCGCTGCCAGAATGCGCGCCGGCCCCGCCTTGGGGTCTGCCCCCCGCTGCACCTGCGTGCCGAGCACCCCCGACGCGTTCGAGATCGCCCTGCGACCGCTTTGGCTGCGTGCCCAGGTGGGCGACGAGGCCGCCTACCAAGAGGCGCTGCAGCGCATCGCGGTGCGCCTGCGGGCCTATCTGCGCCGGCGCCTGCAGTCGCTGCCCGACGAGGTTGAAGACCTGGTGCAGGAGACCTTGCTGGCGCTGCACCTGCAGCGTGGCACCTACGACCAGGCGCTGCCGGTGAGCGCCTGGGTGCTGGCGATCGCGCGCCACAAGCTCGTGGACCTGTGGCGCCGCCGCGGCCGCCAGGAGGCGCTGCACGACCCGCTCGACGACGTCGACGAAAGCCAGCTTGCGCAGTGCGAGCCCGAGGCCGGCGCGGCGCGCGACCTCGGCGTGCTGCTGGCCACGCTGCCCGCCGCGCAGCGCGACGCCATCGTGCTCACCAAGATCGAGGGCCTGTCGGTGGCCGAGGCCTCGGCGCGCACCGGCGCCAGCGAGTCGGCCATCAAGGTGCAGGTGCACCGCGGGCTGCGCAAGCTCGCGGTGCTGGTGCAGGGCGCCTGAAGGAGCGGGCGGATGAAGACCGACGATCTGATCCAGCTGCTGGCGCGTGGCGCCGGCCCGGCCCCGCGCGCCGTGGCCGCGCGCCGCCTGGGCCCGGGCGCCGCGCTGGGCCTGCTGGCCAGCATGGCGCTGGCGGCGTTGTGGCTGGGCTGGGTGCCGATGGTGCTTTTCGAGCAGGTCGGCCCCTGGTTCAAGCTGGTGTATGCCGGTGCGCTGGCGCTGGCCGCAGCCTGGCTGGTGGCCCGGCTGGGCCGGCCGCTGCCGCGCACCGCAGCGCCGCTCGTGGCGGTGCTGGCGGTGCTGGCCGCGGCGCTGCTCGTCGGCTTGGGCAGCTGGTGGCAGACGGCACCGGCCGGGCGCTTGCAGGCCCTGATGGGCCACTCGGCTCCGCGATGCCCCTGGAACGTGCTGGCGTTGTCGCTGCCGGCACTGGCCGCGTCGCTGTGGGCGCTGCGCGGCCTGGCGCCAACGCGGCCTGCAGCGGCGGGCGCCGCTGCAGGGCTGTGTGCCGGCGCGCTGGGCGCCTTCGGCTACGCCCTGGCCTGCACCGAGGTGGCGCTGCCGTTCGTCGCGGCCTGGTACACGCTGGGCATCCTGATGAGTGCCGGCCTCGGCGCGCTGCTGGGCCCGCGCCTGCTGCGCTGGTGAGGAGCCGCTGCCGGCACCGCGCTCTGGCTGGCCACCGTCAACGCCGAACATGCCGATGACCATGAAGCTCTGCGTCGCCGCGGCGGCGGCCGCGCTGCTGCTGCCGGCGCCCGCGCCGGAGCTGCCGGCGCCCGCGCCGGAGCGGGCCGCCGACTGGGTGGGCCGCTTCGACGCCGGCCTGGCGCCCTGGGCCGAGCAGCGCTTCGTGCAGAACCGCCCGGCCAACACCTGGGCGCTGCGGCGCTGGGACGGGCAGGACGCGCTGGAGGTGCGCTCCAAGGGCGCGATGTCGCTGATGGCGCGCACGGTCGAGGTCGACCTGGTGCGCACGCCCGTGCTGTGCTGGCGCTGGCGCATCGAGCGCGTGCTCGAGGACGCCGACCTCACGCGCAAGGCCGGTGACGACCAGGCCGCGCGCATCTACCTGGGCCTGTCGCTGCCCCCCGATCGCCTGGGCCTGGGCGACCGCCTCGCACTGGCGCTGGCGCGCTCGCGCTTCGGCGAACAGGTGCCCGATGCCGCCATCAACTACGTCTGGGACAACCGCCAGCCGGTCGGCAGCGAGCATCCCAACGCCTACACCGGCCGCACCACCATGGTGGTGCTGCGCAGCGGCGGTGCCGAGCGCAGCCGCTGGCTGAGCGAGCGGCGCGACGTGGCCGCCGACATCCGGCGCCTGCACGGCCCGGGCGCGCGCCTGGTGCAACTGGCCGTGGCCGCCGACACTGACAACACCGGCGGCTCGGCCCACAGCGGCTTCGCTGCGCTGCGCTTCGTGGCCGTCGATCAGCCCTGCGACTGACGCCGCCGCTGTAACCGCCGGCCGGCCGGGCGCGTATAAGCGGCATCGGGCCGGTTGTCGGCCCGCCCGCCAGCGCTCCCGCGCGCCCGCCCATGCACCCGACGCTGCCGTTGCTCATCAAGACCGACTTCCCGCCGCTCGCGCGCCGCCGCCTCGAGACGCTGCAGGTCAACCTCGGCTACACCTGCAACCAGAGCTGCCTGCACTGCCACGTGGCGGCCAGCCCGCAGCGCACCGAGCAGATGGACGGCCAGACGGTCGACCTCGTGCTCGAGGTGCTGGCGGCGCGCGGCGTGGCCACGCTGGACCTGACCGGTGGCGCCCCCGAGCTGAACGCGCACTTCCGCCGCCTGGTGACGGCGGCGCGGGCGCTGGGCGTGCGCGTGATCGACCGCTGCAACCTGACCATCCTGTCCGAGCCCGGGCAGGACGGCCTGGCCGAGTTCCTGGCCGCACAAGGCGTGGAGGTCACGGCCTCGCTGCCCTGCTACTCGGCCGCCAACGTCGACCGCCAGCGCGGCGACGGCGTCTTTGGGCGCAGCATCGCCGGCCTGCGGGCGCTCAATGCGCTGGGCTACGGCGCCGAGGGCTCGGGTCTCGTGCTCAACCTCGTCTACAACCCGCAAGGGCCGTCGCTGCCGCCGCCGCAGGGGCCGTTGCAGGCCGACTACCAGCGCGAGCTGATGCAGCACTTCGGCATCCGCTTCAACCACCTGTTCGCGCTGGCCAACATGCCCATCCAGCGCTTCGGCAGCACGCTGGTCAGCAAGGGCACGTTCGAGGGCTACATGGCGCTGCTGCGCGGCGCGCACCGCGACGAGAACCTCGACACCGTGATGTGCCGCAGCCTGGTGAGCGTCGACTGGCAGGGCCACCTCTTCGACTGCGACTTCAACCAGATGCTGGCGCTGCCGGCACGGCTGGGTGCGGGCCCCGGTACGGGCGGCCGCCCGCACCTGCGCCAGCTGCTGCACACCGACGGCGCCGGCAGCGCCATCCGCGTGGCCGACCACTGCTGGGGCTGCACGGCCGGGCAGGGCAGCAGCTGCAGCGGTGCGCTGGCGTCCGGCCCGGCCCAGGCCCAGGCCATGTGATGCCCTCATCCGCCAAGCCCGGCCCGAGCAAGGCCGTCGTCTGGGCCGTGGTGGCCGCGCTGGCGCTGGCCGCCGCGCTGGCCTGGCGGCACTTCGGCCTGGGCGAGTGGCTCACCCTGGAGCAGCTCAAGGCCAGCCGCGACGCGCTCGTGGGGTCCTACGAGGCGCGCCCGCTGGCCACCGTGGCCACCTTCTTCGCCGTCTACGTGCTGGCCACGGCGCTGTCGATTCCCGGCGCGCTGGTGCTCACGCTGGCCGGAGGCGCCATGTTCGGCCTGGGCCTGGGCCTCGTGGTCGTCAGCCTCGCCTCGACACTGGGCGCCACGTTGGCCTTCCTGGCCGCGCGCTACCTGCTGCGCGACGGCGTGCAGGCGCGCTTCGGCAAGCAGCTCGCGCCCATCGACGAGGGCGTGAAGCAGGACGGCACCTTCTATCTGCTGACGCTGCGGCTGGTGCCGCTGTTCCCCTTCTTCCTCGTCAACCTGCTGATGGGCCTCACGCCCATGGGCGTGTGGCGCTACGCGCTCGTCAGCCAGATCGGCATGCTGGCCGGCACGGCGGTGTATGTGAACGCGGGCACGCAGCTCGCGGCCATCGAGTCGTCGCGCGACATCGTCTCGCCGGGCCTGCTGGGCAGCTTCGTGCTGCTGGGCCTGTTCCCGCTGCTGGCTAAGGCCGGCGTGGGCTGGCTGCGGCGGCGCAAGGTCTACGCGAAGTGGCCCAAGCCGGCGCGCTTTGACCGCAACCTCGTCGTCATCGGTGCGGGCGCGGGCGGGCTCGTCAGTGCCTACATCGCGGCGGCGGTCAGGGCCCGGGTCACCCTGATCGAGGGCCACAAGATGGGCGGCGACTGCCTGAACTACGGCTGCGTGCCGAGCAAGGCGCTGATCCGTTCGGCCAAGCTCGCGAAGCAGCTCCAGCAGGCCCAGGGCCTGGGCGTGGCCGATGCCCGGGGCCGCGTCGACTTTGCTGCGGTGATGCAGCGGGTGCACCGCGTCATCAAGGACATCGAGCCGCACGACTCGGTGGAGCGCTACACCGCCCTGGGCGTGGAGGTGCTACAGGGCCACGCCCGCATCACCAGCCCCTGGACGGTGGAGGTGGCGCTGCCGGGCGGCACGAAGCAGGTGCTGACGACGAAGAACGTCGTCATCGCTGCCGGCGCCAGTCCCATCGTGCCGCCGATCCCGGGGCTCAAGGAGGCCGGCTGCCTGACCAGCGACACGCTGTGGGGCCTGACCGAGCTGCCGCGGCGGCTGCTGGTGCTGGGCGGCGGCCCCATCGGCTGCGAGCTGGCACAGAGCTTCGCCCGGCTGGGCAGCCAGGTCACGCAGGTGGAGATGGCGCCGCGCGTGCTGCTGCGCGAGGACCCCGAGGTCTCGGCGCTCGTGGAGGCCTCGCTGCGCGACGATGGCGTGGCCGTGCTCACCGGCCACCAGGCCGTGCGCGTGGAGCTGGTGGGCGACGCTGTCGGGCCGCAGAAGCGGCTGATCGCCAAACACGGCGACCGCGAGGTCGTGATCCCCTTCGACGAGTTGCTGTGCGCCGTGGGCCGCAGCCCGCGCGTTACCGGCTACGGGCTCGAGGAGCTGGGCATCCCGCTCACGCCGAAGAAGACCATCGAGACCGACGCCTGCCTGCAGACGCGGTACCCCAACATCTTTGCGGTGGGCGACGTGGCCGGGCCCTACCAGTTCACGCACACCGCGGCGCACCAGGCCTGGTACGCCGCGGTGAACGCCCTCTTCGGCCGCTTCAGGCGCTTCAAGGCTGACTATTCGGTGATCCCCTGGGCCACCTTCACCGACCCCGAGGTGGCGCGTGTGGGCCTGAGCGAAGGCGAGGCCCGGGAGCAGGGCGTTCCGTTCGAGCTCACGCGCTACGGCATCGGCGACCTTGACCGCGCGATCATCGATCACGGGGCCTGCGGCACGCCGCAGGGCTTCGTCAAGGTGCTTACCGTGCCCGGCAAGGACCGCATCCTGGGCGTGACGATCGTCGGCGACCATGCCGGCGACCTGCTGGCCGAGTACGTGCTGGCCATGAAGCACGGTCTGGGCCTGAACAAGATCCTCGGCACCATCCACACCTACCCCACGCTGGCCGAGGCCAACAAGTACGCGGCCGGCCAGTGGAAGCGCGCCCATGCGCCGCGCAGGCTGCTGCAGTGGGTGGCGAAGTACCACGCCTGGGAGCGCGCATGAAGCAGCGCGATGAGTGAGAGGCCGGACACGGCGCTGATCGTCTTCGCCAAGGCCCCGGTGGCAGGGCAGGCCAAGACACGGCTGATCCCGGCGCTGGGCGCCGAGGGTGCGGCGGCACTGGCGGCCCGGTTGCTGAGGCACACGCTGGCGCAGGGTGCGGCGGCCGGCTTCGGGACCCTGGAGCTGTGTGCCGCGCCCGACGCCAGCCACCCGGCGCTGGTGGCCGCGGCGCAGGCGCAAGGAGCGGCCCTCACGGTGCAGGGCGACGGCGACCTCGGCGCCCGCATGCACAGGGCCCTGAGCCGGCGGCTGGCCACGCACGCCCGCGTGCTGTTGATCGGCACCGATGCGCCCTCATTGGGCGCCGCCGTGCTGCGGCAGGCCTGCGCGGCGCTGGCCACCCACGACGCCGTGTTCGTGCCGGCGCTGGATGGGGGCTACGCGCTCGTGGGCCTGTCCAAGCCTGCGCCCGCGCGCCTGTTCGACAGCATCGCCTGGAGCACCGCGCAGGTGATGGCGACGACGCGCCAGCGCCTGGCCGAGCTCGGCCTGCGCACGGCGCTGCTCGCTCCGCTGCCCGACATCGACGAGCCGGCCGACCTGGCCCACCTGCCCCGGCACTGGCCCGAGGCGCGGCCATGAAGCAGCTGCTGCTCGTCGGTGCCGGCCACGCGCACGCGCAGGTGCTGCAGGGCTGGGCGCGTGCGCCGCTGCCGGGTGTGGCGCTCACCGTGGTGTCGCCGCAGGCACTGGCGCCCTACTCCGGCATGGTGCCGGGCTGGCTGGCGGGGCAGTACCGCTACGACGAGATCGTCATCGACTTCCCGGCGCTGGCCCGCGCCGCCGGGGCGCGCTGGGTGGCCACAGAGCTGCAGTCACTCGACGCCGCGGCGCAGCACGTGCGGCTGGCCGATGGCGAGGTGCTGCACTACACGCTGCTGTCGCTGAACGTCGGCTCCACGTTGCGGCCGCCGGTGCTGGCGAGTGCGCGCGTGCTGTCGCTGCGGCCCTTGTCGGCGCTGCGGCCGGCCTGGGAGGCGCTGCTGAAAGAATGGCAGGCCGCCGCTTCGACCGCACCGCTGCACGTGGCCGCGGTGGGCGGCGGCGCGGCCGGCGTCGAGAGCGTGCTGGCGGTGGTGGCCCACCTGCGCCGCCTGCGGCCTGACCGCCGGGTCAGTGGCGCGCTGTTCAGCCGCGGCGCCGAGCTGCTGCCCGGCATCGCCACCGCGGCCCGCCGCGCCGCCGAGCGCGCGCTCGCCGCCGCCGGCATTGCGCTGAAGCTGGGCGTGGCCGGCGACGCCACCACGCTGGCCGGCGCCGGCCTCGTGCTGTGGGCCACGGGCGCGCAGGCCCACGGGTGGCAGCGCGATGCATCGCGCCGCGGCGGCCTGGCCGCCAGCGACGAGGGCTACATCCATGTCGACGCGCAGCTGCGCTCGAGTTCCCACCCCAGCGTGTTCGCCGTCGGCGACGCCGCGAACTGGCTGCCCGGCCCGGCGCTGCCCAAGGCCGGCGTCTACGCCGTGCGCCAGGGCCCGGTGCTGCTGCACAACCTGCGCGCCGTGCTCAGCGGCGGCGCGCTGCGCGCCTACCGCCCGCAGCGCCGCTTCCTCGCGCTGTTGGCCACCGGTGACGGCCGCGCCATCGCCTCGCGCGGGCCCTTTGGCGCCCAGGGCCGCTGGGTCTGGCACTGCAAGGACCACATCGACCGCGGCTTCGTCGGCCGCTTTCGCCCGGCCGCCCAGGGCCCGCCCCCATGACGGCCACATCGCCCCCGGGACTTCAACAAGCCGCCGCGTTCGCGTTGCCCCTCAATCCCCGAGGGGTATCGGTCGATATGTCTCCATACGCCCGGCAAACCGCGGCTCGGGGGCGAGCCAAGGTGGCCAGGCCGGACAGCCCCGGAGACCGTCACCGTGCGCATCAACCAGCCCGTCACCCAGCGCGAATACCCGTTCCCGAGCGGACAGTCGCTGATCTCGGTCACCGACCCCAAGGGTCGTATCACCTACTGCAACAGCGCCTTCGTGGAGGTCAGCGGGTTTGCCCACGACGAGCTGCTGGGACAGCCCCACAACCTGGTGCGGCACCCGGACATGCCGGCCGAGGCCTTCCGCGACATGTGGGACACGATTGCCTCGGGCCTGCCCTGGACGGGCCTGGTGAAGAACCGCCGCAAGGACGGCGATCACTACTGGGTGCAAGCCAACGCCACGCCGATGCGCGACGGTGACCGCATCGTCGGCTTTCTGTCGGTGCGCACCGAACCGACGCGCAAGGCCGTGCAGGCCGCCGAGCAGCTGTATGCCACCATGCGCGACGAGGCCCAGAAGGGCGTTCGCGTGCACGTGCTGCACCGGGGCGCCGTGCGGCGGGTCGACTGGGCGGGCCGCGTCGCTGGCTGGCTGCGGCCTGGCGCCGGGGCGCGGCTCGTGGGCCTGCAGGCCGCGCTGGCGCTGGGGGTGGTCGGGGGCGGCGCCCTGGGCGGCGTCGGGGCCGCCGCGGCTGCCGCCGTGATCGGTGGCGCGGCGGTGGCCTGGCTGTCGCTGCGCACCACGCTCGGCTCGATCGGCCCCTCGGTGGCCGATGCCAACCGGCTGGCCTCGGGCGATCTGTCGCAGGCCGTCACCGAGGGCGCCGTCGGCGCCGTCGGCGAGCTGCAGCAGGCGCTGCGCCAGTTGTCCGTCAACCTGCGCGCGGTGGTGCACGACACGCGCCGTGAGGTCCAGCAGGTCGAGCACGCGGCACGCGAGATCGCCGCCGGTGCCGACGACCTCTCGGGCCGCACCGAGAGCCAGGCCGGCAGCCTCGAAGAGACCGCTGCCTCGATGGAGCAGATCAACAGCACGGTGCAGAACAGCGCCGCCGCTGCCGCCGAGGGCGCGCGCCTGGCGACGCAGACCACCGACATCGCGCAGCGCAGCCACGCCGCGGTGCAGGCGGTGGCCGAGACGATGACCGACATCGCCGAGTCATCGCGCCGGATCGGCGAGATCGTGCATGTCATCGAGGGCGTCGCCTTCCAGACCAACATCCTGGCCCTCAACGCCGCGGTCGAGGCCGCGCGCGCGGGCGAGCAGGGCCGTGGCTTCGCCGTGGTGGCCGCCGAAGTGCGCTCGCTGGCCCAGCGCACCACCGTGGCGGCCAAGGAGATCCGCCAGCTCATCGCCGACAGTGCCGAGCGCGTGGACAACGGCGCGCGCCGCACGCAGGACGCGCAGGAGCGCATGGCCGAGGCGCTGGCCGCCGTGGGCAAGGTCAGCCACACGCTGGATTCCATCAGCACTGCGGCCGTCGAGCAGCACAACGGCATCGCGCAGATCAACGAGGCGGTGTCGCACATGGACGGCATCACCCAGCAGAACGCGGCGATGGTGGAGCAGCTGGCGGCGTCGTCGACGGGTTTGTCGTCGCAGGTGGAGTCGGTGAGCAACTCGATGCGTCTGTTCCGGCTGCGTGCCGGCGAGGCCAGCATGGCCGAGCAGGACGCGGTGGCGATGCGGCGTGGGGCACGCGTGGCCGCGCCGCCTGCCGCGCCGCCTGCCGCCAGCGCACCCAAGCCGCGGCCGGCCCCCGCGCCGCAGCCTGCCCCGGCCCCCAAGGCCGCCGCCAGGCCGACCCGCGCCGCGCCCGCCCCGGCGCCGGCCGCGGTCACCACCGCCGCCGACGACTGGACCGAGATCTGAGAACCCCCGAGACCCCGGGGCCGGCGCCAGGGGGCTTGACGGCTGGACTACAGAATCTGGCGGCGTGAGCCCGCCTCCCGCCTCACGCCTCCCGCTGTTCATGGAGGGCCACTCCTACGGCGGCCATGCCCTCGGGCTGCTGCCCAACCACGCCCGTATGGCGCGCCTCGTCACGCGAGCGCGGGGCGCTGCCAGCCTCGCGAGATGCCTTCATGGCCGCCTACCGCAACGCCGAGTGCCGGCGCGTCGACCTGCATCCCCGGCGTCTGGGCCTGAAGGCCATCGGTCACATGGGCTGCTTCCGCCCGTCGGCGCGGCCACTGTGGGACGGGGTGCTCGCCTGGCCGCACCAGGACAGCGCCCCGCGCGGCACCTGAACCAGGCACCGGCGCGGGGCGGCCGGCTTCAGCGCGGACCGGCCATGACGATGGTGCCGGCGCGCTCGACCGCCGCCTGCAGCGCCGCCAACTGCGACGCGGTGTAGATGACCGTGGCCTCGCCGTTGGCCACCAGGCCCAGTCGCAGGGCCTCGGCGGCTTCGGCGCGCACCTGGGCGCGGGTCAGCCCGGGCAGGGACGCGCCGGCCGGCGCGGTCGTCGGGGTGGCCTCGCCGCTGGCGATGCGGCCTTCGGCCCGGGCGCGCGCGGCCTCGGCGCGCACCTCGGCGCGGCTGAGGTTGCCTGTCGACGCCTCGGCTGTCTCGTGGGCGTAGCCCGGGGTGCCTTCGCCGACGCCCAGGCGGGCGTGGGCGGGGGCGGTGGCCAGCACGGCGGCGGCGGCGAGAGCGATCAGGGAGAAGCGGTTCATGGTGGGCTCCGGTTGGTCGAAGAGGTTGGGTGGGAAGAGCAGGACTGCTTGTCGTTCGGGAGATGCGCCGTGTGCTTGCGGCGTGGAACGGACTGTGGCGAGCCCGGTTCACCAGAGCCGAACGCCGGGATGACAAATCCGTAATCCACGGCCCGGGCGTGACGTTGGACAATCGCGGCTCACCAGCCCGCTCCTGCTCTGCACCTGCCATGCGCATCCTCGTCGTCGAAGACGACCCCCGGCTCGCCGACTACCTGCACCGCGCGCTCGGCGAGAGCGGCTACGTGATCGACGTCGCCCGCGACGGCATCGATGGCCGCCGCCTGGCGCTGGACGGCGAGTACGCGCTGCTGGTGCTGGACATCATGCTGCCCGGCATCGACGGCTTCGGTGTGCTCAAGGCCCTGCGCGAGCGTCGGCGCACGCCGGTGCTGATGCTGACGGCGCGCGAACGCATCGAAGACCGCGTGCGCGGCCTGCAAGCCGGGGCCGACGACTACCTCGTCAAGCCCTTCGCGTTCTCCGAACTGCTGGCCCGCGTCGGGGCGCTGCTGCGCCGCGGCGCGGCCAGCGCGACACCCGCAGCCACGCCGACGCTGCTGCACCTGGCCGACCTCGAGCTGGATCTCGTCAGCCGCAAGGCCCAGCGGGCCGGGCAGCGCCTGCACCTCACGGCCAAGGAGTTCGCGCTGCTGACGCTGCTGATGCGCCGCCAGGGCCAGATCCTGGCGCGCAGCACGCTGGCCGAGCAGGTGTGGGACATGAACTTCGACTCCGACACCAATGTCGTCGAGGTCGCCGTGCGCAGGCTGCGCGCCAAGATCGACGACCCCTTTCGCGGCAAGCTGCTGCACAACGTGCGCGGCATGGGCTACGTGCTCGAGCAGCGTGCCGGCACCGCCACGGCCGACACGGCGGCCGTGGCCCGGCCCGACGCCGTGGTCGGAGAGGAACACCCATGAACAGTTCCGGCACCGCCCTCGACAGCCCGGCGGCGGGGCGCAAGCCCGCGGCGCCGGCCTCTCCGCACGTGCGCCACTCCATCAGCCGCAGGCTGAGCTGGATGGTGGCCGTGCAGACCTTCATCGGCCTGGTGCTGCTGTGCGCGGTGCTGTGGGGCTTCACCAGCCGACAGTTCGAGCGCAAGCACGCCGAGAAGTGGGTGGTGAAGGCCTCGATCGCGCAGGAGATCGTGCGCAACACCATGCAGTTCGGCGAGGCCCAGGTCATCGCCAAGATGACCTACTACGCCGTGCGTCGGCCCGACACCTACCTGGTGCTGCAACGAGCCGACGGCAGCGAGTTCTACCGCGATGGCCCGCCGGCCTTCGACATCCACTCCGACCGCGTCCGCACCGACCGCTTCGTGATCGAGACGCCGCCCACGGTGGGCGGAGGGCAGCTCGTCGGCACGCTGGTGCTCGACTGCGGCGAAGACCGCGCCATGCTCGCCGGCATCGCTCTGGCGCTGCTTGGCACGGCGCTGGCCGGGGGGCTGGGTGTGGGCCTGCTGGTGTTCCGCACCGTCAAGCGCGGCCTGGCGCCGATGATGGACCTGGCCGTGCAGACGCGCGCCATCGATGCCGACCGCCTGGGTCAGCGCCTGAAGCTCGCCAAGCCTGTCGAGGAGTTGCAGCCCGCCGTCGATCAGTTCAACGCCCTGATGGCGCGGCTGGAGCGCGCCTACGTGCAGCTGGAGAGCTTCAACGCCGACGTCGCGCACGAGCTGCGCACGCCGCTGGCGGCCCTGATCGGGCACACGGAGCTGGCACTGTCGCGCGAGCGCAGCCGTGCCGAGCTGCAAGACACCATGGCCGCCAACCTCGAGGAGTTGCGGCGCTTGTCGGCGATGGTCAATGACATGCTGTTCCTGGCCAGCGCCGACCGCGGTGCAGCGGCCCGCCGCCGCGCGCCGGTGAGCCTGGCCGCGCTCACGCGCCAGGTCATCGAGTTCCACGAGGCCGCGCTCGAAGACGCGGCGCTGACGGTGCACATCGACGGTGATGCTGCGGTGGCGGTCGACGAGCCGCTGGTCAAGCGCGCGCTGTCCAACCTGATCGGCAATGCCACCCGCTATGCCCAGCCGGGGACGGCGGTCACCGTGCGCATCGCGCAGCCGGCGGCCGACGCGCCGGCCCAGGTGGAGGTGGAGAACACCGGCGCGGCGATCACCGCCGAGCAACTGCCGCGCATCTTCGACCGTTTCTTCCGCGTCGACACCGCGCGCTGCGCGGCCGAGGGTGGCCACCACGGGCTCGGCCTGGCCATCGTCGCGGCGATCGCCCGCATGCACCGCGGCGAGCCGTGCGCACAGTCGGCCGATGGGCGCACCCGCGTGGGCTTCTCGATCGCGCCGCACTGAGCATCCCAGGCCCGACCTGCGCCTGGCGATGGCGAAAGAACCAAGCTCTGGTCGTGAGCTTGGCGCTCGCCGACTCGCTTCTTTGCGGGCTGGTTCATCCCGGCGCTCAACCCGTGGCGCAGTCGCTGCAGCGCCCGTACAAGGTGAGTTCGTGGTCTTGCACCGTGAAGCCGGGCGGCGCCAGGCGCGACAGGTCGCCCGGGCAGGCGTGCACGTCGAACACGCGCTGGCAGCGCGTGCACTGGAAGTGGTGGTGGTGCTGGCGGCCGGCGAGTTCGAAGCGGGGGTTCTCACCGGGCAGCTCGACGGTGCAGAGTTCGCCGTCCTCCACCAGCATCTTCAGGTTGCGGTAGACGGTGGCCAGGCCCAGCCGCGGCGCCTGGGCCTGCGCGGCCTGCAGCACCTCTTGGGGCAGCAGCGGACGGCGGGCGCGCTGCAGGGCGTCGCGGATGGCGGTGCGTTGGCGGGTGTTTCGTTCCATCGGGTCGCGAGGGTAACGGATCGTCCTGCCCCGGGCCGCCGAGCAGGCGGAACAGCGTGCCCGCATGCAAGAATCGCCGCGCGCCCGCAAGCCCCACCCTGCCGCGATGGACCTGCCCCGGATGTCTCCCTGTCGTGCGAAGAACGGGCGCTGCCAGGCGGCCCGGGGCCCTTGCAGGTGGACATGGCGGCCTTGACCGCCGCCTACGCCGACCTCGGCCCGCAGCAAGTGCTCGACGCACTCGATGCAGCCGGCCTGCGCGGCGACGGCAGGCTGTTGCAACTCAACAGCTACGAGAACCGCGTCTTCCAGGTCATGCTGGAAGACGGACGCGCGGTGGTGGCCAAGTTCTATCGGCCCGGGCGCTGGAGCGACGCCCAGATCCTGGAGGAGCATGACTTCGCGTGTGAGCTCGCCGCCGCCGAGGTGCCCGTGGTGCCGCCGCTGTCGCTGCAGGGCGCCGGTCCCGCGCTGCACCTGCAGGGCCAGGCCCACACGCTCGCCACCTGGGCCGACGCTGAGGGCACGCCCTACCGCTTCGCCGTGGCCGAGCGCCGCGCCGGCCGCGAGCCCGAGCTCGACGACCCGGCCATCCTGGCGCAGCTCGGCCGCTTCATCGGGCGTTTGCACCAGGTGGGGCGGCTGAGTCGGTTCGTGCACCGGCAGCAACTCGCCGCCACCGACGCCGGGCACGACGTGCGCCTGCTGCTGGACGCCGGTGTGGTGACGCCGGCCGAGCTGCCGGCGTGGCGCGCCACCGCCGAGACCGCCGCCGCCGCGGTGGCCGCGGCCTTTGACGCCGTGGCCGCCAGCGGGCCGCCGGCCACGCTGCGCCTGCATGGCGACTGCCACATCGGCAACGTGCTGTGGCGCCCGGGCACGGCCGAGGGTGATCCCGGCCGTCCGCACATCGTCGACCTCGACGACGCCGTGCAGGGCCCGGCGGTGCAGGACCTGTGGATGCTGGT
>JAUMBF010000084.1:0-16384 GCA_032115875.1 Rubrivivax sp.
CTGCACCAGTGCGCCGCGCGCCTGCGCGTCGCGTGCCAGCAGCCGCGTACCGGGCACAGGGGTGAACGGGACCGCGCCCAGCAGCTTGGGGTAGTAGCGCAGGCCGTGTCGGGCGTAAGCCTCCGCCCAGGCCCAGTCGAACACGTACTCGCCGTAGCTGTGCGTCTTGGCATACAGCGCCACGGCCGCGTGCAATTGTTCGTCTCGCTCCAGCAGCAGAAAACACGGTGACCAGCCGGTGTCCGGCGCCGCGCTGCGGCTGGCGTGCAGTGCCGCAAGGTACTCATGCCGCATGAACGGAGTGGGCAGCGCCTGTGCTGCCAGCAGCGCGTTCCAGGCCAGGGCGTCGATCGAAGCCGGGTCATCGCAGACCCGGACGCGATAATCCGTCGCTTCGTCTCCAGGGTCGATCGACATGTCCATCCTTGCGTCTTCCGTCGAGCCGGCCAGGGCCTTTGCCGCGGGCCCGGTGCGGGTGGCGCTGGCCCAGATCAACGCCACGGTCGGCGATCTGGACGGTAACGCAAGCCTGATCGAGGCCGCCGCCCGTGCCGCCCATGCCCAGGGTGCCGCCCTGGTGTTGGCGCCCGAGCTGGCGCTCACCGGTTATCCGCCCGAGGACCTGTTGCTGCGCCCGGCCTTCCTGGCCGCGAGCGCCCGCGTGCTGCAGGCGCTGGCCGAGCGGCTGGCGGACTGCGCCGGCCTGAGTGTCGTCGTCGGCCACCCGCGCGCCGCCAGCGAGCGTGGTGGCTGGCGCACGCGTTCGGTGGCCGTGGCCGAGCGGCACAACGCGGCCTCGGTGCTGCAGGGCGGGCGCGTGGCCGGCACCTACGCCAAGCGAGAACTGCCCAACTACCAGGTCTTCGACGAGCGCCGCTACTTCGCCAGTGGGCGCGACGCCGGTCTGCCGCCGCTGGTTTTCGAGGCCGGCGGCCGCCGCTTCGGCGTGCTCATCTGCGAGGACGCCTGGTTCGACGAGCCGGGCCGTGCCGCCCACGAGGCCGGTGCCGAACTGCTGTGCGTGCTCAACGCCAGCCCCTTCCACCTGGGCAAGGCCGGCGAGCGCGAGCAGCGCATGGCCGAGCGTGCGCGGGCCACGGGCTGCCCGCTGCTGTTTTCGCACCTCGTGGGCGGGCAGGATGAGGTGGTGTTCGACGGCGCCTCGTTCGTGCTTGACGCGCAGGGTCGAATCGGCGCGCGCGCCGCCAGTTTCGAGCCGGCGCTCCTGCTGGCCGACATCGCGGCCGACGGCACGGTAGCCGGCCCGGTGGCGCCCCTGCCCGAGCCGGAGGCGCAGGCCTGGCAGGCGCTGGTGCTCGGGGTGCGCGACTACCTGGGCAAGAACGGCTTCCCCGGCGCGATCATCGGCCTGTCCGGCGGCATCGACTCCGCGCTGGTGCTGGCCGTGGCGGTGGATGCCCTGGGTTCTGACAAGGTGCGCGCCGTGATGATGCCCAGCCGCTACACGGCCGAGATCTCCTGGCTCGACGCGCGCGACATGGCCTCGCGCCTGGGCGTGCGCTACGACGAGATCGCCATCGAGCCCATGTTCGACGCCTTCCGCGCGAGCCTGGCGCCGCAGTTCGCCGGCCTGGCCGAAGACACGACAGAAGAGAACCTGCAGGCGCGCATCCGCGGCACGCTGCTGATGGCGCTGTCCAACAAGACCGGCGCCATCGTCCTGACGACCGGCAACAAGAGCGAGATGGCCACCGGCTACTGCACCCTGTACGGCGACATGGCCGGCGGCTTTGCCGTCATCAAGGACGTGGCCAAGACCCTCGTGTACCGCCTGGCCGAGTGGAGGAACCGCCAGCCGACGCGTCGCGCCGACGGCACGGTGGGCCCGGTGATCCCCGAGCGCATCATCACGCGCGCGCCTTCGGCCGAACTGCGCCCCGACCAGACCGACCAGGACAGCCTGCCGCCCTACGAGGTGCTCGACGACATCCTGGCGCAGTACATGGAAGACGATCGCTCGATCGACGAGATCGTGGCCGGTGGCCATGCCCGCGCCGACGTCGAGCGCGTGACCCGGCTCATCAAGCTCAACGAGTACAAGCGGCGCCAGGCGCCGGTGGGTATCCGCATCACCCATCGCGGGTTCGGGAGGGACTGGCGCTATCCCATCACTTCGAGGTTCCGTGCTTAAATCGCCTGACGTCCCATCCTTGCCTCCGGAGTCGTCATGAAGCAGATCACGGCCATCATCAAGCCCTTCAAGCTCGAAGAGGTGCGCGAGGCGCTGGGCGATGTGGGCGTGTCCGGCCTGACGGTCACCGAGGTCAAGGGCTTCGGCCGGCAGAAGGGCCACACCGAGCTCTACCGCGGGGCCGAGTACGTGGTGGACTTCCTGCCCAAGGTGAAGGTCGAGGTCGTCGTCAAGGAAGCCGATGTCGACCGCTGCATCGATGCCATCGTCACGGCGGCCAAGACGGGCAAGATCGGCGACGGCAAGATCTTCGTCACGGCGGTGGAGCAGGTGGTTCGCATCCGCACGGGCGAGACCGACGAAGCCGCGATCTGAAGCCCGGGACGCACCTGCGCGCGCGCATGAGCGGCCCGGTTGAGGGCCGCAGCGGGCCCGGCGTCGGCCCGCGTGCCGACTACCGGCACCGCATCATCGTCGCGAGGCCGCAGCTTGCGGCTCTTCAGCGTGACGAGCTGCCGGGGCATCTACCCTGAGGTCCGCGTCGGCGGCTTCGACCGGCCTGATGTTCTGGGCCAGGTCTCCCTTCGGCCCCTGCACGAGGTCGTAGCTGACCTGGCTGCCTTGCTTGAGGGTGCGGAAGCCGTCCATCTGCACGGCCGAGAAATGCGCGAACACATCGGCGCCGCCCCCTTCGGGCTCGATGAAGCCGAAGCCCTTGGCATCGTTGAACCACTTGACTATGCCGATCGCCATGCTGGCCCCTTTCAGAGCGAGTCTGTACCTGCTGGAGATTCTGAGCATCGCGGCCCCAAGTGTCAATCGCCATCAACACTTGTAGCTGACATGCTAGATTGACAGTTCAGACGCTGAGTCCAGACGCCGAGTCCAGACGCTGAAGTCTGTCGCCGGGATGCCCGGGCGCGACGAATGCGCGCCAAACCCGGCCGGCCCCACGCCTGCAACGGAGAGGGCTGTCGATAGAATCAGCCATGCCCGAGGAAACCCCAGCGCCACCACCGCCAAGGCCCGCCGTGCCCCCGCGCGAGCCAGACGGCGTCGTGGTGGCCGAACGCAAGGCCGCGCGCACGAAGCCGCCGGCGCCTTACCAGGTGGTGATGCTCAATGACGACTACACGCCGATGGAGTTCGTCATCATGGTGTTGCAGCGGTTTTTCCACCGTGACATCGACACCGCCACCCACATCATGCTGCTCATCCACCACGAAGGGCGTGGTGTCTGTGGCGTGTATCCCAAGGATGTCGCTGCGACCAAGGTCGAGCTGGTGCTCACGGCGGCACGCCGCGAAGGGCACCCCCTGCAATGCATTATGGAGGCCGCATGATCGCCCAAGAGCTTGAAGTCAGCCTGCACATGGCCTTCGTCGAGGCGCGCCAGCAGCGGCATGAGTTCATCACCGTCGAGCACCTGCTGATGGCGTTGCTCGACAACCCCTCGGCCGCCGAGGTCCTGCGGGCCTGCGCCGCCAACATCGAAGACCTGCGCAAGAGCCTGTCGACCTTCATCCGCGAGAACACGCCGACGGTCGGCGGCACGGAAGAGGTGGACACGCAGCCGACGCTGGGATTCCAGCGCGTCATCCAGCGCGCCATCATGCATGTGCAGAGCACGGGCAGCGGCAAGAAGGAGGTCACCGGCGCCAATGTGCTGGTGGCCATCTTTGGCGAGAAGGACAGCCACGCGGTCTACTACCTGCACCAGCAAGGTGTCACGAGGCTGGACGTCGTGAACTTCATCGCCCACGGCATCAAAAAGAGCGATCCACCCGAGCCGGCCAAGAGCAGCGACAGTGGCGGTTCCGAGGGCGAGAAGGAAGACGGCGGGAGCGGTTCCGACGCCAAGGGCTCGCCGCTGGAGCAGTTCACGCAGAACCTCAACCAGCTCGCCCGCGACGGCAAGATCGATCCGCTGATCGGCCGCGAGCACGAGGTCGAACGCGTGATCCAGGTGCTGTGCCGCCGGCGCAAGAACAACCCGCTGCTGGTGGGCGAAGCCGGCGTCGGCAAGACGGCAATTGCCGAGGGCCTGGCATGGCGCATCACGCAGGGCGCCGTGCCCGAAGTGCTGGCCGACGCCACCGTCTACGCACTCGACATGGGCGCGCTGCTGGCCGGCACCAAGTACCGCGGCGACTTCGAGCAGCGCCTGAAGGGCGTGCTCAAGCAGCTGAAGGACCACGCCAACGCAGTGCTGTTCATCGATGAGATCCACACCCTCATCGGCGCGGGCGCCGCCAGCGGCGGCACGCTCGACGCCAGCAACCTGCTCAAGCCCGCGCTGAGCAGCGGCGCCATGAAGTGCATCGGCGCCACCACCTTCACCGAGTACCGGGGTATCTTCGAGAAGGACGCAGCACTGTCGCGGCGCTTCCAGAAGGTCGACGTCATCGAACCCACGGTGGAGCAGACGGTGGAGATCCTCAAGGGTCTGAAGAGCCGCTTCGAGGAGCACCACAGCGTCAAGTACGCCGCCGGTGCGCTGCAGGCCGCGGCCGAGCTGTCGGCCAAGTACATCAACGACCGCCACCTGCCCGACAAGGCCATCGATGTCATCGACGAGGCCGGGGCGGCGCAGCGCATCCTGCCGGCGGCCAAGCGCAAGAAGACCATCACCCGCAACGAGGTCGAGGAGATCGTCGCCAAGATCGCCCGCATCCCGCCGCAGAGCGTCAACTCCGACGATCGGAGCAAGCTCAAGAGCCTGGACCGCGACCTCAAGAGCGTGGTCTACGGTCAGGACCCGGCCATCGATGCGCTGGCTGCTGCCATCAAGATGTCGCGCAGTGGTCTGGGCAAGCCTGACAAGCCCATCGGCAGCTTCCTCTTCAGCGGCCCCACGGGGGTTGGCAAGACCGAGGTCGCCAAGCAGCTGGCCTACGTTCTGGGCATCGACCTGATCCGCTTCGACATGAGCGAGTACATGGAGCGTCACGCCGTGAGCCGTCTGATCGGCGCGCCCCCGGGCTACGTGGGTTTCGACCAGGGCGGACTGCTCACCGAGGCCATCACCAAGAAGCCGCACGCCGTGCTGCTGCTCGACGAGATCGAGAAAGCGCACCCCGATGTCTTCAACGTGCTGCTGCAGGTCATGGACCATGGCACGCTGACCGACAACAACGGGCGCAAGGCCGACTTCCGCAACGTGATCATCATCATGACCACGAACGCGGGTGCGGAGACCATGAACAAGTCGACCATCGGCTTCACGACCCGGCGCGAGCAGGGCGACGAGATGGGCGACATCAAGCGGCTGTTCACCCCCGAGTTCCGCAACCGGCTCGACGCCATCGTGAACTTCCGCCCCCTCGACGAAGAAATCATCCTGCGCGTGGTGGACAAGTTCCTGCTGCAGCTGGAGAGCCAGCTCGCCGAGAAGAAGGTCGAAGTCACCTTCAGCGACGCGCTGCGCAGGCACCTCGCCAGAAAAGGCTTCGACCCGCTGATGGGTGCCCGGCCGATGCAGCGGCTCATCCAGGACACGATACGCCGTGCGCTGGCCGACGAGTTGCTGTTCGGTCGCCTCGTCGACGGAGGCCGCCTCTCGGTCGACCTCGACGACCAGGGCGAGGTGCTGCTCGATATCCAGCCGCCCCGCAAGAGCGACAAGCCCAAGACCGAGCCGACGACGGCTTGAACCCGCCCGGCCCGCTCAGGACCGGGCCCGTGCTCTCGCGGGCAGGTCCGAAGCCGGATCCTGCCCGTAGTAGTTTCTGAACTGTCCGTACAGCGCCGCGTGCTCGGCACGCATGCGCTGCGGGTCGACGAAGAAGCTCTCGGTGGCCACGGCGAAGAACTCCTCGACGGCGCTGGCCCCGTAGGAGTCCAGCGCCGTCACTTCCTCGCGCTCCACGCGGGCCGCGAAGGCCTCGTACTCGCGGCCGAGCACCGCGCACCACCCGTCGCGGTCGATGCACGGCGGCAGCAGCGGCACGCCGTCGGCCAACCCGTCGGCCATGTCGAGGACGTGCGCGAACTCGTGGATGACGACGTTGTAGCCCTGGGCCGCACTCTGGCCCGCGCGCCGCACATCGGGCCAGACCAGCATCACCGGGCCGCCTTCCACGGCCTCGCCGGCCAGCGGCTCGTCGTAGGCGTGGACGACGCCGTCGTCGTCGGCGTGCTCACGCCGGGCCACCACGGGCTCGGGGTGCACCACGAGGCCCACAAAGCCATCGTAGCGCTCGATGCCCAGGCGCAGCACCAGCAGCGCGGCCTGCGCCGCGATCGCCACGGCCAGCGCGTTCGTGAGCCGCAGGCCACCGGTGCAGTCGAACTCCTTGCGGTCCAGGAACAGGCTGGTCAGGCGGCGCAGCTCGGCCTCATCGGCGGGATCGCGTCGCTGCAGGAAGGGGTAGCGGACCAGGGTGCGCTTCCACAGGTCGTCGGGGATGGCGCGGCGTCGCACGGCCGCCTCATCGCGGGCGCTGCGCCAGCCACGCCAGAGCCTGCCGAGCATCGGACAGGGGCGATCAGGGCGCGCGTGCCGGCGCCACGCGCTCGAAGCCGTCACGCGTCAGACGCAGCACCTCGGCCCGGGAGGCGGTGTCCAGGTCCCAGTCGCTGAGCACGTGACGCTTGAACCCGGGCGCCAGCGCTTGGCTGCCGGGGCGGTGGGTGTGGCCGTGCACCATCTCGTGCGTGCCCATCGCGTGCATCCACTTCACCGCTTCGGCAGGGTCAACGTCGGCCAGGCTGCTGCCGTCGAACTCTCGGCGCGTGCGGCTGGCCTGGCGGATCTCGGCCGCCACGGCCAGCCTTTCCGAGAGCGGTCGCGCCAGAAAGGCCTTGCGCCAGGCCTGGCCGCGCACCTCCGTTCGGAAAGCCTGGTAGGGCCGGTCGTCGAGGCACAGCGCGTCGCCGTGTGTGAGCAGCACGCGCTGACCCCAGGCATCCAGCACCGTGGGGTCCGGCAGGGCGCGCAGCCCCGCCTCGCGCCACAGCCGCGGGCCTGCCAGGAAGTCGCGGTTGCCCACCATGAACGCCAGCTCACGGTGACTTGCCGCTTCGGCCATCGCAGCCACGCAGCTCGCCTCGAAGGGGTGGTCGAGCTGCTCGTCGCCCACCCACAGTTCGAAGACGTCGCCCAACATGACCACGCAGTCCGCCCGCGTGTGCCGAAGGTGCGCCATCCAGGCCTCGGTGGTGCGCGGCAGCGCCTCGCCCAGGTGCAGGTCGGAGATGAAGTCGACAGCCTGCCAGCCCTCATGGGCGGCCACCTCGAAAAACGCCGGCAGCGCGGCGGCGCTGGCGGTTGCCGCAGGCGCGGCCGGGACGCCGCGCCCCGCCATCAGGCGATCTCGGCTGCGCGTGTGATCAGCACGTCCTCCAGGGGCACGTCGTCGTGGAACCCCTTGCGGCCGGTCTTGACCTTCTCGATGGCGTCCACCACTTCGGTGCCGGCCACGACCTTGCCGAACACGGCATAGCCCCAACCCTGCGCGCTCTCGCTCTTGAAGTCGAGGAAGCCGTTGTCCGTGGTGTTGATGAAAAACTGCGCGGTGGCCGAATGAGGGTCGGAGGTACGCGCCATGGCCAGCGTGTAGTGCTTGTTCTTCAGGCCATTGCCGGCCTCGTTCTTGATCGGTGCGCGCGTGGCCTTCTGCTTCATGCCGGGCTCGAAGCCACCGCCCTGGATCATGAAGCCCTTGATGACCCGGTGGAACACCGTGCCATCGAAGTGGCCCGCCTGCACGTAGGCCAGGAAGTTGGCGGTGGACTCCGGCGCCGCGACATCATCGAGCTCGATCCGCAGGGTGCCGGCGCTGGTGTCCATCTGCACGGTCTTGGTCATGTCATTTCTCCACGGTGGCTTTGGTGATGGTGACCGGCGTCACCGGCACGTTCTGGTGTGGGCCCTGCGGCTGCGTCGGCACGGCCTTGATGCGGTCGACGACGTCCAGGCCCTCGACGACCTGCCCGAAGACGGCGTAGCCACCGCCGACGGTGTCCAAGCGCGGGTTGTCGACGACGTTGATGAAAAACTGTGCGGTGGCCGAGTCGGGGTTGGCGGTGCGGGCCATCGCGACCGTGCCGCGCACGTTGCTCAGGCCGTTGCCAGCCTCGAGCTTGATCGGTGCGCGGGTGGTCTTCTCGCGCAGCCGCGCATCCATGCCGCCGCCTTGGATCATGAAGCCGTCGATGACGCGGTGGAACACCGTGCCATCGTAGTGCCCGGTCCGCACATAGCCCAGGAAATTGGCCACCGTGCCGGGCGCCCTGGCGGCGTCGAGCTGGAGCACGATGTCACCCTGGCTGGTGACCAGGCGGACCTTCTGCGCCCAGGCGGGCAGGGCAAAGAGCATCACCAGCGTGACGGCCAGGGCAGGAGGGAGGAATCTCATCTTGGGCACGCAATCAAGGGCTGTTGCGGGATGGTCGCAGTCTACCGGGCCGGTGGCGCCAGCAAGGCGCGCACGGACTCCAGGCGCCG
This sequence comes from Rubrivivax sp., assembly GCA_032115875.1. GTDB lineage: Bacteria > Pseudomonadota > Gammaproteobacteria > Burkholderiales > Burkholderiaceae_C > Rubrivivax. Next base: position 8,601 of record JAUMBF010000084.1, read on the forward strand.
GGCCTGGCGAGGATCGAGCGGCCCGGCTTGTGCCAGTTGTTCCCAGGCCGCCACCGCCAACATCAGGTGCAACTCGGCCAGGTTGGCGCGGGCTGCACGGTGGCCGGGGTCGTTGCGCAGCGCCGACTCCAGCGTCAGCCGCGCGACATCGAGCCGCCCGGCGCGCGCGTGCAGCAGCGCGATGTTGTTCAGCGGCTCGGGCAGTTCAGGGAACTCCTGGGCCAGGCGCGTGAACTGGGCCATGGCGTCGGCATCACGTGCCAGTTCCATCAGCACCACGCCGTGCAGGAAGCGCGTCTGGGCATCGCGCGGCGCCACCATCAGCGCCTGCTCGGTGCGCAGCAACGCCTCGGCGCGCCGGCCGGCGTTCAGCAGCGCGTTCACGTCGTCGGCCAGCAGTGCGTGCACCGGGGCCGAGCCCAGCACGGCCAACAGGCTGCCCAGCAGCGCGTTGCGGGCAGCCCGCCGTCCGTATCGGACGGCGTCGGGCGGTTGGGTGGGGTGGGGCACAGGGGTGGCCGGTATACTGAAATCGATTCTATGGGGGGCCTTCTACGGGCCCCTTGGCGCCTCTGATCCCTGCACGTCCGCGATGCCCCTGCACATCCACAACACGCTGTCGCGCCGGCTCGAACGCTTCGAGCCCCTGCAACCCGGCCATGTGCGGATGTACGTCTGCGGCATCACGGTCTACGACCTGTGCCACATGGGGCATGCGCGCACCAACCTGACCTTCGACATCGTCGCGCGCTGGTTGCGCGCCAGCGGTTGGCGCGTCACCTACGTGCGCAACATCACCGACATCGAGGACAAGATCATCCGCCGGGCAGTGGAGCGCGGCGTCACCATCCGTGCACTGAGCGACGAGATGATCGCCGCGATGCACCGCGACTTCGACGCCCTCGGCCTGGACCGCCCCGACGCCGAGCCGCGCGCCACCGAATACGTGCCGCAGATGCTCGACATCATCGCCACCCTGCAGGCCAAGGGCCTGGCCTACCAGGCTCGCGGGGGCGACGTGAACTACGCCGTGCGCCGCTTTCCGGGCTACGGCAAGCTCTCGGGAAAGTCGCTCGAAGACCTGCGAGCCGGCGAGCGCGTGGCCGTGCAGGACGACAAGGAAGACCCGCTGGACTTTGTGCTGTGGAAGAGCGCCAAGCCCGACGAACCGGCCGAGGCGCAATGGCCCAGCCGCTGGGGCCCCGGACGCCCAGGCTGGCACATCGAGTGCTCGGCCATGGGCTGCGCACTGCTGGGCGAGCGCTTCGACATCCACGGCGGCGGCCAGGATCTGCAGTTCCCGCACCACGAAAACGAGATCGCGCAAAGCGAGGGCGCGCTCGGCCACCCCTTCGTGAACGTGTGGATGCACGGCGGCTTCCTGAACATCGACGACACCAAGATGTCGAAGTCGCTGGGCAACTTTTTCACCATCGCCGAGGTGCTGGCGCGCTTTGACGGCGAGACCATCCGCTTCTTCATGCTGCGCACCCACTACCGCAGCCCGTTCAACTTCGCCGACTCGTTGCTGGAGGAGTCACGCAGCGCACTGCGGCGGCTGTACACCGCGCTCGACGGGCTCGCGGTGCCTGAAGGCGCCATCGATTGGGCCGAGCCGCGCGCCGCAGCGTTCAAGGCCGCGATGGACGACGACTTCAACACGCCGCAGGCGCTGGCCGTGCTGTTCGAGCTGGCCGGTGAGCTCAACCGCACCCGCGATGCGGCCACGGCCGCGCTGCTCAAGCGCCTGGGCGGCGTGCTGGGTGTGCTGCAGCAACGGCCGCGCGCCTACCTCCAGGCCGGCGCAACCCTGGACGAGACGGCCATCGCCGCGGCCATCGCCGCCCGCACGGCGGCCAAGCTGGCGCGGGACTTCGTCCAGGCCGATCGCATCCGCCAGCAGCTCGCCGAGCAGGGCGTGCTGCTGAAGGACTCGCCGCAGGGCACGACCTGGGTGCGCGCCTGATGGGCCCCCTGCGCATCGCGCCGGAGCCGCCGGCCGGCTCACCGGTCTATTGGGATGAGGCCTGCAGGCACCTGTCGCGCCGCGACCGCGTGCTCAAGAAGCTCATCCCGCGGTTCGGCGAGGCACGACTGGCCAGCCGTGGCGACGCCTTCACGACGCTGGCGCGCAGCATCGTCGGCCAGCAGATCAGCGTGAAGGCCGCGCAGTCGGTGTGGGACCGGTTTGCCGCTGCCGTGGGCGGCGTGCCGCACCGGCTGGCGCCCAAGGCCGTGCTGGCCATTACCACGCCCGCGATGCGCGAGGCCGGCCTGTCGGCGCGCAAGTGCGAGTACCTGCAGGATCTGGCCCGGCATTTTGCCGACGGCCGGGCCCAGCCGGCGCAGTGGGGCGCCATGGACGACGAGGCCATCGTCGCCGAGCTCGTGGCCATCCGCGGCATCGGCCGCTGGACGGCCGAGATGTTCCTCATCTTCCACCTGATGCGGCCTGATGTGCTGCCGCTGGACGACCTTGGCCTGCTCAAGGGCATCAGCCTGAGCTACTTCAGCGGCGAGCCCGTTTCGCGTGCCGACGCGCGCGAGGTGGCCGAGGCCTGGGCTCCCTATCGTTCGGTGGCAACTTGGTACATTTGGCGCAGCCTGGACCCGCTCCCCGTGGAGTACTGACAACGCGACGAGCCGCCGAGCCATGAGCAAACGACATTTCCTGGAGTTCGAGACCCCCATCGCCGAGCTCGACAGCAAGATCGAGGAGTTGCGCTACGTGCAGACCGAGTCGGCCGTGGACATTTCCGACGAGATCGAGCGTCTGAGCGAGAAGAGCCAGCAGCTCACCCGCGACATCTACGCCAAGCTCACGCCCTGGCAGGTGACGCTGATCGCGCGTCATCCGCAGCGGCCCTACACGCTGGACTACGTGGGCGAGGTCTTCACCGACTTCCACGAGCTGCACGGCGACCGCCACTACGCCGACGACCTGTCCATCGTCGGCGGGCTGGCCCGATTCAACGGCCAGCCCTGCATGGTGGTGGGCCACCAAAAGGGCCGCGACACGAAGGAGCGCACGCTGCGCAACTTCGGCATGAGCCGGCCCGAGGGCTACCGCAAGGCGCTGCGCCTGATGCACCTGGCCCAGAAGTTCGGCCTGCCGGTCTTCACCTTCGTCGACACCCCCGGGGCCTACCCCGGCATCGGCGCCGAGGAGCGCGGCCAGTCCGAGGCCATCGGTCGCAATATCTTCGAGATGGCGCAGCTCGAGGTGCCGATCATCAGCACCATCATCGGCGAGGGCGGCTCCGGCGGCGCGCTGGCCATCAGCGTGGCCGATCAGGTGCTGATGCTGCAGTACAGCGTGTACTCGGTGATCTCACCCGAGGGCTGCGCCAGCATTCTGTGGAAGACGGCCGAGCGCGCGTCCGAGGCTGCCGAGGCGCTGGGCATCACGGCGCACCGGCTCAAGGCGCTGGGCCTGGTGGACAAGATCGTCAGCGAGCCCGTGGGCGGCGCGCACCGCGACCTGCCCTGGATGTCGGCTCAGCTCAAGCGCGCGCTCAGCGAGGCGCTGCGCCAGGTGAGCGATCTCAAGCCGAAGGACCTGCTGAACCGCCGCTACGAGCGGCTGCGCGCGTACGGCCGCCACACCGACAGCAAGGATCACTGACGTGGCCGAAGCGCCGCGCGTGGCGGTGGCCACCAGCGGCGGGCTCGACTCCACGGCGCTGCTGCACTGCACGCTGGCCCAGGCGCGACCGCTGGGCGTGGCGGTCTGGGCCCTGCACGTGCACCACGGCCTGATGCCCGAGGCCGACGCGTGGCAGGCCGGCGTGCGCCGCCAGGCCCTGCGCTGGGGCGCGCGTTTTGCCTGCGAGCGGCTGGCGGGCGCGCCGGCCAAGGGCGACAGTGTCGAGGCCTGGGCCCGCCAGGGCCGCTATGCCGCGCTGGCACGGCTGGCGCGTGACGCCGGCTGCCCACTCGTGCTGCTGGCCCACCACCGCCGCGACCAGGCCGAGACCTGGCTGCTTCAGGCCTTGCGCGGAGCCGGCGCGGCGGGCCTGAGCGCCATGCCGCGGCAGACGCTGCGCGAGGGCCTGCTCTGGGCCCGCCCCTGGCTCGACCAGCCGCGCGAGGCCATCGAGGCCTACGCCCGCCGCCACCGCCTGCGCAGCGTGCACGACCCCAGCAACGACGACCCGCGCTTTGCCCGCGGGCGCCTGCGTGGCCAGGTGTGGCCCGTGCTGCGGGCGGCCTTTCCGTCTGTGGACACCGTTCTGGCCACGGCCGCGCGGCACGCCCAGTCGGCCCAGGCGCTGGCCGAGGAGGTGGCGCAGGCTGACCTGGCCGCGGTGTTGCACGGCGACGCGCTGCGGCTGGCGCCCTGGCTGGGGCTGACGCCGGCCCGGCGCGCCAACGCACTGCGCGCCTGGCTGGCCTTGCGGCTGGGGCAGGGCGCCCCACAGACGCTGGTGGACCGCCTGCTGGCCGAGGCCCCGGCCGGCGCCAACCCGGCGCGCTGGCCCGCGCCCGGGGCCCTGGTGCAGCGACGGCGCGGCGAATTGCGGCTGCTGCCCGGCCCGGCGACGCCGACAGGGCCCCGCCAGCGCCCCCTCTAGAATCGCGGGCTTTTCGTTCAGTTCGCGCTGCGGTTCGGCCGCGCGACGCCGCAGACCCGGTTTCCCACGACAGCAGCAGCGCCACCCATGGCATTGATCGTTCACAAGTACGGTGGCACCAGCATGGGCTCCACCGAGCGCATCCGCAGCGTCGCGCAACGCGTCGCCAAGTGGGTGCGCGCCGGCCACCAGATCGTCGTCGTGCCTTCGGCGATGAGCGGCGAGACCAACCGGCTTCTCGGCCTGGCCAAGGAACTGATGCCCAACGCCAGCACCCCCGAGGCCCTGCGCGAGCTCGACGCCGTGGCCGCCACGGGCGAGCAGGTCAGCGTTGGCCTGCTGACGCTGGCGCTGCAGGCGCAGGGCCTGCGGGCCGTGAGCTACGGCGGCTGGCAGGTGCCGATCCGCACCGACAGCGCCTACACCAAGGCCCGCATCACCCACATTGACGACACGCGGGTGCGCGCCGACCTGGCCGCCGGCCGGGTGGTGGTGATCACCGGGTTCCAGGGCATCGACGAGCAGGGCAACGTCACCACGCTCGGCCGTGGCGGCAGCGACACCAGCGCCGTGGCCGTGGCCGCGGCCATGAAGGCAGCCGAGTGCCTGATCTACACCGACGTCGACGGCGTCTACACCACCGACCCCCGCATCGTGCCCGAGGCGCGGCGCCTGGCCACCATCAGCTTCGAGGAAATGCTCGAGTTGGCCAGCCAGGGCAGCAAGGTGCTGCAGATCCGCTCGGTGGAGTTCGCCGGCAAGTACCGCGTGCCCACGCGCGTGCTGTCGAGCTTCACGCCCTGGGACATCCCCATCGACGAAGAGGCCCGCTCGGGCACGCTCATCACTTTCGAGGAAGACGAGAAGATGGAACAAGCCGTGGTGGCCGGCATCGCGTTCAACCGGGACGAGGCCAAGATCTCGATCATCGGCGTGCCCGACAAGCCCGGCATCGCCTTCCAGCTGCTGGGCCCGGTGGCCGAGGCCAACATCGACGTCGACGTCATCATCCAAAACCTCAGCCACGACGGCCGCACCGACTTCAGCTTCACCGTGCACCGCAACGACTATGCGCGCGCGCTGGACCTGCTGCAAAGCCGCGTGCTGCCGGCCGTGGGCGCGGCCAAAGTGCTGGGCGACGCCAAGATCTGCAAGGTCAGCATCGTGGGCATCGGCATGAAGAGCCACGCGGGTGTGGCCGCGACGATGTTCCGCACGCTCGCGCAAGAGGGCATCAACATCCAGATGATCACCACCAGCGAGATCAAGACCAGCGTGGTGATTGACGAGAAGTACATGGAGCTCGCGGTGCGCGCGCTGCACAAGGCCTTCGGGCTGACGCAGGACGCCACGGCCTGAGCGTCAGCGCGCAGCCGGCGCGGGGCTGGATTTCTGCCGCCCAAGCTCCTAGAATGCACGCCACTTCGCCGGAGTCGTGACCGAGTGGCCGAAGGTGCTCCCCTGCTAAGGGAGTATGTGGGCAAAACCTGCATCGAGGGTTCGAATCCCTCCGACTCCGCCAGTTGATTTCCCGCTCAACCGCTCCTCGCCCAAGGCGAGTTTGCAAGTGGTTGATGCAGTTGAGCTTTCGGCCGCATGCGAGTGCGCGGTATCCAAGCGCGCTCGGCAATGCCGTACCGGCGCCGACTTGAGACGGCGATCGTCTCAGCGGCTCCTGACAGAGACGGGTTCGAACTGGAGCCGTACTGCGGACGCTCGCAGTCTCGTCGCTCTGCGGATCTCCCTGTAGGCGCTCGAAGTTCGCCCCCCCCCCGCTTCACAAGGCCCAGCTGACACCCTGGAGGTCGTAGCCTTCCGCATCGAGGTGAGATCCGTGGTGGTGGAGCAGGGGCCCACGCCTTGCCCACTCTTCATTCAGGCCGGGCAGCCGCCCGCTGCCGCACCGATGGGCTTCACGCTGGATCTCTGGATGAAACTCGTCTTCCTTTCGTCTCCTTCGGAGATGGACGTCCATGCCAGCTGGGCTCTCGTCGACATGCCTCAGCTCCCGACAGGATCCAATGTCGCGTGGTCATTCGAGGGCAACGGCATCCGATACGTCACGCCGGCACAGCGCCATGCAGGCCAGGATCGTGAAGTCTTGCGAGCCCGCCACCAGGTCTACTCCCAGGTCCGCCAGAAGAGCCCGCGGCGTTGGTCAGGCGCCACGCGCAACTGGTCGCACATCGCGACCGTCACCCTCAACCCAGAACGAACGGAAGTCGTCACCGCTGCGGTCGTGCGCGGCAACAGCCGGCCTCTGGCCGCTTGATGACGCGACAAGTAGATTGACGCGCCCCGGTTTCGTCAAGGCGGGCCGAATCGGCGCTGGGCCACGGCTCAACCGCCAGATTCAAGCCATCGTGGCTGGCGTTGGCCCTGCATCGGCTGGCAACCCAGCCCGCGTCGGGCATTCGAGGGGCCGTTCGAAAACCTAGGCACTGCCCGTAGGCCCAAGCTCGACCTCAGGTGCAAGAATCCTCGGTAACTTGAATTCATCGGCAGGCCGGGGCGCTGCGCTGTCAAGGATCCGGCATGACCCGCACCTGAACAGCCATCGCCCGCCCTGCAGGAGTTCGTCTTGTCATTGAACCGATTGCTCGACCTGTACCGGTCGATGTGCCGCATCCGCGCCTTCGAGGATGCGGCCGAGGTCGCCAGCCAGGGTGGCGTGGCGGCCTGGGGCCTGGCGGCCTCCGCCAAGCCCGCCCTGGTGCGCGGCCCGCTGCACCTGTCCACCGGCCAGGAGGCCGTGGCCGCGGGCGTGTGCTTCAACCTGCAGCGCGCGGACCTGCTGACCTCCACCCACCGTGGCCACGGCCACACCCTGGCCAAGGGGGCGGATGCCGCGCGCATGATGTGCGAGCTGTTCGGCCGCGCCACGGGCTACAACCAGGGCAAGGGCGGCTCCATGCACATCGCCGACTTCTCGGTGGGCATGCTGGGCGCCAACGGCGTCGTGGCCGCCGGCATCCCGATTGCCACGGGCGCGGCGCACGCGCTGAAGATCCGCGGCCTGCCGCATATCGTCGCCTGCTTCTTCGGCGACGGCGCCGCCAACCGCGGGCCCTTCCTGGAAGGGTTGAACTGGGCGCAGGTCTACCGGCTGCCGGTGCTGTTCGTGTGCGAGGACAACCGCATCTCGGCCACCACGCCCACCGCGCCCATGACGGCCGGCGCTGGCGTGTCGGCGCGGGCGGAGGCCCTGGG
>JAUMBF010000085.1:0-16707 GCA_032115875.1 Rubrivivax sp.
GCCCGCGTCGAGCCCCCTCGGGGGGTGGCGAGGCCGCGCAGCGCCCGCAGCCTGGGGGCCGTCAACCCGACGCGGATCCGGGTCCCCCGGTCCGCGTCGAGCCCCCTCGGGGGGGGGCGAGGACGCGCAGCGCCCGCAGCCTGGGGGCCGTCAACCCGACGCAGATCCGGCTACCCCAGCCCGCGTCGAGCCCCCTCGGGGGGTGGCGAGGCCGCGCAGCGCCCGCAGCCTGGGGGCCGTCAACCCGACGCGGATCCGGGTCCCCCGGTCCGCGTCGAGCCCCCTCGGGGGGTGGCGAGGACGCGCAGCGCCCGCAGCCTGGGGGCCGTCAACCCGACGCAGATCCGGCTACCCCAGCCCGCGCCGAGCCCCCTCGGGGGGTGGCGAGGACGCGCAGCGCCCGCAGCCTGGGGGCCGTCAACCCGACGCGGATCCGGGTCCCCCGGTCCGCGTCGAGCCCCCTCGGGGGGTAGCGAGGACGCGCAGCGCCCGCAGCCTGGGGGCCGTCAACCCGACGCGGATCCGGGTCCCCCGGTCCGCGTCGAGCCCCCTCGGGGGGTGGCGAGGACGCGCAGCGCCCGCAGCCTGGGGGCCGTCAATCCGGCAGCCCCAGTTCCTGGATCTTGCGCGTGATCGTGTTGCGGCCGATGCCCAGGCGCTGCGCCGCCTCGATGCGGCGCCCGCGCGTGAGCTCCAGCGCCGTCTGGATGAGGCCGGCCTCGAACTGCTGCGACAGGTGCTCCCAGACCTCGGGCTCGTGAGCCTCAAGGCGGCGGCGTGCGTCGCGGCGCAACTCGCCCAGCCAGGCGGCCACCGGCTCGGCCACGGCGGCGGGCACCGCGGCCGTAGCCTCTCCACCCAGCAGGGAAGTGGGCTCGGCAGCCGCAAGGGAAGCCATGCCGGCCGGGGCCGGGGCAGGGGGCGCCAGCGCCGAGCCCTCCAGGATCTCGGGCGGGAGGTCCTTCAGCTCCACCACCTGGGCCGGCGCCATCACGGTGAGCCAGTGGCACAGGTTCTCGAGTTGCCGCACGTTCCCGGGAAAGTCGAAGGCCGCAATGCGCGCCAGCGCCTCGTCGGTGATGCGCTTGGCATCCACGCCGAGCTCCCGGCCGCTCTTGGCCAGGAAGGTGCGGGTCAGCATGGGGATGTCCTCACGCCGCTCGCGCAGCGGCGGCAGGCGCAGCCGGATGACGTTGAGGCGGTGGAACAGGTCTTCGCGGAACACGCCCTGGCGCACGCGCTCCTCGAGGTTCTGGTGCGTGGCGGCGATCACGCGCACGTTGCTCCTCAGGGGTTGGTGGCCGCCCACGCGGTAGAACTGCCCGTCCGACAGCACACGCAGCAGGCGCGTCTGCAGGTCGAAGGGCATGTCGCCGATCTCGTCGAGAAACAGCGTGCCGCCGTCGGCTTGCTCGAAGCGACCGCGCCTCGTGGCCTGCGCGCCGGTGAAGGCGCCGCGCTCGTGGCCGAAGAGCTCGCTCTCGAGCAGGTCCTTCGGGATGGCGGCCGTGTTGATGGCGACAAACGGCCCCTTGCTCCCGGCGTCACCCCGCGGGCTGTGCCTGTGCAGCGCGCGCGCCACGAGTTCCTTGCCCGTGCCGCTCTCGCCGGTGATGAGCACCGTGACGTTGCTCTGGCTGAGCCGGCCTATGGCGCGGAACACGTCCTGCATGGCCGGCGCCTGGCCCAGCATCTCGGGTGTCGCCACGGGCGCTGCGTCGCCGGTCTCGTCGCGCAGGCTCTCCTGCACGGCGCGGCGGATCAACTCCACCGCAGCGGTCACGTCGAAGGGCTTGGGCAGGTACTCGAAGGCACCGCCCTGGAAGGCGCTGACGGCGCTGTCGAGGTCGGAGTAGGCGGTCATGATGATGACCGGCAGGTCCGGGTGCCGCTGCTTGACGGCGTTGAGCAGCTCGATGCCGCTGCCACCGGGCATGCGGATGTCGCTCACCAGCACCTGCGGGGCGTCATCGTCGAGGGCCTTGAGCACGTCGCGCGGGCTCGCGAAGGCCCGCACCGCGAACTGCTCGCGCGCCAGCGCCTTCTCGAGCACGAAGCGGATCGATTGATCGTCGTCGACCACCCAGATGGGTTTCATCAGCCTGCCGCGCCCTGTGGTTGCGCCCCGACGGCCCGTGCTCGCCTAGGGCAGTGGAATGAGGATCTTGAACACCGTTCGCCCTGGCACGCTGTCGCAATCGATCGTGCCGCTGTGCTGCTGCACGAAGGTCTGCGCCAGCGTCAGACCGAGACCACTGCCGCCTTCTCGCCCGCTCACCAGTGGGTGGAAGATGCGATCGCGAATGTCCTCGGGCACGCCGGGGCCGTTGTCCTCGATATGCAATTCCAGTGCCAGACGAAAGCGCTGCCGGCCGAAGGTGACTTGCCGGGCCACACGCGTGCGCAGCAGCAGCTGCGCCGTGCCGGCGGCGATCTTCCCTCCGGGCTGACCCGAATCGCGGCCGACAGCAGCAAGGGCCTGTGTCGCGTTCTGGGCGATGTTCAGCACGGCCTGAATGAGCTGCTCGCGGTCGCCGCGGAACTCCGGGATGCTGGCGTCATAGTCGCGCAGCACCGTCAGCCCGCGCGGGTGCTCGGCCATCACCAGTGCGCGCACGCGCTCGCAGACCTCGTGGATGTTGACGTCGGCCACCACCTGCGGCCGCCGGTGCGGCGCAAGCAGGCGGTCGACCAGGCTGTGCAGGCGGTCGGCCTCGTGGATGATGACTTGCGTGTACTCGGTGAGCTCGCGCGCACTGAGGGCCCCTCGGCCGCCTTCGGCGTCCGTCCCCCAAGTGGAGCGGTCGCCGCCGGGGTGAACCCGTGGGCGACCAACTTCCATCTGCAGCAGTTGCGCCGCACCGCGAATGCCGCCGAGGGGGTTCTTGATTTCGTGCGCCAGACTGCGTAACAGGTCCTTGCTGCTCTGCGCCAGGGTCTGCGCACGCTCCTCGCGGTCGAGCCGCGTTTGCTGCTCGATCTCGATCAGCTCCACCAGCACGCAGCCGGGCCGGCCCGACTGGGTGACGATCGCGTGGACCGGCAGATCGGTGGCACCCCCGCGGCGCAGGTGCGTGTCGAAGCGGCTGGTAGCGACCAGATCGCTCGTCACGGCGGCCAGGGTGTTGCGCATCGGCGTGGGGTCGACGAGCCAGTCGAGCAACGAGCTGCGCTGCAAGACGCGCCGCGACACCGCAAGCGTGTTCTCCAGTGCCCCGTTCACGCGCAGCACGCGACCGTCGGCCTGCACCAGGGTCACCATAGAGGCCAGCAGATCGAAGGCTTCGAAGTGGTCGATTTCGGGGTCGTCGGGGGTCATCGCAAGGCCCGCCATGCGCGGCGGCTCTCGGCCCTCAAGACGGCGGCAGCTTGGCCAGCTCGCGCTTGAGGGCCGCGATGTCGGCCTCCTTGCGCTGGATCGCGGCACGCATTTCGGACACGCGCTCCTGGTAGCGCGCGAAGTTGCGTTCGTCGCCGCGGCGCTCGGGCTCGCCGTTGTTGAACTCGGCGCGCAGCTGGGACAGCCGCTCCTCCTCGCGCTGCAGCTCGTCCTGCAGAATGCGGCGGGCGTCGCTGTCGCGGGCCCGCTGCACGGCGGGGTCGACGCGGGTCTCCCCGGCGGGCCGCGCTGCGGACGCCGCGGCAGGCGCAGGCCGCCGCGGAGCCTGGACAACCGTGACGCTGGCGCCCTCGATGGTTCGGCAGTTGCGGCTGCGCGCCTCCTCGGGCGTGAGCGCATCGGTGTACAGCACCGGCGGACCCGGGCAGCGGTAGACCGCTCGGGCCTCCTGGGCCGCAGCATGCAGGGCGCTCAGCGTCAGCAGCAGCACGGCGGCGTGGCGGGCGTGTGGGCACATGGGGGCATTGTGGCGCAGTGGCTGCGCCCCCCGAACGCAACAAAGCGGCCCTCTGGGCCGCTTCGGTGGGATCGATGGAGCCATCGGTCGGGCCACGGCCGGCAGGGCGCCGGCCCGCCGCCATCACAGCGAGTAGTACATGTCGAACTCGAGCGGGTGCGTGGTCATGCGGAAGCGCGTGACCTCCTGCATCTTCAGCTCGATGTAGGCGTCGATGTAACTGTCGGTAAACACGCCGCCCTTGGTCAGGAAGGCGCGGTCCTTGTCGAGGTAGTCGAGCGCCTGGTCGAGGCTGTGGCAGACGGTCGGGATCTTGGCGTCCTCTTCCGGCGGCAGGTGATACAGGTCCTTCGTGGCGGCCTCGCCCGGGTGGATCTTGTTCTCGACGCCGTCCAGACCGGCCATCAGCATGGCCGCGAAACCGAGATACGGGTTGCACAGCGGATCCGGGAAGCGCGCCTCGATGCGACGGCCCTTGGGGTTGCTGACGTAGGGGATGCGGATCGAGGCCGAGCGATTGCGCGCCGAGTAGGCCAGCTTGACCGGTGCTTCGAAGCCGGGCACCAGACGCTTGTAACTGTTGGTGCCGGGGTTGGTGATGGCGTTGAGCGCACGGGCGTGCTTGATGATGCCGCCGATGTAGTAGAGAGCGAATTCCGACAGGCCCGCGTAGCCGTCACCGGCGAAGAGGTTCTTGCCGTCCTTCCACACGCTCTGGTGCACATGCATGCCGCTGCCGTTGTCGCCCACGATGGGCTTGGGCATGAAGGTCGCCGTCTTGCCGTAGGCGTGCGCCACGTTGTGCACGACGTACTTCTGCAGCTGCAGCCAGTCGGCGCGCTGCACCAGGGTGCTGAACTTGGTGCCCAGTTCGTTCTGGCCCGGGGCCGCGACCTCGTGGTGGTGCACCTCGACCGGAATGCCCAGGCTCTCGAGGATCAGGCACATCTCCGAGCGCATGTCCTGGAAGCTGTCGACCGGGGGCACCGGGAAGTAGCCGCCCTTGACGGCCGGGCGATGGCCCATGTTGCCGCCCTCGAAGTCGGCACCGGTGCTCCAGGGCGCCTCTTCCGAGCTGACCTTGACGAAGCAGCCCGACATGTCGACGTTCCACTTCACCTGGTCGAAGATGAAGAACTCGGGCTCGGGGCCGAAGTAGGCGGCGTCACCGATGCCGCTGGCCTTGAGATAGGCCTCGGCGCGCTTGGCCAGGCTGCGCGGGTCGCGCTCGTAAGGCTTGCCGTCACCCGGCTCGAGCACGTCGCAGGTCAGGATCAGCGTCGGCTCCTCGAAGAACGGGTCGACGTTGGCGGTGTTGGGGTCGGGCATGAGCAGCATGTCCGACGCCTCGATGCCCTTCCAGCCGGCGATGGAGCTGCCGTCGAAAGCGTGGCCGGCCGTGAACTTGTCTTCGTCGAAGTGCGAAACGGGCACGCTGACGTGCTGTTCCTTGCCGCGGGTGTCGGTGAAGCGGAAGTCGACGAACTTGACTTCGTTGTCCTTCACCATCTTCATCACGTCGGCAACGGTCTTTGCCATTCAGATCTCTCCTAGCGGGGCTCGAGGGGTTGGGTTTGGTGTGGGATTCAGCGCGCCGGCCACAGCCGTGCTTGGCCCGTAAAGGGTTCTAGCAGAAACCGTGCCCTGGCCAGCGGGCACGCGCCCCAGCCTGACGCAAGGCCGCACGCACCGAAGCCGTGCAGCCTTCGGGGCGTCAACGCACCATTTCAGGGCCAAGCTGGGCACCACATTGCAGCAGACCTTCGCGAAGCGCCGCGTAGGCCGCCAGGTCGTCGCCCTCGCCGGGCTGCGCCGGCTTCACGCCCAGCTCGATGTGGCGCCCGTGCTGCGGATGGTCGACGCTGGGCAAGCTGAAGACCTTGACGCCCGCGAACCGGGCCTCGATGGACTCCATCAGCGGCGTCAGCGCGGCTTCCATCGCACCGTAGACGATCACCGAGCGCTCGCGCAGCGTCTTGGCGCGGTGCAGGTGGCGGTAGCGCGTGTCGAGCACCCACTCGATCATCGGCCAGGCCATCACCGGGAAACCCGGCACGAAGTGCACATGGCCGCAGCTGAAGCCTGGAATCTTGTTGTACGGATTGGGAATGATGGCGCTTCCCACGGGAAACACGCCCATGTTCAGGCGGTGCACGTTGTCCGGACGCTCGGGCTCAAAGGGCTGGCCCTGCTCGCGCGCGACGTCGGCCATCCGCTCCAGGATCAGCGCGCGGGCCTCGGGGTGGAGCGCCAGGTCCACGCCCAAAGCGGAGGCGGCGCACGGGCGGGTGTGGTCGTCGGGCGTGGCGCCGATGCCACCGCAGCTGAAGACGAGGTCGCCACCCGCGAAGGCGTCGCGCAGGTCGGCGGTGATGCGCCCGCGGTCGTCGCCGGCATAGCGCGCCCAGGCCAGGCCCAGGCCCCGGGCGGCCAGCAACTCGATGACCTTGGCCAGGTGCTTGTCAGCGCGCTTGCCGGAGAGGATTTCGTCGCCGATGATGATCAAGCCGATGTTCATGGCGTGGGGCTTTCGTCGATGAGGGTGGATGGCGGCTGCAGCGCCCGCAGCGCAGCCAGCTCGGCCAGCACCAGGTGCGCAAACCACGCCGCGGCGAACACGAAGACGACGACGAACAGGACGGCCGCCGCGAGCAGGAAGAAAGGCGCCAGCACGAAGGCCACGCTACCCAGACTCCACAGCAGTGCCGGCAGCAGCGCGAGATAGCCGGTGCCCACCCCCATGGACCACAACGCCATGCGGCGGCCGCGGCGCACGCGGCGACGCTCCTCGGCCGTGGCGTGGGTGGCCAGTGCGTGGTAGCCCAGCACGCGCGCAGCCAGCCAACCCCAGATGAGCGGCGGCAGCACCAGCACCAGTGGTGGCACCAGCCACAGCGGCAGGCTCAGCACCAGGGCCAGCAGCGCCGCCAACGTGGTGGCGGCCGTCCACAGCAGCCGTCGCCCGAGGCCGCAGCCTTCGCGCACCTCGAGCGCCGGGTGGCGTCGGCCGGCCACGTGCCGCGCGATGCCGGGTGCGGCCAGCAGCGCCACCGCCAGCAGCGCCAGCAGCAGCACCAGCGGCAGCGCCAGCACCACCACCACCATGGGCGCCAGCATGGCGCGCCATGAGCCGAGCCCGGCGTCGTGCATCCAGCGCCACACGCCGTCGGCCAGCTCGAAGCGGCCCACCAGCGCGCGCACGGCGTCCAGCGCCGGCTCCCACAGCGCCCCGCCGAGGGCGCCCACCACCAGCAGCACGATGAGCAGCGGCGGCAGCGCCCAGGCCCAGACCCGCGGCTGCGTGACGGTGGCCAGCGCGCGCCAGAAGGCCTCGAAGAGCGACACGGAGGCCGGGCCCGGGCTTCAGCGGCGGTCGCCGCCGAGGATGTCGCCGAGGATGGATCCCGCCGAGCCCAGCCCGCCGAGCGAGCTCTCCTCGGAGCGCCCGCCCATCTGCGGCGCTGCGGCGAAGACGCGGCTGGCCAGGCGGCTGAAGGGCAGGCTCTGCAGCCACACCGTGCCTGGCCCGCTGAGCCGGGCGAAGAACAGCCCCTCGCCGCCGAACAGGGCCGTCTTGATCTTGCCGACGTACTGGATCTCGAAGTTCACGCCGCCCGTGTAGGCGACCACACAGCCGGTGTCGACGAATATCGTCTGTCCGGGCTGCAGGTCGCGCCGCAGCACGGTGCCGCCGGCGTGCACGAAGGCCATGCCGTCGCCCTCAAGCTTCTGCATGATGAAGCCCTCGCCGCCGAAGAAGCCGGTGGACAGCCGCTGCTGCAACGCGATGCCCAGGCTCACGCCGCGTGCGGCGCACAGGAAGGCGTCGCGCTGGCAGATCAGCAGGCCGCCGTGCTGGCGCAGGTCCATCGGCAGGATCTTGCCCGGGTAAGGTGCGGCAAACGCCACACGCTGCTTGGTGGGCGCGTTGTTGCTGTAGACGGTGGTGAACAGGCTCTCGCCGGTGACCAGCCGCTTGCCGGCGCCCAGCAGCTTGGCGAACAAGCCGCCCTGCTGCGCGCTGCCGTCGCCGAACACGGTGTCCATGGCGATGCCGGCGTCCATCCAGAACATGCTGCCGGCCTCGCCGACCGCGGCCTCGCCGGGGTCGAGCTCGACCTCGACGAACTGCATCTCGGCGCCCTTGATCTCGTAGTCGACGATGTCCATGCCCATGTGCGCTGCTCCGGCTGAAGATGCACCCTGCGGTGACGGGGCGCGATGCTACCGAAGCGCTGCGTCCGCCGGTTGTCCGCCGCCTGCGCCCCAGGCTGCCGATCATCCCGGGGCATGGGGGCCGGTCCCGTCGCCGGGGCCGCCGGGGCCGCCCTTGGTGCGCTCGCGCGCTGGGGCCCGTCGAACCTGCCCAATGGCTGCTCCCCCTCACCCGCCGGGCACGCTGCTGGTCCATCTGGTGGGCGGCGCGGGCCTTTTGCGGTTTAGGCAGGCGTCCCCAAGCTTGGGCCGCGGTGCGGCTCCTAGAATCGCGCCGCCCGAAACCGAGCGGCTGCGCCAAGGTGCCGCCCCTCTATGCAGGAGAGCCCCCGCATGAACCCCGCCGAGATCCTGGCTGCCCACGGGCCCCGCGAGGCCATGGCCTACGACGTGGTCGTCGTCGGCGCCGGGCCCGCAGGGCTGGCCACCGCCATCCGGCTCAAGCAGCTCGATGCCAGCCTGTCGGTCGTGGTGCTGGAAAAGGGCTCGGAACCCGGCGCGCACATTCTCAGCGGCGCGGTGATGGACCCCCGCGCACTGACCGAACTGTTTCCAGACTGGCAGGCACGCGGCGCCCCGCTGAAGCAGGCGGTGACACAGGACGAGGTGCTGTTCCTCGACGACACCGAGGCCCGGCGCACGCCGCAGTGGCTGATCCCAGGTTGCCTGCACAACGATGGCAACTACGTCATCAGCCTGGGTTCCGTGACCAAGTGGCTGGCCGAGCAGGCCGAGGCGCTGGGCGTGGAGATCTTCCCCGGCTTCACCGCGGCCGAGGTGCTGTACGCGCAGGACGGCGCGGGGAGCACCGTCGTCAAGGGTGTGGCCACCGGCAACCTGGGCATCGGCAAGGACGGACAGCCGCACGAGGGCTTCCAGCTCGGCATGGAGCTGCTGGGCCGCTACACCGTGTTCGCCGAGGGCGCACGGGGCCATCTGGGCAAGCAGGTGATCGCAAGGTTCGGCCTCGACAAGGGCCGCGATCCGCAGAGCTACGCGCTGGGCGTGAAGGAGCTGTGGGAGATCCCGGCCGAGAAGGCGCGCCCAGGCCTGGTGGTGCACACCGCCGGCTGGCCGATGGACGAGCACACCTATGGCGGCGGCTTCCTCTACCACCTCGAGGGCAACAAGGTGACACTGGGCTTCGTCACCGGCCTGGACTACCAGAACCCCTGGCTCAGCCCTTTCGAGGAGATGCAGCGCTGGAAGACGCATCCGGCCATCCGCGCCCACATCGAGGGTGGCAAGCGGATCGGCTACGGCGCGCGAGCCATCACCGCGGGCGGGCTGCTGAGCCTTCCCAAGTTGGTGTTCCCCGGCGGCTGCCTCGTCGGCTGCGACGCCGGCACGCTGAACGCCGCGCGCATCAAGGGCAGCCACGCCGCCATCAAGACGGGCATGCTGGCCGCCGAGGCTTTGGCCGGCGCTGTCAAGGCCGGCCGTGCACACGACGAGCTCGTGGCCTACCCCGAGGCCTTCGAGAAGAGCTGGCTGTTCGACGAGCTCCACGCCACGCGCAACTTCAAGCAGTGGTTCAAGAAGGGCAACACCATCGGCACGCTGATGACCGGCATCGAGCAGTGGTTACTGCCCAAGCTCGGCATTCAGAGCCCGCCCTGGACCATCCACCGCACGACGCCCGACCACGCGCGGCTGCACGCCGCCAGCCAGGTGCCGAAGATCGCCTACCCCAGGCCCGACGGCAAGCTCACCTTCGACCGCCTGTCCTCGGTGTTCATCAGCAACACCAACCACGAGGAGAACCAGCCCGCCCACCTGACGCTGAAGGATGCATCGGTGCCTGTGGCCATCAACCTGGAGCGTTATGCCGGTCCCGAAAGCCGCTACTGCCCGGCCGGCGTCTACGAGTACGTGCAGAAGGACGGTGCCGAGCAGCTGGTGATCAACGCGCAGAACTGCGTGCACTGCAAGACCTGCGACATCAAGGACCCGACGCAGAACATCGTCTGGGTCACGCCCGAGGGCGGCGGCGGGCCCAACTACGCCGGCATGTGATGGCCGCACGCGCACGGGCCCCATGGTGCGCAGGCCGCCGCGGCGGCAGCGGCCTCTGCGGCTGCACCGGCCTGTAGGCCACCCGGCGCGCCCATGTTGCCGCGCCCGTCTTACCGCCAGCTGCTGCTGGCCGCCTTCGTGCTGGTGGCGCTGCTGCTGGGCGGGGTGGCGCTGCGCGGGCAGCTCGCGCTGGAGGCGCTGCTGGAGAAGGCGCGCGACGACGCCGCGCGCACGCTGGCGCTGAACGGCCACGCCGAGCGGCTGGACGAGCTGGCGCTGGCCATGGAGCGCGCCGCGCGTCAGTACCTGGTGCTCGGCGACACGACGCTGCGCCAGCGTTTCCGGCGCAGCGCCGACGACGCCGAAGCCCACCTGCGTGCGCTGGCCGACGAGGGCGTGGCACCGGATGCCGCGGCAGCCTGGCACGGCCAGCGGCGGGCGATCGAGCGGCTGCTTGCCGACGGCCCCGACCCCACGCGCGACGACACCGTCGTGCTGGCCTTCCGCGAGATCGCCCAGCAGCAGGCGCGGCTGACCGAGCGGCTGCGCGCCCTTACCGAGGCCCGCAACACGGCGCTGCAAGGCGACATCGAGGCTGCGCGCACCGTGCTCGGCCGCCAGTGGGCCGGAGCCGGTGTGCTGGTGCTGGTGCTGGCACTCGCCCTGGCCTTCGCGCTGGCGCGGCCCTTGCGGCGCGTCGAGTCGGCCATCGTGGCCCTGGGCGAAAACCGCCTCGACGACCGCATCGAGATCCCGGGCCCCACCGATGTGCGCCAGATCGGCCGCCGGCTCGATTGGCTGCGCCAGCGCCTGGCCGGGCAGGACGCCGACAAGGCGCGCTTCTTGCGCCACGTGTCGCACGAGTTGAAGACGCCGCTGGCGGCCCTGCGCGAGGGCGTGGCGCTGCTGCACGATGGTGTGGCCGGTCCGCTGTCGGCCGACCAGCACGAGGTCACCCGCATCCTGAGCGACAACACCGCGGCGCTGCAGCGGCGCATCGAGGATCTGCTGAGCTTCAACGCCACCGCCTTTGCCGCTGAACGGCTGGTGCGGCGGCCGGTGGCGCTGGCACCCCTGCTGCACGAGCTGGTGGCCGAGCAGCAGTTGCAGTGGCGGGCCAAGGGCCTGCGGGTGCAGGTGGGCGGCGACGAACCCACGGCCGACGTCGACGCGGACCTCCTGCGCACCGCGCTGGCCAACGTGCTGGCCAACGCCATCCGCTTCAGCCCCGCCGCGCCCGAGGGCGGCCGCGGCGCTACGATCCGGCTCGACCTGGCGCGGGCCGGCGACGGCGTCACCATCACCGTCTCCGACGAAGGGCCGGGCGTGGCCGACGCCGACCGTGCCCGCATCTTCGAACCTTTCTACCGCGGCGCTGTGCAGCCCGACCCGGCACCCGGCACCTTGCCCGGCACCGGCATCGGGCTGTCGATCGTGGCCGAGGCCGTCTCTGCGCACGGCGGGCGCATTGATCTGCTGCCCGAGGGCCCACTGTCCGGCGCCTGTTTTCGCATTCACCTGCCCCATGCCCTCACGGATTGATCGACGCCTCGGGCTGCCGCCGCTGCTGATGGTGGTGGTGCTCGCGGGTTGCGCCCAGTGGCCCTCGGCCGATCCGGGCGAAGCACCGCGAAGCGCCGCCGCGGACCCGGCCACAGCGCCCAGGGCCGCCACACCGACGCCACCCGAAGCGGCGCCACCGGCGGCAGGCACACCCAGCGCGCCGCCGTCCGCCGCCGAACCCGCGTTGCGGCTGCTGGCGATGCAGGAATGGCTGCGCACGCTCAGCGCCAGCGAACTCGCGCGCGAGGCCGCGGCGCGCGAGCGGCCGGCCGACGCCGCCGCCCGCGTCGAGCAGGCGCTCGTTGTGCTGCAGCTGCGCGCCCTGGCCCAGGCGGCCGGAACGCCGGCCAATGGCGAGCTCGCGCGCGCCCAGCTGCTGCTGGAGTCGGTGGCGCGCCAGGCGACGCCCTGGCAAGCGACAGCCCAGCTGCTGGCCGCCCGCGTGGCCGAGCAGCGCCGGCTCGAGGAGCAGATCGCGCAGTTGCAGCAGCAGTTGCGCGAGCAGCTGCGCCGCAACGAGCAGTTGGCGGCGCAGCTCGAGGCGCTGCGCGCCATCGAGCGCAGCCTGGGCAGCACGCGCCCGGCCGCGCCTGCAACACGCTGAACCCACCCGAAAGCACCCGCCGTGACGACCCCGGCCGCGCCGCACGTGCTCGTCGTCGACGACGACGCCGACCTGCTGCGCCTGCTGTCGATGCGGCTGGCCGCCGCCGGCTACCGGGTGAGCGGCGTCGACAACGCCGAGCGCGCGCTGGCCAGCCTGGCGCTGGAGCGGCCTCAGCTCGTCATCAGCGACGTGCAGCTGCCGGGCATCGATGGCCTGCAACTCTTCGAGCGCATCCGCGATGCCCACCCGGCTCTGCCAGTGATCCTGCTGACCGCGCACGGCAGTATCCCCGACGCCGTGGCGGCCACCGCGCAGGGCGTGTTCACCTACCTCACCAAGCCGTTTGACGGCAAGCAGCTGCTCGAAGAAGTGTCCAAGGCGCTGGCTTTGGCACCACCCGTGCGCCGCGGCGCTGCCGAGCCGCCAGCGGCCTGGCGCGCGTCCATCGTGAGCCACAGCACGCGCATGGAGGCCCTGCTGGCCGAGGCGCAGCTGGTGGCCAGCAGCGACGCCAGCGTGCTGATCCGCGGCGCCAGCGGCACCGGCAAGGAGCTGCTGGCCCAGGCCCTGCACCGCGCCAGCCGGCGCGCCAGCAAGCCCTTCGTGGCGGTGAACTGCGCCGCCATTCCCGAGGCGCTGCTGGAAAGCGAGCTTTTTGGCCACGTCCGGGGCGCGTTTACCGGCGCTGTGCAGAACCACCGCGGTCTTTTCCAGGCGGCCGACGGCGGCACCTTGTTCCTCGACGAAATCGGCGACATGCCGCCCGCGCTGCAGGCCAAATTGCTGCGCGTGCTGCAAGAGCGGCGCGTGCGGCCGGTGGGTGCGACGCAGCCGGTGCCCATCGACGTGCGCATCCTGAGCGCCACGCACCGCGACCTCGACGCGCTGCGCGCCGATGGCGGCTTCCGCGACGATCTCTACTGGCGGCTCGCGGTGGTCACGCTGCAGCTGCCCACGCTCGACGAGCGCCGCGAGGACATCCCGCTGCTGGCGCAGCACTTCCTGCAGCAGCTGGCCGAGCGCCACGGCCGCCGCGTGCACGGCTTCGCACCCGAGGCGCTGCGCCTCCTGGCCACTGCCGCATGGCCCGGCAACGTGCGCCAGTTGCACAACGTGGTCGAGCAGGTGGTGGCGCTGGCCACCGTGCCGCTGATCCCGCTGGCGCTGGTGCAGCGCGCGTTGCGCACGCCCGGCATGCAGGTGCTGCCCTACGCCGAGGCCCGGCGCCGCTTCGAACACGGCTACCTGGTGGGCCTGCTCAAGCTGACCGACGGGCAGGTGGCCGACGCCGCGCGGCTGGCCGAACGCAACCGCACCGAGTTCTACCGGCTGCTGCAAAGGCACGGTCTCACGCCCGGGCGCTTTCGGGGTGAAGGCGACGAGGCCGGCGACGCCCGCGAGGGGGCGGAGACAGACCCGGCGCCGCCTGTCGCCGATTAGCGACGAGGCATTGCCGACGCAGCGGGCCGTCGGCCGCGCAGCGCCTGTCGCCGGTCGGCGACGCTTTGGCCGCCCGGGCGCCCGCCGGCTCTGGGTCGTCGATCGCAAGCCTTTGATTCAAAGAGATTTTTTCCTTCGGCACGGCCCTTGCGGCAGAGCCGGCCATGCTGCGTGCCCTGCTCTTGCTGCTGGCCCTGATGGGCGCTACCTCCCGCGTGGCGGCCTTCGGCTTCGACGACGTGGCACGGCTGGCGCGCGACGCCGCGGCCGGGGCCTGGCTCGAGCCGGCCGACACGCGCCCGCCCGAGCTGCGCGCGCTGAGCTACGACCAGCAGCGCGACATCCGCTACCGCCCTGAGCGTGCGGTCTGGCGCGACATCGGCCTGCCGTTCGAACTGCAGTTCTTCCACCTCGGCCGCGGCCTGGTGCACCCGGTGGAGATCCACGAGATCCACGAAGGCCGTGTGCGCCGCTTCGACTACGACCCCGCAGCCTGGGACTTCGGCACCCAGCGCCTTGACCGCAGTGGCTGGGGCCGCCTGGGCCTTGCCGGCTTTCGTGTCCACCACGCGCTCAACAGCCTGGCCTACAAGGACGAGCTCATCGTCTTCCTCGGCGCCAGCTACTTCCGCGCACTTGGCCGAGGCCAGCAGTACGGGCTGTCAGCGCGCGCGCTGGCGATCGACACCGTGGGCGCCCCGCCCGGTTCGACCGAGGAGTTTCCGCGCTTCACCCGCTTCTGGGTCGAGCGGCCGGCGCCCGACGCGACGGCGCTGGTGATCCTGGCGCTGCTGGAGTCGCCCCGCGCCACGGCCGCGCTGCGCTTCGTGGTCACGCCCGGCGACAGCACCACGGTGGACACGCGCATCCGCGTCTACCTGCGCGCGGGCACGCCGCCGCCGGCGATGCTGGGCATCGCGCCGCTGACGAGCATGTTCCTGCACGGCGAGAACCAGCCGCAGGCGGTGGACTACCGGCCCGAAGTGCACGACAGCGACGGGCTGCAGCTGGCGGGCGTCGGCCCGGATGGCGGGTCCGGCAACGCGGTCGAGTGGATCTGGCGCCCTCTCGTCAACCCGCCGCGCCGGCCCTACACGCCGCTGGCGCCCAGCTTCGCGCTGCAGCGGCTGCACGGCTACGGCCTGATGCAGCGCGACCGCGCCCCGCGCAGCTACGAAGACCCCGAGGCCCGCTACGAGCGCCGCCCCAGCGCCTGGGTGGAGCCGCTGGGTGACTGGGGCCCGGGCCGGGTGCAGCTGCTGATGCTGCCCGCGCCCGACGAGACCGAGGACAACATCGTCGCCGCCTGGGTGCCGGCCACCCTGCCCCGCGCGGGCGAGGCGCTGGAGCGGGCCTACCGGCTGCACTGGCAGGCCCGCGTGAAGACACTGCCCGGCGACACCACCGCACTGGCCCACACCACACAAAGCCGCCGCGGCCGCAGCTGGACTGAGCCGCTGGCCGGCGAGGTGCAGCACCTGGTGGACTTCGAAGGCCCGGCACTGGCCGCCCTGCCCGCAGGCGCCGCCGTGGAGGCTGTGGCCAGCGCGGGCCCCGGCGCCCGCGTGCTGGCCGCCCACGCCTACCCGCTGCCGCCCGAACTGGGCGGCGGCTGGCGCCTGCAGTTGCGCGTGCAGCGCGACGAACCCACGCAGCCGCTGGAGCTTCGCGCCTACCTGCGCCATGCCGGCGCACCACTCACCGAAACCTGGGCGGCCCTGTTGCCGCCGGAGCCCGCACGATGAACAAGCCGACCATCCCGTTGTCGCGAGCGGCGCGCCGCCGCTACACGCACGCCGCCGCACCGGCCCTGCTGCGCAGCTCGATGGCGCCCACACCGTGGGCGGGCCTGGGCGCTGGGCTGACGGCGATGTGGCGCGGCACGGCGCCTGCGCCGATGGTCATCGACGCCGTGGCCGAGGCTGTCGTTCGCCGCCGCCGCCACGCGCTGCTGGCCGGCGTCGTGCTGACGGCCGTGCTGGCGGCGATGCTGCTGCTGGCGACGCACCCCGTGCAAGGCTTCGAGCCACTGCGCCTGCTGCAGGTGGCGCTGTTCGCGCTGCTGCTGGCATGGGTGGCCGCCGGCACGGTGACGGCGGTGATGGGCTGGGTGAGCCTGACGCGCGGCGACCGCCTGGCGCTCAGCCACGCGCGCGTGGCCGGCCACACGATCGCGGCCGACGCGCGCACCGCCGTCGTCATGCCGATCTGCAACGAGCATGTGGGCACGGTGTTCGCGGGGCTGGCGGCCACGGCCGAGTCGCTCGTCACCGCCGGTGGCGCGCGGCTGGTGGAGGTGTACGTGTTGTCCGACAGCAGCGACCTGGAGGTGCGCCGCGCCGAGCGCGAGACGCTGATGGCGCTGCGCCAGCGACTGGCCGGCACGGGCCTGAAGCTGCACTACCGCTGGCGGCTGCGCCGCACGCACAAGAAGGCCGGCAACGTGGCCGACTTCTGCCGCCGCTGGGGCCGCCGCCACCGCTACATGGTGGTGCTCGACGCCGACAGCGTGATGAGCGGCGAGGCCGTGCTGGGCCTGGTGCGGCTGATGGAGGCGCACCCGCGAGCAGGCATCATCCAGAGCGCGCCGGTCACCGCCGGGCTGGACTCGCTGCACGCACGCGCGCAGCAGTTCGCCGGTCGCGTCACGGGGCGCCTGTTCGCCGCCGGCATGCGCTACTGGCAGGCCGGCGAATCGCACTACTGGGGCCACAACGCGATCATCCGCATCGCGCCGTTCATGGCGCACTGCGGCCTGGCGCCCATCGGCGGCCGCGCAGGGCAACTCCAGGGCGGGCTGCGGGGCGACATCCTCTCGCACGACTTCGTCGAGGCCGCGCTGATGCGCCGCGCCGGCTACGGCGTGCATCTGGTCTGCGACCTGCCCGGCAGCTACGAGCAGCAGCCGCCGCACGTGCTGGCCGAGCTGCAGCGCGACCGCCGCTGGTGCCAGGGCAACCTGCAGAACGCGCAGCTCGTGGCCGAGCCGGGGCTGCACCCGGTGCACCG
>JAUMBF010000086.1:0-52106 GCA_032115875.1 Rubrivivax sp.
CCCGGCTGCCCTACGCGCTGGTCGACCAGCCCGGCATGGTGGCCGTGGCCACGCGCGCGGGCCCGAAGACGCCGGTGGAACTGTCGGCCGAGATCCTGGCCACGCTGCGCCAGCGCGCCGAGGACAGTTTCGACAGCGAGCTGCACGGTGCCGTCATCACCGTGCCCGCCTACTTTGACGACGCGCAGCGCCAGGCCACGAAGGACGCGGCGCAGCTGGCCGGCCTGAACGTGCTGCGCCTGATCAGCGAGCCCACGGCCGCCGCGGTGGCCTACGGGCTGGACCACGGCAGCGAAGGCCTCTACGCCGTCTACGACCTCGGCGGCGGCACCTTCGACATCAGCCTCCTGCGCCTGACGAAGGGCGTCTTCGAGGTCGTGGCCACGGGCGGTGACGCGGCCCTGGGCGGCGACGACATCGACCACGCTCTGGCCGACTGGGCGCTGGCGCAGGCCGACGTCGACGCCACCACGCTCAGTGCGCAAGACCGCCGCAGCGCGCTGATCGCCGCGCGGGCGGGCAAGGAGTCGCTGAGCAGCTCTGGCGCCGTCGACTGGCAGGCCCACATCGCCGGCCGCGCCGTGCGCGTGCCGGTGAGCCGTGCACAGCTCGACGCCGTCGCCGCGCCGCTGGTGGAGCGCACGCTGGCCGCCGTGCGCAAGGTGCTGCGCGACGCCCGCGTGGCCGCCGACGAGGTGCAGGGCGTGGTCATGGTGGGCGGCAGCACGCGCATGCCGCTGGTGCGCGAGCGCGTGAGCGCGCTGTTCGGCCGCCCGGTGCTGACCGACGTCAACCCCGACGAGGTCGTGGCCATCGGTGCCGCGATCCAGGCCAACGCGCTGGCCGGCAACGCCCAGCACGGCGAGTTGCTGCTG
This sequence comes from Rubrivivax sp., assembly GCA_032115875.1. GTDB lineage: Bacteria > Pseudomonadota > Gammaproteobacteria > Burkholderiales > Burkholderiaceae_C > Rubrivivax. The sequence continues at coordinate 876 of JAUMBF010000086.1, forward strand.
CTCGACGTGATCGCGCTCAGCCTGGGCCTGGAGACCATGGGTGGGCTGGTGGAGCGCGTGATCGAGCGCAACAGCACCATCCCCGTGGCCAAGGCGCAGGACTTCACCACCTTCAGAGACGGCCAGACAGCGATGGCCATCCACGTCGTGCAGGGCGAGCGCGAGCTGGTGGCCGACTGCCGCAGCCTGGCGCGCTTCGAGCTGCGCGGCATCCCGCCGATGGCCGCCGGCGCGGCGCGCATCCGCGTCACCTTTGAGGTCGACGCCGACGGGCTGCTGAGCGTGTCGGCCCGTGAGCTGGCTTCGGGTGTCCAGGCTTCGGTGGCCGTCAAACCCAGCTACGGCCTGGGTGACGAGCAGATCGCGCAGATGCTGCACGACGGCTTTGCGCACGCCGAGGGCGACATGGCCGCGCGCAAGCTGCGCGAGGCGCGCGTGGAGGCTGAGCGCATGCTGCTGGCCACACGCGCGGCGCTGGCCGCCGACGGCGCGCTGATCGACGCCGCCGAGCGCCAGACCATCGAGGCGCTGCTGCAGGCCGTCGAGGCGCGAGGCCGCGACGACGACGCCGACGCCCTCACCGCCGCCACCGAGGCGCTGGCCGAAGGCACCGAAGGCTTCGCCGCCGCGCGCATGAACGAAGGCATCCGGCGCGCACTGGCCGGCCGCTCGCTCGACCAGATCTGAGAATACGGCCGCCATGCCCATCATCCGCATCCTCCCGCACCCCGAGTACGCGCCCGAAGGCGCCACCGTCGAGGCTTCTTCCGGTACCTCGGTCTGCGAGGCCCTGCTCGAGCACGGCATCGAGATCGAGCACGCCTGCGAGATGAGCTGCGCCTGCACCACCTGCCACGTGATCGTCAAGGAAGGCTTCGAGTCGCTGGGCGAAATGGACGAGTCGGAGGAGGACCTGCTCGACCGCGCCTGGGGCCTGACGCCGACCTCTCGCCTGAGCTGCCAGGCCATCCTGTCCAACCGCGACGTGACGATCGAGATCCCCCGGTACTCGATCAACCACGCCCGCGAGAAGCACTGAGCAAGGCGCGGTGGTGCGCAGGCAGTGCCCCGCCGGCCGCGTGCCTGCCGCGAGAGGCAAGGACTTTCGATGAAGGTGCTGGGCATCGAATCGTCGTGCGACGAGACCGGCGTCGCGCTGGTCGAGGCGGGCGGCGACGCGTCGACGCCGCCGCGCCTGCTGGCCGAGGCGCTGCACACGCAGGCTGCGATGCACGCCGACTATGGCGGCGTCGTGCCAGAACTGGCTTCGCGCGACCACATCCGCCGCGTGCTGCCGCTGCTGGAGCGCGTGCTGGCCGAGGCCGGCGCCGCGCCCTCCGACATCGGCCTTGTGGCCTACACGCGAGGCCCGGGCCTGGCCGGTGCGTTGCTGGTGGGCGCCGGCGTCGCCGTGGCACTGGCTGCGGCGCTGGGCCGGCCGGCGCTGGGCGTGCACCACCTCGAAGGGCACCTGTTGTCGCCGTTCCTGGCCACACCCGCGCCAGCCTTCCCATTTGTGGCGCTGCTGGTGTCAGGCGGGCACACCCAGCTGATGCACGTGACCGGTGTCGGTCGGTATGCGCTGCTGGGCGAGACCATTGACGACGCTGCAGGCGAGGCCTTCGACAAGAGCGCCAAGCTGCTGGGCCTGGGCTATCCCGGTGGGCCGGCGCTGTCGCAGCTGGCGCAGAAGGGCGACTCGGCGGCTTTCGCACTGCCGCGCCCGCTGCTGCACAGCGGCGATCTCGACTTCTCGTTCGCAGGCCTGAAGACGGCCGTGCTCACGGCGCATCGCAAGCTTGGTGCGGTGCCGTCGGCGCTGGCCTTGGCCGACTTGGCGGCATCCACGCAGGCCGCCATCGTCGACGTGCTCGTGGCCAAGGCGCTGCGCGCGCTCGACGCCACGGGTGCCTCCACACTGGTGGTGGCCGGCGGCGTGGGCGCCAACCGTCGGCTGCGCGAGCGTCTCGACGGCGCCTTGGCGCGCAGTGGTGCCATCGTTCACTACCCGCCGCTGGCGCTGTGCACCGACAACGGCGCGATGATCGCGCTGGCCGCCGCGCTGCGTCTGCAGCACGGCCTGGCCGTGCCGCAGACCGACGGCGCCTTCGACGTGCGGCCGCGCTGGCCGCTCGCGGAGCTGTCAACCACGAGACCTTGACCTTCGATGCGACAAGACCGCCGTACGCTGCTGGCTGGTGCCGCCCTGCTGCCCCTGGGGGGGCTTGAGGCTGCTGCGCAGACCGCCGCGCCCAGCGCCGCAGAGCCCGTGCGACTGGCGCTGATCGAGGGGTTGTCCGGGCCCTTTGCGAACGCCGGCGAGGCCGTGTTCCGCAACATCCTGTGGGCCGTGGAGCGAGTCAACCGGCGAGGCGGCGTGCGCGTGGGCGGTGTGCGACGCCCCTTGTCACTGGTCCGCCACGACAGCAAGGGCAGCACCGAGGAGGCGCTGTCGACGCTGCGCGCCGCGCTCGACGACGGCGCCCGTGTCGTGTTGCAGGGCAACAGCTCGGCGGTCGCCGCGGCGCTGTCCGACGCCATCGACAAGCACAACGAACGCAACCCGCAAGGCCGCGCGCTGTTCCTCAACTACTCGGCCGTCGACCCATCGCTCACCAATGAACGCTGCAGCTTCTGGCACTTCCGCTTCGACGCCCACGCCGACATGCGGCTGGCAGCGCTGGTAGAGGCTCTTCAGGCGGACCACAGCGTGCAGCGTCTGTACCTCATCGGGCAAGACTACAGTTTCGGTCAGCACGTGCTGCGCCAAGCGCGCGCACGGGTGGCGCAGCGCCGCCCCGACATCGAGATCGTCGGCGACGAGCTGCACCCGCTGGGCCGCGTGCGCGACTTCATGCCCTACGCCACCAAGATCAAGGCCAGCGGCGCGCAGGCCGTGCTCACGCCCAACTGGGGCAACGACCTGGCGCTCCTGGTGCGCGGGCTGCGCGAGGTGGGCAGTGAGGTCCGCCTGTACACCTTCTACGGCAACGCCCTGGGGACGCCGGCGGCCATTGGAGAGGCCGGCGTGGGCCGAGTGCTCGCGGTGGCCGAGTGGCACCCCAACCTCGGCGGCGCTGAGTCGGATGCGCTGGTGCGCGCCTTCCGCCAGCGGTTTCCGGCGCCGCAGGACGACTACCTGCACCTGCGCATGCAGCTGATGGTGGAGATGCTGGCCGCGGCCATCGAGCGCGCCGGCAGCACCGAGGCGGCCGCGGTGGCACGGGCGCTGGAGGGCCTTGATACCTCGGCCACGTCCTTTGCGTGGCATCCGGCGCGCCTGCGTGCGTCCGACCACCAGCTGCAGCAGCCTCTGGTGGTGACGGTGATGCAGCGCGCCGGCGCGCCCGGTGTGCCCTTCGATGTCGAGGGCTCGGGTTTCGGCTTCCGAACCTTGCGGCGTTTCGAGCCCGATGCAGTGGAGCAGCCCCACAGCTGCCGCATGTCGAGGCCGGACTGAAGCCGGGCCAGGGCAACTGAGGGCGGCCTGCGTGCCATAATTCAGGTCTCCCTGGGCGGTCGCGTACGGCAGCCGGGGGAGCGCACGGCGCCGGTCGGTTTCACTGGCGTTCGCAAGTAGACCTTGGAAACCTCTCTTGGCAGCACCCCATCACGGTGGGGGGCGGCTGGGGCGGTTTCCGGCCAACACGGCATCCACACAGGAAATCGACATGCCCCTGACCACCACCGCCACCGCCGATATCGTCCACGCCCACGCCCGTGGCGCTTCTGATACCGGCAGCCCCGAAGTGCAGGTCGCGCTGCTGACCGCGCGCATCAACGAACTCACGCCGCACTTCAAGCAGCACCTGAAGGACCATCACGGCCGCCGCGGCCTGCTGAAGATGGTCAACCAGCGCAAGCGCCTGCTGTCCTACCTGAAGGACAAGGACGCCGACCGCTACACCGCGCTGATCGCCAAGCTCGGCCTGCGCAAGTAAGACTCCCCCGGGGGCTGCCACCCGTTCGGCGGCCCCCGATCCCGTTCGTTCAACCCGGGCCGCAAGAGCTGTGTCATTCCAACGGCACCACGCGCAGCACCCCCTGGTGCCCGCGCAGGGTTTCTCTGGAATGGCATTGCGCTGCCCACCCTGTCTGAAGGAAGACACCGCATGAGCCTGTTCAACAAGGTCACCAAGACGTTCCAGTGGGGCCAGCACACCGTCACGCTGGAAACCGGCGAGATCGCCCGCCAGAGCACCGGCGCCGTGCTCGTCAGCATGGACGACACCGTGGTGCTGGCCACCGTCGTGGCCAAGTCCGAGGCCAAGGCCGGCCAGGACTTCTTCCCTCTCACGGTCGACTACATCGAGAAGACCTACGCCGCTGGCAAGATCCCCGGCAGCTTCTTCAAGCGCGAGGGCCGCCCCAGCGAGCTGGAGACGCTGACCAGCCGCCTGATCGACCGCCCGATCCGGCCGCTGTTCCCCGACGGCTTCTTCAACGAGGTGCAGGTCGTCGTGCACGTGCTGAGCCTGAACCCCGAGGTGCAGGCCGACATCGCCGCCATGATCGGCACCAGCGCCGCGCTGGCGATCAGCGGCATCCCGTTCAACGGCCCGATCGGCGCCGCGCGCGTGGGCTACATCAACGGCGAGTACGTGCTGAACCCCGGCCAGACTGCGCTTGCCGACAGCAAGATGGATCTTGTGGTGGCCGGCACCGAGGCCGCCGTGCTGATGGTGGAGTCGGAAGCCGACCAGCTCAGCGAAGAGGTGATGCTCGGCGCCGTGGTCTTCGGCCACGACCAGGGCAGGATCGCCATCAACGCCATCAACGAGCTGGTGCGCGACGCCGGCAAGCCCGAGTGGCAGTGGCAGGCCCCGGCCAAGAACGAGCCCTTCATCGCCAAGGTCACCGCCCTGGCCGAAGGCCCGCTGCGCGCGGCCTACCAGATCCGCAGCAAGCAGGCCCGCACGCAGGCCTGCCGCGAGGTGGCCGGCAACGTGTTCGCGGCGCTGAAGGCCGAGAACATCGAGTTCGACAAGGTCGAGGTCGAGGGCCTGCTGTTCAACATCGAGAGCGCCATCGTGCGCGGCCAGATCCTGGCCGGTGAGCCGCGCATCGACGGCCGCGACACCCGCACTGTGCGCCCGATCGAGATCCGCACCGGCGTGCTGCCCCGCACCCACGGTTCGGCCCTCTTCACGCGCGGCGAGACGCAGGCCCTGGTGGCCGCCACGCTGGGCACCGAGCGCGACGCGCAGCGCATCGACGCGCTGGCCGGCGACTTCGAAGACCGCTTCATGCTGCACTACAACATGCCCCCGTTCGCCACCGGCGAGACCGGGCGCGTCGGCTCGCCGAAGCGCCGCGAGATCGGCCACGGCCGCCTGGCCAAGCGCGCGCTGGTGGCGGTGCTGCCGAGCAAGGAGGAGTTTCCTTACACCCTGCGTGTCGTCTCTGAGATCACCGAGAGCAACGGCTCGAGTTCGATGGCCAGCGTTTGCGGCGGCTGTTTGAGCCTGATGGATGCCGGCGTGCCGCTGAAGGCGCACGTGGCTGGCATCGCCATGGGCCTGATCAAGGAAGGCAACCGCTTCGCAGTGCTGACCGACATCCTGGGCGACGAGGATCACCTCGGCGACATGGACTTCAAGGTGGCCGGCACGAACGGCGGCATCACGGCCCTGCAGATGGACATCAAGATCCAGGGCATCACCAAGGAGATCATGCAGGTGGCGCTGGCGCAGGCCAAGGAAGCGCGTCTGCACATCCTGGGCAGGATGGTCGAGGCCGTGGGTGGCGCCAAGGAAGAGGTGAGCAAGTTCGCCCCGCGCCTGTACACGATGAAGATCAACCCGGAGAAGATCCGCGACGTCATCGGCAAGGGCGGCGCCACCATCCGCGCGCTGACCGAGGAGACCGGCTGCACCATCGACATCGGCGAGGACGGCACGATCACCATCGCCAGCACCGAGGCCGAGAAGGCCGAGTACGCCAAGAAGCGCATCGCCGAGATCACGGCCGAGGCGGAGATCGGCAAGGTCTACGAAGGCCCGGTCACCAAGATCCTGGACTTCGGTGCGCTCGTCAACATCCTGCCGGGCAAGGACGGCCTGCTGCACATCAGCCAGATCGCGCACCAGCGCGTCGAGAAGGTCGAGGACTTCCTCAAGGAAGGCCAGGTCGTGCAGGTCAAGGTGCTCGAGACCGACGACAAGGGCCGCATCAAGCTCAGCATGAAGGCGCTGCTCGAGCGGCCCGAGGGCATGCCCGAAGAGGCCCCGCGCGAGCGCTTCAGCCGTGACCGCGACGACCGCCCGCGCCGCGACCGTGACGATCGCCCGCGCCGCGAGCGCAGCGACCGCGACGACCGTCCGCGCCGCGACGCCGCGCCGGCGGACGGTGGCGCGGAGGGCTCGTTCGCCGAGCCCTCGGCGGCTCCGGCGGCCGAGCCGCCGAAGCAGCCCGAGTAAGCCCAGGCGTGGCGGCGGCCGGCATGCCTGCGACGATGCGCGCCTTCGAGATCGCCCAGCCGGGCGGTCCGGAGGTGCTGCGCGCCTGCACGCGGCCGCAGCCCGTGCCTGGGCCCGGCGAGCTGCTGATCGCCGTGCAGGCCAGCGGCGTGAACCGCCCAGACGTCCTGCAGCGCAAGGGCCTGTACCCCATGCCGCCCGGCGTGAGCGACCTGCCGGGTCTGGAAGTGGCCGGCACCGTGATCGCCGGTGATGCCGCCGAGCTGGCGTCCGCCGGCCTGGCCTTGGGTGACGCGGTGTGCGCGCTGGTGGCCGGCGGCGGTTACGCCGAGGTCTGCGCCGCCCCCGTGGGGCAATGCCTGCCGGTCCCGCGTGGGCTGACGATGGTGCAGGCGGCGAGCCTGCCCGAGACCTCTTTCACCGTCTGGCAGAACGTGTTCCAGATCGCGCGCCTGCAGCCCGGCGAGACGCTGCTCGTGCAGGGCGGCTCCAGCGGCATCGGCGTCACCGCCATCCAGCTGGCCAAGGCGCGGGGCGCGCGTGTCATCGTCACCGCCGGCAGCGACGAGAAGGTGGCGGCCTGCGTGGCGCTGGGTGCCGACCACGGCATCAACTACCGCACGCAGGACTTTTCCGAGGAGACCCGGCGCCTGACCGCCGGCCGTGGCGCCGACGTCGTGCTCGACATGGTGGCCGGCGACTACGTGCTGCGCGAGTTGCAGTGCCTGGCCGACGACGGCCGGCTGGCCATCATCGCGACGCAGGGCGGCAACGGCGGCGCCTTCGACGCCGGGCTCGTGCTGCGCAAGCGGCTGACGATCAGCGGCTCCACTCTGCGTCCGCGCAGCGTGGCCTACAAGACCGCCATCGCGCGCGAGCTGCGCGCGCACGCCTGGCCCTGGCTCGAGAGCGGCCGCGTGCGGCCGGTGATCCATCGCGTGTTCCAGGCCGCTGGGCCATCGGCGGCGGCCGACGCGCATGCGCTGATGGAATCCGGCACGCACATCGGCAAGCTCGTGCTGAGCTGGGCCTGACCCCGCGTCGCACCCGGGAGCATCCGCCATGGCCCTCCGTCGCAAGCTCGTCGTCGGCAACTGGAAGATGCACGGCAGCCGCGCTGCCAACGCCGAGCTGCTGGCGCAGGTGCTGGCCGCGCGGCCCTTTGGCTGCGACGTGGCAGTGTGCCCGCCCTTCGTCTACCTGGCCGACACGGCCATCACGCTGGCCGCGAGCGATGTGCGCTGGGGGGCCCAGGACGTCTCGGCCCATGTGCAGGGCGCCTACACCGGCGAGGTGTCGGCCGCCATGCTGCAGGAGCTGGGCTGCCGCTACGTGCTGGTGGGCCACAGCGAGCGCCGGGCCGGCCACGGCGAGAGCGACGCGCTGGTGGCTGCCAAGGCGCAGGCCGCACTCGGCCGCGGCGTCACCCCCATCGTCTGCGTCGGCGAGACCCTGGCCGAGCGCGAGGCCGGACAAACCGCCGAGGTCGTCAAGCGCCAGCTGTCCGCCGTGATCCACCAGCTCGCGCACTGCGCCGCGGAGATGGTGGTGGCCTACGAACCCGTCTGGGCCATCGGCACCGGCCGCACCGCCACGCCCGCACAGGCGCAGGAGGTGCACGCGCTGCTGCGCGCGCAGCTGCAGGCCGCCGCCGGCCGCGGCGACGCCATGCGCATCCTGTACGGCGGCAGCGTCAAGGCCGACAACGCCGCCGAGCTGTTCGCGCAGCCCGACATCGACGGCGGCCTCATCGGCGGCGCCTCTCTGAAGGCCGCCGACTTCATCGCCATCGTGCGCGCTGCCGGCTGACGCCGCTGCGGCCCACCCTCCCAGCCTCAACGCTTCCATCCATCATGCAAATCTGGTTGACCCTCCTGCTGGCCCTGCAAGTGATCACGGCGATCGTGATGATCGGTCTCGTGCTGGTGCAGCACGGCAAGGGTGCCGACATGGGCGCCTCGTTCGGCAGCGGCGCCTCGGGCAGCCTGTTCGGTGCCAGCGGGAGTGCCAACTTCCTGTCGCGCTCCACGGCCGTCTGCGCCACCGTGTTCTTCCTGTGCACGCTGGCCATCACCTACCTCAGCTCCACGGGCAACGTGGCCCGTTCCACCCCCGGTGGCAGCGTGCTCGACGCGCCGCTGCCGGCGGCCAGCGTGCCGGGCGCCATCCCGGGTGCGATCCCGGGTGCGATCCCGGGTGCACCGGCCGCGCCGGCGCAGATCCCGGCGCAGCCGGCCGAGCCCGCGGCGTCGCGCTGACGAGGTCTCACGGACGAGGGGGAAACCCCTCGTTTGTGGCTAGAATGCGCGGCTGTCCGGGTAGCCAGTTCCTCACGCAAGCCGGGCAGCAAAGACGCTAGACGGACCCTCCCCAGGGCACCTTGCCGACGTGGTGAAATTGGTAGACACGCTATCTTGAGGGGGTAGTGGCGAAAGCTGTGCGAGTTCGAGTCTCGCCGTCGGCACCAGGTCCTCGGAACGGTCCGCTCCAGCGCCGGATACGCACCGTCAGCGCGCCCAGCGCCTTGAGCCTCTCGCAGTCTTCAAGGGGGCCCTTCAAGGTCAATCTGAAGGCGCGCTTTTTCATGCCCGTGTATTGGCTGACGTTGGACTGACACCGCAATGGATCTGCAAGCCTACCTGCCCGTGATCCTGTTCATCCTGGTGGGCATCGGCGTCGGCGTGGTGCCGCAGGTGCTGGGCTTCGTCTTCGGCCCCAACCGCCCCGACGCGGCCAAGAACAGCCCCTACGAGTGCGGCTTCGAGGCCTTCGAGGACGCGCGCATGAAGTTTGACGTGCGCTACTACCTCGTGGCGATCCTCTTCATCCTGTTCGACCTCGAGATCGCGTTCCTCTTCCCCTGGGCCGTGGCGCTGCATGACATCGGCGCGTCAGGCTTCTGGGCCATGATGGTCTTCTTGGCCATCCTCGTGGTGGGCTTCATCTACGAGTGGAAGAAGGGCGCCCTCGATTGGGAATGACGAGCAATGAACGTCAGCAGTCGGCAGTCGGAGCAGCAGCATGGGCATTGAAGGCGTTCTGAAGGAAGGCTTCGTCACCACCTCGGTCGACACGCTGGTGAACTGGTCCAAGACCGGCTCGCTGTGGCCGATGACCTTCGGGCTGGCCTGCTGCGCGGTGGAGATGATGCACGCGGGTGCCGCGCGCTACGACATCGACCGCTTCGGCATGCTGTTCCGCCCCAGCCCGCGCCAGAGCGACCTGATGATCGTCGCCGGCACGCTGTGCAACAAGATGGCGCCAGCGCTGCGCAAGGTCTACGACCAGATGGCCGAGCCGCGTTGGGTGCTCAGCATGGGCTCCTGCGCCAACGGCGGCGGCTACTACCACTACAGCTACTCGGTCGTGCGCGGTTGCGACCGCATCGTGCCGGTTGACGTCTACGTGCCCGGTTGCCCGCCCACGGCGGAGGCGCTGCTCTACGGCATCCTGCAGCTGCAGGCCAAGATCCGGCGCGAAAACACCATCGCGCGCTGAGCCTGGTGCCCGGAAGTACTCCATGACCTTGAAGCTCGACACCCTGCAGGCGGCGCTCACCAGCGTGCTGGGCGACGCCGTGACCGCGCTCAAGCGCGACCGCGGCGAGATCACCATCACCGTGCCGGCGGCCCGCTGGCCTGCCGTGGCGCGCACGCTGCGCGACGATCCGCAACTGCGCTTCGAACAGCTCATCGATCTGGCCGGCGTGGACTGGTCGGAGTACCGCAACGAGGGCACCGAGGGTGCGCGCTACTCGGTGGTCTCGCACCTCCTGTCGGTGAGCCTGAACTGGCGGCTGCGCGTGCACGTGCACTGCCCCGACGACGACCTGCCCGCGGTGCCGTCGATCAACGAGGTCTGGAACTCGGCCAACTGGTTCGAGCGCGAGGCCTTCGACCTCTTCGGCATCCTCTTCGAGGGCCACGAAGACCTGCGCCGCATCCTCACCGACTACGGCTTCATCGGCCACCCGATGCGCAAGGACTTCCCCGTCTCGGGCCACGTCGAGATGCGTTTTGATGCCGAGAGCAAGCGCGTGATCTACCAGCCCGTGACCATCGAGCCGCGCGAGAACGTGCCGCGCGTCGTTCGCGAAGACAACTACGGCGGTCTGCACTGAAGCCATGGCCGAGATCAAGAACTACACCCTGAACTTCGGGCCGCAGCACCCGGCCGCGCACGGCGTGCTGCGCCTGGTGCTCGAACTCGACGGCGAGGTCATCCAGCGCGCCGATCCGCACATCGGGCTGCTGCACCGCGCCACCGAGAAGCTGGCCGAGCAGAAGACCTATCTCCAGAGCCTGCCCTACATGGACCGCCTCGACTATGTGTCGATGATGGCCAACGAGCACGCTTACTGCCTGGCGATCGAGAAGCTGCTGGGCATCGAGGTGCCCGAGCGCGCGCAATACATCCGCGTGATGTACGCGGAGCTGACCAGGCTGCTGAACCACCTGCTGTGGCTGGGATGCCACGGCCTGGACTGCGGGGCGATGAACATCCTCATCTACTGCTTCCGCGAGCGCGAGGACATCTTCGACATGTACGAGGCGGTGTCGGGCGCCCGCATGCACGCGGCCTACTTCCGCCCGGGCGGCGTCTACCGCGACCTGCCCGACCGCATGCCGCAGTACCAGGTCAGCCGCATCAAGAACGAGAAGGCCATCAGGGCGCTGAATGCCAACCGCCAGGGCAGCCTGCTGGACTTCATCGAGGACTTCGTGGAGCGCTTCCCGAAGAACGTCGATGACTACGAGACCCTGCTCACCGACAACCGCATCTGGAAGCAGCGCACCGTGGGCGTGGGCGTTGTGGCGCCTGAGCGCGCGCTGAACCTGGGCTTCACCGGTGCCATGCTGCGCGGCAGCGGCATCGCCTGGGACCTGCGCAAGCAGCAGCCCTACGACGTCTACGACCGCATGGACTTCGACGTGCCGGTGGGCGTCAACGGCGACACCTACGACCGCTACCTCGTGCGCATCGAGGAGATGCGGCAGAGCAACCGCATCGTCAAGCAGTGCATCGACTGGCTGCGTGCCAACCCCGGCCCCGTGATCACCGACAACCACAAGGTGGCGCCGCCTTCGCGCGTGGACATGAAGTCCAACATGGAAGAGCTGATCCACCACTTCAAGCTGTTTACCGAGGGAATGCACGTACCCGAGGGCCAGGCCTACGCGGCGGTGGAGCATCCCAAGGGCGAGTTCGGCATCTACATCGTCAGCGACGGTGCCAACAAGCCCTACCGCTTGAAGATCCGCCCGCCCGGCTTCGTGCACCTGGCCGCGCTCGACGAGATGGCGCGGGGCCACATGATCGCCGACGCGGTGGCCATCATCGGCACCATGGACATCGTGTTTGGCGAGATCGATCGATGATGCAGTTGAGCGATGCCATGAGAGCACGGTTCGACCGTGAGGTGGCGAAGTACCCGCCCGAGCAGAAGGTCTCGGCCGTGATGGCCTGCCTGGCCATCGTGCAGCAGGAGCAGGGCTGGGTCAGCACCGAGGCCGAGGACGCGATCGCCGCGCACCTGGGCATGCCGCCGATCGCGGTGCACGAGGTGACGACCTTCTACAACATGTACAACCAGCAGCCGGTGGGGCGCTTCAAGCTCAACGTCTGCACCAACCTGCCCTGCGCGCTGCGCGACGGCGAGCAGGCGCTGCAGCACGTGTGCCGGCGACTTGGCGTCGAGCCCTACGGCACCACCGCCGACGGCGTGTTCACCGTGCAGCCCAGCGAGTGTCTGGGCGCCTGCGCCGACGCGCCGGTGATGCTGGTCAACGACCGCCAGATGCTCAGCTTCATGACGAACGAGCGCCTGGACGAGCTGCTCGATTTCCTGAAGGTGCAGCCGCAATGAACCCCGTGCTCGACCTGTCGAAGTTCCAGGCCAAGGGCAGCGAGTCCTGCTTCCACGACCGCCACATCGGTGCGCAGATCTACGCTGGCCTCGACGGCCGAAACTGGCGCTACGCCGACTACGTGGCGCGTGGCGGCTACTCGGCGCTGAAGAAGGTCCTGGGTCTCGATGGCGGCCCGGGCATGACGCAGGACCAGGTCATCGCCGAGGTCAAGACCAGCGCGCTGCGCGGCCGTGGCGGCGCGGGCTTCCCCACGGGCCTGAAGTGGAGCTTCATGCCGCGCGCCTTCCCGGGAGCCAAGTACCTGGTGTGCAACTCCGACGAGGGCGAGCCCGGCACCTGCAAGGACCGCGACATCCTCGCCTACAACCCGCACATCGTCATCGAGGGCATGGCCATCGCTGCCTACGCGATGGGCATCCGCACCGGCTACAACTACATTCACGGCGAGATCTTCGAGGTCTACGAGCGTTTCGAGCAGGCGCTCGAGGAGGCCCGTGCCGCCGGCATGCTGGGCGACCACATCGGTGGCAGCGGCTTCAGCTTCCAGCTGCACGCCTTCCACGGTTTCGGTGCCTATATCTGCGGCGAAGAGACCGCGCTGCTCGAAAGCCTTGAGGGCAAGAAGGGCCAACCGCGCTTCAAGCCGCCCTTCCCGGCGAGCTTCGGCCTGTACGGCAAGCCCACCACCATCAACAACACCGAAACGTTTGCCGCGGTGCCGTGGATCATCAACCACGGCGGACAGGCCTACCTGGAGTGCGGCAAGCCCAACAATGGCGGCACCAAGATCTTCAGTGTGGTGGGCGATGTCAACCAGCCGGGCAACTTCGAGATCCCGCTGGGCACGCCTTTCGCCAAGCTGCTGGAGCTGGCCGGCGGCGTCAAGGGCGGCGCGCTGAAAGCCGTGATCCCGGGTGGTTCTTCGGCTCCCGTACTGCCGGCGAACATCATGATGGAGCTGACGATGGACTACGACGCCATCGCCAAGGCGGGTTCCATGCTGGGCTCGGGCGCGGTCATCGTCATGAACGACACCCGCTGCATGGTCAAGAGCCTGCTGCGCCTGAGCTACTTCTACCAGCATGAGAGCTGTGGCCAATGCACGCCCTGCCGCGAGGGTACGGGTTGGCTGTGGCGGGTGATCCACCGCATCGAGCACGGCCAGGGCCGTGCCGACGATCTGGCGCTGCTCGACAGCGTGGCCGCCAACATCAAGGGCCGCACCATCTGCGCCTTGGGCGATGCCGCCGCGATGCCGGTGGAGGGCATGCTCAAGCACTTCCGCGACGAGTTCGCGCACCACATCGAGCACAAGACCTGCGCTGTGCCGCAGTACGTCTAGCACCATGGCCGAGCTCCACATCGACGGCAAGACCGTCACGGTTCCCGACGGCAGCGTGGTCATGCACGCGGCCGACGCTGCCGGCATCTACGTGCCGCACTTCTGCTACCACAAGAAGCTGTCCATCGCGGCCAACTGCCGCATGTGCCTGGTCGACGTCGAGAAGATGCCCAAGCCCATGCCGGCCTGTGCCACGCCGGTCACCAACGGCATGGTGGTGCGCACCAAGTCCGACAAGGCGGTGAAGGCGCAGCAATCGGTGATGGAGTTCCTGCTCATCAACCATCCTCTGGACTGCCCCATCTGCGACCAGGGCGGCGAGTGCCAGCTGCAGGATTTGGCGGTGGGCTACGGCGGCGGCGCCAGCCGCTACACCGAGGAAAAGCGCGTCGTCGAACACAAGGACGTCGGCCCGCTGATCAGCATGGAGGAGATGTCCCGCTGCATCCACTGCACGCGCTGCGTGCGCTTCGGTCAGGAGGTGGCCGGGGTGATGGAGCTGGGCATGATCCACCGCGGCGAGCACAGCGAGATCACCACGGTCGAAGACCGCACGGTCGACAGCGAGCTGTCGGGCAACATGATCGACATCTGCCCGGTCGGCGCACTGACGAGCAAGCCCTTCCGCTACAGCGCACGCACCTGGGAGCTCAGTCGCCGCAAGAGCGTGAGCCCGCACGACAGCACCGGCGCCAACCTCATCGTCCAGGTCAAGGCCGGCTCCGTGATGCGCGTGGTGCCGCTGGAGAACGAAGACGTCAACGAGTGCTGGATCGCCGACCGCGACCGCTTCAGCTACGAGGCGCTCAACGGGCCCGGCCGGCTGCAGCAGCCGATGATCAAGCAGGGTGGCCAGTGGCAGGCGGTGGACTGGACCGCTGCGCTGCGCTACGTGGCCCAGGGCCTCGGCCGCGTGAAGGCCGAGTTCGGCAGCGCGCACCTGGGCGCGCTGGCCCACCCGATGGCCACGGTGGAAGAACTGCACCTGCTGGCCAAGCTGGTGCGCGGTTTGGGCAGCGAGAGCATCGACCATCGCCTGCGCCACGCTGACTTCGGCAACGTCGCGGCGCCAGGCCGGGCGCGCTGGCTGGGCCGCTCGATCGCGAGCCTGGCGGCGCTGGACCGCGCCCTCGTGATCGGCAGCTTCCTGCGCAAGGATCACCCGCTCTTTGCGCAACGCCTGCGCCAGGCCGCCAAGCGCGGCGCACGCATCGCCAGCCTGAACGCGGTGCACGACGACTGGGCGCTGCCGGTGGCCGCCACGTTGACCGCTGCGCCCTCGCAGTGGCTGCAGAAACTGGCCGAGGTGGCCGCCGCCGTGGCTCGTCTGGCCGGCGTGCCGGCGCCGCTGCCGGCCGACCCCGGCCCCCACGCGCAGGCCGTGGCCGAGCTGCTGACCAGCGGCGCGCACAAGGCGCTGCTGCTGGGCCACGCCGCTGCGCAGCACCCGCAGGCCGCGCACATTCTGGCGGTGGCGCAGTGGATCGCCGCGCAAACGGGCGCTACGGTGGGCTACCTGGGCGAGGGCGCCAATTCCGTCGGCGCGCAACTCGTCGGCGCAGTGCCCGGCCCGGGTGGCCTGAACGCCGCTCAGATGCTGACGCAGCCCATGAAGGCGCTGCTGCTGCTGAACACCGACGCCTTGCTCGATGGCGCCGACGCTGCTGCCACGCAGGCCGCGCTCGCGCAGGCGGGTCTCGTGGTGGCGATGACGCCCTTCTTCGACGGCCCCGACAGTGCGCTGGGCCAGGCAGCCGATGTGCTGCTGCCGACCGCGCCCTTCACCGAAACCGGCGGCAGCTTCGTCAACGCCGAAGGCAGGTTGCAGGCCTTCCACGGTGTCGTCAAGCCGCTGGGCGATGCGCGCCCGGGCTGGAAGATCCTGCGTGTGCTGGGCAACCTGCTGGGCTTGCCGGGTTTCGAGCACGACAGCGTGGAGGCCGTGCGTGCCGAGGCGCTGGGTGAGACGGCCAAGCTTGCCGCGCGCCTGGACAACGCCAGTGCGGTCGAGCCCTCGCCCGCCGTGCTGTGCGTGGCCCCGCAGGGCCTGGAACGCATCGCCGACGTTCCCATCTACGCCACGGACATGATCGTGCGCCGCGCGACCTCGCTGCAGCTCACGGCCGACGCGCGCGAGCCGGTGGCGGGCATTCCGCCTGCGCTGTGGGCCCGCTTGGGCCTGGTCGAGGGCGACCGCGTGCGCATCACGCAAGGGCAGGGCACGGCGGTGCTCGCCGCACGCCGCGACGACTCGCTGGCCGCCACCGCCGTGCGCGTGGCTGCCGGCCACCCGGCCACGGCGTCCCTGGGCGCGATGTTCGGCACCCTCACCGTGGAGAAGGCCTGATGTTCGAGCCCCTGCACACGGCCGCCAACGCGGCCCTGGGCCCGACGCTGTGGCTCGTGATCTGGACGCTGATCAAGATCGTCGCCGTGGTGCTGCCGCTGATGGGCTGCGTCGCCTACCTCACGCTGTGGGAGCGCAAGGCCATCGGCTGGAGTCAGATCCGTCCCGGCCCCAACCGCGTGGGCCCCTTCGGCCTGCTCACGCCCATCGCCGACGCGGTGAAGCTGATCTTCAAGGAGATCGTGCGCCCCACGGCGGCCAACAAGCCGCTGTTCTTCCTCGGCCCCATCATGACCATCATGCCCGCGCTGGCCGCCTGGGCCGTGGTGCCGTTCGGGCCCGATCTCGCACTGGCCGACATCAACGCCGGCCTGCTGTTCCTGATGGCGATCACGAGTCTCGAGGTCTACGGCGTCATCATCGCCGGCTGGGCCAGCAACTCGAAGTACGCCTTCCTGGGCGCTCTGCGCGCGTCGGCCCAGATGGTGAGCTACGAGATCGCCATGGGCTTCTGCCTCGTCGTCGTGCTCATGGTGTCGGCGAGCATGAACCTGTCGGACATCGTCGCGCAGCAGCAGCGCGGCCATTTCGCCGACATGGGTCTGACCTTCCTCAGCTGGAACTGGCTGCCGCTGTTGCCGATCTTCGTGATCTTCTTCATTGCCGGCCTGGCCGAGACCAACCGCCATCCCTTCGACGTGGTGGAGGGCGAGAGCGAGATCGTCGCCGGCCACATGATCGAGTACTCGGGCATGAGCTTCGCGATGTTCTTCCTGGCCGAGTACGCGAACATGATCCTCGTCAGCACGATGACCGTGCTGCTGTTCCTGGGCGGTTGGTCGTCGCCGTTCGGCTTCGTGCCGGACACGGGAGCGTGGGGCTGGTTCTGGTTTGCGGCCAAGGTCTTTGTCGTCGTCACCATGTTCCTGTGGGTGCGCGCCACCTTCCCGCGCTTCCGCTACGACCAGATCATGCGCCTGGGCTGGAAAGTCTTCATCCCGATCACGTTGATCTGGCTGGTGGTGGTGGGCCTGTGGATGCAGACGCCCTTCAACGTGTTCAAGCCCCTCTGATGGAGACGCTGCGATGAGCACCCTCACCGCGGTCAAGGATGTGCTTTCCAGCCTCATGCTGGTAGAGCTGTTCAAGGGCCTCAGGATCACCGGCAAGCACTTCCTGTCGCCGACGATCACCGTGCAGTTCCCTGAGGAGAAGACGCCGCAGAGCCCGCGCTTCCGCGGCCTGCACGCGCTGCGCCGATACGACAATGGCGAGGAGCGCTGCATCGCCTGCAAGCTTTGCGAGGCCGTGTGTCCGGCGATGGCCATCACCATCGAGAGCGAGGTGCGCGCCGACGGCACCCGCCGCACCAAGCGCTACGACATCGATCTCACCAAGTGCATCTTCTGCGGCTTCTGCGAGGAGAGCTGCCCGGTGGACAGCATCGTCGAGACGCACCACTTCGAGTACCACGGCGAGAAGCGCGGTGACCTGTATTTCACCAAGGACATGCTGCTCGCGGTGGGCGACCGCTACGAGAAAGAGATCGCTGCGGCGCGCGCGGCCGACGCCAGGTACCGCTGAAATCCGCAGAGACGGCGCCACCGGTTGCCGCAGCCCGCAACAAGATGAACTCGATCACAGCCCTCTTCTATGTCTTCTCGGCGGTCCTGCTGTTCGCGGGCTTGCGGGTCATCACCGCGCGCAGCACGGTGCACGCGGCGCTGTACCTGGTGCTGGCCTTCTTCAGCGCCAGTTGCCTGTGGATGCTGCTGCGCGCCGAGTTCCTGGCCATCGCACTGGTGCTGGTGTACGTGGGCGCGGTGATGGTGCTCTTCTTGTTCGTGGTGATGATGCTCGACATCAACTCCGACGCCTTCCGAGACGGCTTCTACAAGCACCTGCCGGTGGCCGGCTTCGTGGGCGCGCTCATCGCGCTGCAGATGGCGCTGGTGCTGATGCGCGGCTTTCAGGGCGAGGCGCCGGCGCCCACCGCGCGTGAGCTCGAGATGGGCAACACCCGGCTGCTGGGCATCGAGATCTACACCGACTACCTCTATCCGCTGCAACTGGCCGCGGTGCTGCTGCTGGTGGCCATCATTGCGGCCATCGCCCTGACGCTGCGCGAGCGCAAGGACAGCAAGCACATGAACCCGGGCGAGCAGGTCAAGGCCAAGAAAGCCGACCGCGTGCGCCTGGTCAAGATCGCGCCCACGGTCGAGCAGCCTTCAGTGCCCGATGCGCCACCCAAGCAGGAAGGAAGCGCAACATGACGGCCACCCTGGGCGGCCTCACGCTGGGCCATTTCCTCAGCCTCGGCGGCATCCTCTTCGCGCTGTCGGTGGTGGGCATTTTCCTGAACCGCCGCAACCTCATCGTGCTGCTGATGGCCATTGAGCTGATGCTGCTGGCCGTCAACCTGAACTTCATCGCCTTCTCGCACTTCCTGCCGCTGGAGGCCGACCGAATGGCCGGGCAGGTGATGGTGTTCTTCATCCTCACGGTGGCCGCAGCCGAATCGGCCATCGGCCTGGCGATCCTGGTCGTGCTGTTCCGCAACCGCGCGTCGATCAACGTCGAAGATCTGGATGAACTGAAGGGTTGAACATGGCCCACCCCCGTAGCGCCTTCGGCGCTCCCCCTCCAGGGGGCGCCGCCTGCGGCCCGGCAAAGCCGGTTCCGCGGCGGCCGCTTGACGCGGTGACGCGAACGAACGACTGACATGGCTTCGACACTCTCGCAAGGACTGCTGCTCACCGTGCCGCTGGCGCCACTGGCCGGCGCCATCGTTGCCGGCCTGGCCGGCAAGTGGGTGGGCCGCCGCGGCGCCCACTTCTTCACCATCCTCGGCGTGTTCATCGCGTTCGTCTGCTCGTGCGCGGTGCTCGCGCAGGTGGCGAACGGCGCGCGCTTCAACGAGACGCTCTACGAGTGGATGGTGCTGGGCAAGCTCGTCATGGAGGTCGGCTTCCTGGTCGACGGGCTGACGGCCATGATGATGGTGGTGGTCACCTTCGTGAGCCTGATGGTGCACGTCTACACCATCGGCTACATGGACGGCGATCCGGGCTACCAGCGCTTCTTCAGCTACATCAGCCTGTTTACCTTCAGCATGTTGATGCTCGTGATGAGCAACAACTTCCTGCAGCTGTTCTTCGGCTGGGAGGCGGTGGGCCTGGTGAGCTACCTGCTGATCGGCTTCTGGTTCAAGAAGCCGACGGCGGTGTTCGCCAACATGAAGGCCTTCCTCGTCAACCGCGTGGGCGACTTCGGCTTCATCCTGGGCATCGGCCTGATCGCCGCCTATGCCGGCACGCTGAACTACGGCGAGGCCTTCGCCAAGGCCGGCGAGCTGCAGAAGCTGCAGTTCCCGGGCACCGACTGGCAGCTGCTCACCGTGGCCTGCATCTGCCTGTTCGTGGGCGCCATGGGCAAGAGCGCGCAGTTCCCGCTCCACGTGTGGCTGCCCGACTCGATGGAGGGCCCTACGCCGATTTCTGCGCTGATTCATGCTGCCACCATGGTGACGGCCGGCATCTTCATGGTCGCCCGCATGAGCCCGCTGTTCGAACTGTCCGACACGGCGCTCAACTTCGTGCTCGTGATCGGCGCGATCACGGCGCTGTTCATGGGCTTCCTGGGCATCATCCAGAACGACATCAAGCGCGTCGTCGCGTACTCCACTCTCAGCCAGCTCGGCTACATGACGGTGGCGCTGGGCCTCAGCGCCTACAGCGTGGCCGTGTTCCACCTGATGACGCACGCCTTCTTCAAGGCGCTGCTCTTCCTGGCCGCCGGCAGCGTGATCATCGGCATGCACCACGACCAGGACATCCGCAACATGGGCGGCCTGCGCAAGCACATGCCCATCACGTGGGTCACCTCGCTGCTGGGCTCGCTCGCGCTGATCGGCACGCCGCTGTTCGCCGGCTTCTACAGCAAAGACAGCATCCTCATCGCATCGCACCACAGCACGCTGCCGGGTGCCACCTTCGCGATGTGGGCCGTCTACATCGGCGTGTTCGTCACGGCCTTCTATTCGTTCCGGATGTACTTCCTCGTCTTCCACGGGCAGGAGCGCTTCCACCACAAGCCCTTTCCGCCTGAAGACGACCACGCCCACGGCCACGGCGACGATCACCACGATGCCGCACCGCACGAGTCGCCCTGGGTGGTGACGGCGCCGCTCGTCCTGCTGGCCGTGCCTTCTGTGCTGATCGGCTACATGACGATCCAGCCGCTGCTCTTCGGCGGGTTCCTCAAGGATGCGATCACCGTCAACACGCAGGCGCACCCCGCCATGGCCGAGCTGGCCAAGATGTTCCACGGCCCGGTGGCCATGGCGCTGCACGGCGTGGTGACGCTGCCGTTCTGGCTGGCGCTGGCCGGTGTCGTGACGGCCTGGGTTTTCTACCTGAAGGCGCCCAACATCCCGGCGGCCATCGGCCGCGCGCTCGGCCCCGTGCGCACCGTGCTCGAGAACAAGTACTACATGGACTGGTTCAACGAGCACGTGCTGGCCGCCGGCGCGCGGCTGCTGGGCACAGGCCTGTGGAAGGGCGGCGATCAGGCCGTCATCGACGGCGCCATCAACGGCTCGGCACGGGGCATCGGCGGGCTGGCCGCGCTGCTGCGGCAGGCGCAGACCGGCCGCCTGTACACCTATGCGCTGGTGATGCTGCTGGGCATTTTCGCGCTGCTGACCTGGCAGTTGTGGCCCTTCTTCAGCGGCTATCTGCGCTGAGCCGCCACGCCACGACAAGAATCACAGGACGTCGAGATGGGTTTGCTGAGTATCGCGATCTGGCTGCCGGTGGCCTTCGGGGCCCTGCTGCTGGCCCTCGGCCGCGACGAGAACGCGGGCGTCGTGCGCGCGTTGGCGCTGGTGGGCGCGCTCGCCTCGTTCGCGGTGACCCTGCCGCTGATCGCCGGCTTCGACACCACCAGCGCCGGCATGCAGTTTGTCGAGAAGCTGCCGTGGATCGAGCGCTTCAACGTGCACTACCACCTCGGCGTCGACGGCCTGAGCCTGTGGTTCGTGCCCTTGACGGCCTTCATCACGATCATCGTCGTCATCGCCGGCTGGGAGGTGATCCAGGAGCGCGTGGCCCAGTACATGGGCGCCTTCCTCATCCTCAGCGGCCTGATGATCGGGGTGTTCAGCGCGCTCGACGGCCTGCTGTTCTACGTGTTCTTCGAGGCCACGCTGATCCCGATGTACATCATCATCGGCGTCTGGGGCGGGCCCAACCGCGTCTACGCGGCCTTCAAGTTCTTCCTGTACACGCTGCTCGGCTCGCTGCTGATGCTGATCGCGCTGGTGTACCTGTACTTCAAGAGCGGCGGCAGCTTCGACATCCTCACCTGGCACAAGCTGCCGCTGCCGCTGGATGCGCAGACGCTGCTGTTCTTCGCCTTCTTCGCGGCCTTCGCGGTGAAGGTGCCGATGTGGCCGGTGCACACCTGGCTGCCCGACGCCCACGTCGAGGCGCCCACCGGCGGCTCGGTGGTGCTGGCGGCCATCATGTTGAAGCTGGGCGCGTATGGCTTCCTGCGCTTCAGCCTGCCGATCGCGCCCGATGCCGCGCGTGAGTGGGATTGGTTCATCATCGCGCTCAGCCTCGTCGCGGTGCTCTACATCGGGCTGGTCGCCCTGGTGCAGCAGGACATGAAAAAGCTCGTGGCCTACAGCTCGATCGCGCACATGGGCTTTGTCACGCTGGGCTTCTTCATGTTCAACGAGCTCGGCGTGGCCGGCGGCATCGTGCAGATGATCAGCCACGGCTTCGTCTCGGGCGCCATGTTCCTGTGCATCGGCGTGCTCTACGACCGCGTGCACAGCCGCGAGATCGCCAGTTACGGCGGCGTGGCCAACACCATGCCGGTGTTCACGGCATTCGCGGTGCTGTTCGCGATGGCCAACTGCGGGTTGCCGGGCACCGCCGGCTTCGTGGGCGAATGGATGGTGATCCTGGGCGCGGTGCAATACAACTTCTGGATCGGCTTGGCTGCAGCCACGACGCTGGTGTTCGGCGCCGCCTACACGCTGTGGATGGTCAAGCGCGTGTACTTCGGTGATGTTGCCAACGACGATGTCAAGTCGCTGACCGACATCAACGGCCGCGAGTTCCTGACGCTCGCCATCCTCGCCGTCGCCGTGCTGTGGATGGGCCTGTACCCCAAGCCCGTGACCGATGCGATGAACCCCGCGGTCACCGAGCTGCTGCGCCACGTGGCCGCCAGCAAGGTTCCGGGCTGAAGGACTGCGGGCTGACAGAGAGAACATGAACGCGATGAACTGGACCGTCGTCCTGCCCGAGATCGTGCTGCTGGTGGCCGCCTGCGGCGTGCTGCTGGCCGACCTCTTCTCCCGGCACCCCACCCGCGGCACCACCTTCTGGCTGACCCAGGCCTCGATCGCGGCCTTTGCACTGCTGCACCTGGAGGCGCTGCAGGATGGCCGCACCGAGTACGGCATGGGCCAGATGGTGGTGGTCGACCCGATGGGCCACCTGCTGGCCTTCTTCGCTGCCATCGCGGTGATGATCACGCTGGCCTATGCGCGCCCCACGCTGGCGGCGCGCGACATGCTCAAGGGTGAGTTCTTCACCCTCACGCTGTTCGCGCTGCTGGGCATTGCCGTCATGTGCTCGGCCAACAACTTCCTCGTCGTGTACCTGGGTCTGGAGCTGATGAGCCTGAGCCTGTATGCGCTGGTGGCGCTGCGGCGTGACCATGCCCTCAGCACCGAAGCGGCGATGAAGTACTTCGTGCTCGGCGCGCTGGCCAGCGGCTTCCTCCTCTACGGCCTGAGCATGATGTACGGTGCCACCGGCACGCTCGAGATCCCGAAGGTGTTCGAGCGCATCGCAGCGGGTGGCATCAACAAGGAGGTGCTGGTGTTCGGCACCGTCTTCGTGGTGGCCGGTCTGGCCTTCAAGCTGGGCGCTGCGCCCTTCCACATGTGGGTGCCTGATGTCTACCAGGGTGCGCCCACGGCAGTGACGCTGCTGATCGGCGGCGCGCCCAAGTTCGCCGCTTTCGCCATCACCATCCGCCTGCTCGTCGAGGGTATGCTGGGCCTGGCGGTGGACTGGCAGCAGATGTTCATCGTGCTCGCGGTAGCCAGCCTGGCGGTGGGCAACATCGCGGCCATCGCGCAGAGCAACCTGAAGCGCATGCTGGCCTACAGCACGATTGCGCAGATGGGCTTCATCGTGCTGGGCCTGAGTGCCGGTGTGGTGAGCGGCAACACGCTGTCGGCCGCCAATGCTTACAGCTCGGCCATGTTCTACTTGGTGAGCTACGTGCTCACCACGCTGGGCACCTTCGGCCTGATCATGCTGCTTTCGCGGCAGGGCTTCGAGAGCGAGCAGGTGGCCGATCTGGCCGGCCTGGCCAAGCGCTCGCCCTGGATGGCCGGGGTGATGACGGTGTTCATGTTCTCGCTGGCGGGCGTGCCGCCCATGATCGGGTTCTTTGCCAAGCTCAGCATCATCCAGGCCCTGGTCACCACCAACGTCATGCTCTACATCGTGCTGGCGGTGGTGGCGGTTCTGTTCTCGTTGATCGGCGCGTTCTACTACCTGCGCGTCGTCAAGGTCATGTGGTTCGATGCCCCCCACCTCGGCGCCGTGCCCCCGCAGGGCCAGGGCGTGACGGCGCTGCTGGCGCTCAACGGGGCCGCGGTGCTGGTGTTCGGCCTGTTTTCCGGTGGGCTGATGGCGCTGTGCCGCGACGCCATCCAGCGCACGCTGAGCTGACGGCACCCGCGTGAACCACGCCGCCGAAGTCTGGGCCGTCGTCCTCGGGGCCTTCGTGCTGGCGAATCTGCCCTTCGTCAACGAGCGCCTGTTCATCGTCGGGCCGCGCCGCGATCCCAAGGCACTGGCTTGGCGGCTTCTCGAGCTGTCCCTGCTCTACGGCGTCGTGCTGGGCCTGGGCTGGCTGATCGAGGACCGCATCGGGCGGCGCCACGCTCAGGGCTGGCAGTTCTACGTCACCATGGGTGCGCTGTTCCTCACCTTTGCGTCGCCGGGCTTCGTCTGGCGCTACCTGCGCCGTGGCCCCCGGGGCGCAACAGCCGACGCCTGAGGCCGATGACAGCGCCTGCCGACGCGCACCTGCGAGAAACCGGGCTCGCTGGCGAGACGCTGCTGTCAGGGGGCTTTCTCAAGGTATGTCGCGACACCGTGCGCCTGCCCGATGGGTCCACTGCCACGCGGGAGTACATCCGACATCCGGGTGCCGTGGCGGTGATTCCCCTGCTGGGCGACGGCGCCGATCCCACCGTGGTGCTGGTGCGTCAGCACCGCTACCCCATCGACCGTGTGTTGCTCGAGTGGCCGGCTGGCAAGCGAGATGCCGGGGAAGCCACCATCGCCTGCGCCCGCCGCGAGCTGCTCGAGGAGACCGGCTTCACCGCCCGTGAGTGGGCCTGGGCCGGCTGGATCCACAATGCCGCCGCTTACAGCAGCGAGGGCATCGCGCTGTGGTTTGCGCGCAGTCTCGTACCGGGGCCGGCGCGTCCCGATGCCGGCGAGTTCGTCGAGACGGTGACGATGCCCTTGTCGGCGCTGGCCGCGCTCGATGCACGAGGTGAACTCACCGACGTCAAGACCCTGGTCGGGCTGCATTGGCTGCAGGCGGCACTGACCGGGCATCGAGAATGGTCCTGGGCGAGCGAAGCCGAGGCCAGCGACGTAGCATGACGGCACGATGAAGGTCCTCGACCTGCGCTGCCGCCATGACCATGCCTTCGAGGGCTGGTTCGGCTCCGACGACGACTTCCACACCCAGCTGGCACGCGGACTGGTGGCCTGCCCGGTGTGTGACGACACCACGGTTACCCGGCGGCCGTCGGCACCGCGACTGAACCTGTCCGGTGCCACGGCGCCGCCCGAACCGGCGGCGGCCCGTGCCGAGACCACCGTCACGCGCCCGGCCGACCTCCAGAGCGTCTGGCTGCAGGCCGTGCGGGAGCTGGTTGACCGCACCGAGGACGTCGGCGAGCGCTTTGCCGAGGAGGCACGCCGCATCCACTACGGCGAAGCAGCCCAGCGCGGCATCCGCGGCCGCGCCACGCCCGAGGAGCGAGAGGCCTTGCGCGACGAGGGCATCGAGACCGTGGCCATCCCGATACCGGCGGCGATGAAGGGTCCGGTGCAGTAGCGGGGATCGACGGCGTCAAAGCACCCGGCCCGGGTTCATCAAGCCCTGCGGGTCTAGCGCCTGCTTGATGGCGCGCATCAGGCCCAGGGCCACCGGGTGCTTGCGAGCTGCGAGTTCGCCACGCTTGAGTGCGCCGATGCCGTGCTCGGCCGAGAACGAGCCGCCCTCCTGCGCCACGCAGTCGTAGACCACCTGGTTGACGGCGTGCTCGTGCTCGGCCAGGAAACGCTGGCCGTCGTCGCCTGGTGGCGCCTGCACGTTGTAGTGCAGGTTGCCGTCGCCCAGGTGGCCGAAGTTGACCAGCCGCACGCCCGGCCAGCGCTGCTGCAGCAGCGCGTCGGTGCGGGCGCAAAAGCGCGGGATGGCCGAGACGGGCAGGGCGATGTCGTGCTTGATGTTGAGGCCTTCCTCGGCCTGCGCCAGCGGGATCGACTCGCGCAGGTGCCACAGCGCGCGGCTCTGCGCCAGGCTTTCGGCGACCACGGCGTCGGACACCGAGCCCTGCCCGATGGCGGCCTCGAGCAGGCGCTCGAAGCGCTCGCGTGCCGGGGCCTCGCCCTCGACATCGCTCTGTTCCAGCAGCACCGTCCAGGGCGCGCCCGACAACGGGCGGGCCAGGGTGGGGAAGTGCCGCGCCACGAGATCAAGCGCGAAGCAGCCCATCACCTCAAACCCCGTCAGGCCCGGGCCCAGCCGCGCGCGCGCCAGGTTCAGCAGTGCCACGCAGTCGTCGAGTGTCGCGCAGGCGGCCAGCGCCGTGGTCACGGCGGCGGGCTGCGGTGCCAGCTTCATCGTGGCGGCGGTGATCACGCCCAGGGTGCCTTCACTGCCCACGAAGAGGTCACGCAGGTCGTAGCCGGTGTTGTCCTTGCGCAGGCCGGACAGGCCGTCCCATACCTCGCCGCGGGCGGTGACGACCTCGAGCCCCAGGCAGAGCTCGCGCGCATTGCCCCAGCGCAGCACCTGCGTGCCGCCGGCGTTGGTGGCGAGGTTGCCGCCGAGCGTGCAGCTGCCCTCGGCCGCCAGGCTCAGCGGCAGCAGCAGGCCGTGCGCCGCCACCGCCTGCTGCAGCACCTGCAAGACGCAGCCGGCCTCGGCCGTGAGCGTGAGGTTGGCCTCGTCGAGCGCCCGCAGGCGGTTCAGGCGCTGCAGACTCAGCAGCACCTGCGTGCCGCTGGTGTCGGGCACGCCGCCACCCACCAGGCCGGTGTTGCCGCCCTGCGGCACGAGCGTCGCGCCGTGGGCGGCGCAGGTGAGCACAACGGCCGCCACCTCGGCCGTGCTGCCCGGGCGCACGACGGCCCGCGCGCGGCCGCGCCAGCGGCGGCGCCAGTCCTGCTCCCAGGCCGTGAGATCGATGCCGTCGGCCGCCGCCAGCACCTGTGCCTCGCCGACGGCGGCGCGCAGCGCCGGCAGCAGCGCGTCAGCGGCCGAGCCCGGGCTCACGGCGCCGCGGTGGGCTCGAGGCGGCGGCCCTTGCGCAGCCGCCAGCGCACATACAGGGCGCAGGCCGTGAACAGCACCAGCGACAGCGCCAACTGCGCCAGCGCCAGGGCCTGCGAGACCCCGGTTTCGGTGACGCCGCGGGTCATCGCCTCCAGGGCGTACAGCCAGACGAGCAGGCTGAGCCAGCGAAAGGTATAGAGCCGATGGCGCAGCAGCCCGCCCAGGCAGAACAACAGCGGCACCACCTTGACGGCCCAGGTGCCGCTCCCGGTGGGCGCGAGCCACAGCTCCCAGGCCAGGCCCACCGCCACCAGCCCCAGCACCGAGGCCAGGGCGATGTCGCGCGCGTGCCGCACGGACGGGTCGGGCGGGGCCGGCGCCGCGGCCGCGGCGGGGTCGGGGGTGTCGGCAGAGGGGGGTGCGGGGAGCATGCGGCATGATAGTCAGCATGTCCAAGTCCCCGCCGGCCAACGCCCCGAGCCCCAGCGGCAGCGTGGCGGCCACGGCCGCCGACCTGGCGCTTGAGCTGCCCGACACCCTCCGCCGCTGGCCCTGGCAGGAGACGTTGCGCGTGCTGGCGCGCCGGTTCAAGGACGACCGCCTGGGCCTGACGGCCGGCAGCCTGACCTTCACGACGCTGATCGCGCTGGTGCCGCTCGTGACGGTGATGCTCGCTGCCTTCACGGTGTTCCCGATGTTCGCCGGCTTCGAGCGAGCGCTGCAGGATTACTTCCTCAAGAACCTCGTGCCCGACGGCATCGCGCGGCCGGTGCTGCGCGGCCTGACCGAGTTTGCCGCCAAGGCCCGCGGCATGGGTGCACTGGGCCTGGCGCTGCTGGTGGTCACGGCGCTGGCGCTGCTGCTGACCATCGACCGCACGCTCAATGCCATCTGGCGCGTGCGCAAGGCGCGGTCGCTGGGGCAGCGGGTGCTGGTGTACTGGGCGGCCATCACCCTGGGCCCTCTGACCCTGGGCATGAGCCTGACGGCCACGTCGCTGGCGGTCTCGGCCTCACGAGGCTGGGTGGCGGCGCTGCCCGGCGGCGTCTCTCTGGTGCTGGAACTGCTGCAGTTCGCCGTGCTGGCTCTGGCTGCGGCGGGGCTGTATCACTACGTGCCCAACACCGCGGTGCGCTGGCGCCACGCGATGGCCGGTGGCGTCTTTGTGTCGCTGGCCTTCGAGCTTGCCAAGCGGCTGCTGGCCTGGTACCTCGACAGCGTGCCCGGGGTCAGCGCGGTGTACGGCACTTTCGCGGCGGTCCCGATTCTGCTGCTGTGGGTCTACCTGGTGTGGGTGATCGTGCTGCTGGGGGCGGTGATCGCGGCGTACGCGCCGAGCTTGTCGATGCGGGTGGGTTTGCGGCCTGCCGTGCCGGGCTGGCGCTTCGAGCTCGGCCTGGCCGTGCTGGCGCGGCTGCAGGCGGCCCGAGACGGGCCCGGCCACGGCCTCTCCCTGGCGGCCCTGGCCGAGACCCTGCGCACCGATGCGCTGCAGATCGAGCCACTGCTCGATCTGCTGGCGCGCCTGGACTGGGTGCAACGCCTGGACGAGGGCGACACCCCGCGCCACGTGTTGCTGGTCGACCCTGAGGCGACCGCGCTGGAGCCGCTGGTGCGCGAGACGCTGCTGGAGCCGGGCGAGGCCAGCGCGGGCTGCTTCCGGCGCAGCGCGTTGGCGAGGATGACCTTGGCCGAGGCCTTGGCGCCCTGATGCAGCACGGCCGCTGCCGCGGCAGGATCGCGGCCCAGACCCGCTCCCGGCCCACCCGCCCGGCTCGGGCCGCCCCGTTCAGAACGGGATGCGCCCGGTCAGCAGATCCTTGAACATCACCCAGTCGCCCATGAAGCTGTACAGCGGGCGGCTGAAGCTGGCGGGCCTGTTCTTCTCGAAGCCGAAGTGGCCCAGCCACGCGAACCCGTAGCCGCACAGCAGGCCCGCCAGCAGCCAGGCCAGGCTGCCGGTGACGAACACCAGCAACAGGCACGACAGCGCCAGCGAGCTGCCCACGAAGTGCAGGCGGCGGCAGGTGCGGTTGGCGTGTTCGCCCAAGTAGAAGGGGTAGAACTCGGCGAAGCTGCGGAAGGACTTCGGGTCCACCTTGTCGGCGGTCAGCGGCGGGCTCGTCATGCGGGGCTGTCTTCGGCGGTGGTGGCGCAGCGCGCCAGTTCCAGGCGCAGCGCATTCAACACCTCGTCGGGCGCCTCCTGCATCAGGAAATGCCCCGCTGCCACCGCGTGCACGCGCGCGTTCAGGGCGCTTGCCACGGCCTGCGCCGCCCGCGGCAGCGTCATCTGATCAAGTGTCCCCAGCAGCAACGCGGCCGGGCAGCGCACGCGCGCGGCGGCCTCCAGGCCTTGCGCGTAGGCGTTACAGGCGCTGAAGTCGGTGTGGAACAGGCGCGGGTCGCCAGAGGCGCGCACCACCTGGTGCATGAGCCCGCGCGCGGCGCCGCGCAGCCACACGCCGGGGCCGGGGTACGAGGGCTTGGCGGCCAGCGTCGAGAACGAGAAGCCCACCACGCGCTCGATGGCGGCGCCCACGTCGGTGAGCGACAAGTCCAGCAGCGCCTGCGGCACCGGCATCGGCACGCAGGTGCCGAACATCAGCAGCCCGGCGGCGCGCTCCGGGGCCTGCGCCGCCGCCTGCAGCGCCACCAGCGAGCCCATGCTGTGGCCGGCGAGCACGGCGCGCCGCACGCCGGCGGCATCGAGCAGCGCCAGCAGCCAGTCGGCCATCGCCTCCACGCTCGTCAGCGCCGGGCCCTCGCTGCGCTGGTGGCCGGGCAGGTCCACAGCCAGCACGCCGTGGCCGTGGTGCGCGGCCCAGCGCGCCAAGAGCGTCCACACGCTGTGGTCGTTGACGGCGCCGTGCACGAACACCACGCAGGGCAGGGCGGGGTCGAAGGGCTTGCCGCCGGTGTAGACGTAGGCCGTGCGCCCGTGCACGATGAGCTTCATCCTGCCGTGTTCTCCTCGTTGCGCTCCCCGGTGCCGGGCAATGTGACGCCGATCGCGGCGCGCATGCTCAACGCGCCTTCTCGGCCGCCTTGAAGGCGCGCTTGAGATCGTCGATCAGGTCGTCGGCGTCTTCCAGGCCGATGCTCAGGCGGATGGTGCCCGGCCCGATGCCGGCGGCGGCCAGCGCCGCGTCGTCCATGCGGAAGTGGGTGGTGCTGGCGGGGTGGATGACGAGCGAGCGGCAGTCGCCCACGTTGGCCAGGTGGCTGAAGATCTTCAGGCTCTCGATGAAGGTGCGGCCCTGCTGTCGTCTTCTTCCAATGTCGCCGGCCAGATCGAAGCTGAACACCGCGCCGCAGCCGCGCGGCAGCAGCCGGGCGGCCAGCGCCTGGCTAGGGTGGCCGTCGAGCTCGGGGTAGCCCACGCGCGAGACCATCGCGTGCCGGCTCAGGAAATCGACGATGCGTCTGGTGTTGGCCAGGTGCCGCGCCATGCGCAGCGGCAGCGTCTCGATGCCCTGGAGGATGAGCCAGGCCGTGTGCGGGCTCATGCAGGCGCCGAAGTCGCGCAGGCCCTCGCGCCGCGCGCGCAGCAGGAAGGCGCCGTCGGTGCTTTCCTCGCTGAACACCATGCCGTGGAAGCCGGCATAGGGCTGGTTGAGCTCGGGGAAGCGCTCGGCGCGGCTCCAGTCGAAGCGGCCCGAGTCCACCAGCAGCCCGCCCACCACGGTGCCGTGGCCGCACAGGAACTTGGTGGCGCTGTGAAAGACGAGGTCGGCCCCGTGCTCGAAGGGCTTCATCAGCCACGGCGTCGTGAAGGTGCTGTCCACCAGGAGCGGCACGCCAGCTTCGTGGGCGATCTGCGCCACCGTGGGCACGTCCAGCACATCGAGCCCGGGGTTGCCGAGCGTCTCGCCGAACAGCAGCTTGGTCTCGGGCCGCACGGCGGCGCGCCAGCCGTCGATGTCGCCGGGCTTGACGAAGGTGGTGGCGATGCCGAATCGCGCCAGCGTGTACTGCAGCAGGTTGTGGCTGCCGCCGTAGAGCGCCGAGCTCGCCACGATGTGGCTGCCGGCGCCGGCCAACGTGGTGATGGCCAGCGTGAGCGCCGCCTGCCCGCTGGCCGTGGCCACGGCGCCCGAGCCGCCTTCGAGTGCGGCGATGCGCTCCTCGAGCACCGCATTCGTGGGGTTGCTGATGCGGCTGTAGACGTGGCCCGAGCGCTCCAGGTTGAACAGGCTGGCCGCGTGGTCGGCGTTCTGGAAGACGAAGCTCGTGCTCAGGTGCAGCGGCACGGCGCGGGCGCCGGTGGTGGGGTCCGGGGCGGCACCGGCATGCAGCGCCAGCGTGTCGAAACCGGGGTCGATGACGGAGGCCATGGCGTCGGCGGTGCAGTCGCGTGGGGCATTGAAGCCGGGAGATTGTGGGCTATATTGGGCCGGGCCTCATCCATCCCCCCCCCTCCGCCGTTCCTCGAACGCACCGCCATGAAAGTCACCGACATCCTGCGCGTCAAGGGCAACACGCTCTACACCGTGACGCCCGACCAGCCCCTGGCGCAGGCCGTGACGACCATGGCCGAGATGGACATCGGCTCGCTCGTGGTCATGGAACATGGGGATCTCGTGGGCATGCTCACCTTCCGCGAGGTCATCCAGGCGGTCGTGGCCAACGGGGGTGCCGTGGGCGCCCGTCTCGTGCGCTCGGTGATGGATGACGCGCCGCTGACCTGCACGCCCGAGACCGAGATCGACGAGGTGCGCCGCATGATGCTGCAGCGCCACGCACGCTACATGCCGGTGCTGGACAAGCGCACGCTGATGGGCGTGATCTCGTTCTACGACGTCGCCAAGACCGTGGTCGACGCGCAGGATTTCGAGAACCGCATGCTCAAGGCCTACATCCGTGATTGGCCCGGGCAGGCCGAACCGGGCGCCGCACCGGCGTCCGCCTGAGCGGCGCTCCTAGAATCCCCCGCTTTGCGCCGCGCCCGCCGGCGTCGTCCGCCTCCATGCCCGGCTCCACCTTCGGCGACATCTTCCGCGTCACCAACTTCGGCGAGAGCCACGGCCCGGCCATCGGCTGCGTGATCGACGGCTGCCCGCCGGGCCTTGAGCTCTCCGAGGCCGACATCCAGCCCGAGCTCGACCGACGCCGCCCCGGCACCAGCCGCCATGTGACGCAGCGCAACGAGCCCGATGCGGTGGAGATCCTCTCCGGCGTGTTCGAGGGCCGCACCACGGGCACGCCGATCGCGCTGCTGATCCGCAACACCGACCAGCGCAGCAAGGACTACGGCAACCTGCTCGACACCTTCCGCCCCGGCCACGCCGACTACACCTACTGGCGCAAGTACGGCGAGCGCGACCCGCGCGGCGGCGGCCGCAGCAGCGCGCGGCTGACGGCGCCCATGGTGGCGGCCGGCGCGGTGGCGAAGAAGTGGCTGCACCTGCGCCACGGCACCGCCTTCACGGGCTGGATGAGCGCGCTGGGCGAGATCGAGATCCCGTTCGACGACGAGGCGCAGATCCCGCTCAACCCCTTCTACGCGCCCAACGCCGCCATCGTGCCGCGGCTGGAGGCCCACATGGACGCGCTGCGCAAGGCGGGCGACAGCTGCGGCGCGCGCATCGAGGTACGCGCTCGCGGCATGCCGGTGGGCCTGGGCGAGCCGCTGTTCGACAAGCTCGACGCCGACATCGCCTGGGCGATGATGGGGCTGAACGCGGTCAAGGGCGTGGAGATCGGCGACGGCTTCGGCGTGGTCGCGCAGCGCGGCAGCGGGCACGGCGACGCGCTCACGCCGGCCGGCTTCGCCAGCAACCATGCCGGCGGCGTGCTCGGCGGCATCAGCACCGGGCAGGACCTGGTGGTGCGCATCGCCATCAAACCCACCAGCAGCATCCGCACCCCCAAACCCAGCATCACGCGCAGCGGCGAGCCCACGGTGGTCGAGACCTTGGGCCGCCACGATCCCTGCGTCGGCATCCGCGCCACGCCCATCGCCGAGGCCCTGCTGGCGCTGGTGGTGATGGACCACGTGCTGCGCCACCGCGCGCAATGCGGCGACGTGGCGCTGCCGGTGCCGCCCATCCCTGGCCAGGCCTGAAGGGCAAGAAGCCCGCCGTGCCCACCGGCAGCCTGGCGCCTTTCGGCGCGCTCACCTTCACCTACTTCGCGGCGATCGGGTTGTTCAACCCCTATGCGCCGCTGTGGTTCCAGAGCCTGGGCTTGTCCACGCTCGTCATCGGCGGCATCGTCAGCCTGCAGAGCTGGACGCGTGTGCTCGCCCCCTACGCCTGGAGCTGGGCCGGCGACCACAGCGGCCAGCGCGTCAAGCTCATCCGCATCGCGGCCACGGGCGCGCTGTGCTCGGCGCTCGGCCTGCTGGGCGTGACGGCGGCCGTGCCGGTGGCTGTGGTGACGGTGCTGCTGTTCGTGGCCAACAGCGGCGTCGTGCCGCTCTACGAGGCGCTGCTGGCGCGCGCGCTGGCCACGCCCGACGGCGGGATCGACGCCCGCCGCTACGGCCGCGTGCGCGTGTGGGGCTCGGTCGGGTTCCTGGCTGCCGTCACCAGTTTCGGGGCGCTGCTTGACCGCTTCGGCATCGCCGTCTTTCCCGGCTTCGTGGCGTTCATGAACGGCCTGCTGCTGGCCGCCGCGCTGGCGCTGCCGCGCACCCACGAGGAGCCGGCGCACGACGAGCCTGCGCCGCCCGTGCTGCCCCTGCTGCGCAGGCCTGGCGTGGCGTGGTTTTTCGCGTCCATCTTCTTCACCGTGCTGGCGCACACCAGCCTCTACGCCTTCTTTTCCCTTTATCTGGTGAGTCTGGGCTACGGCAAGGCAGCGGTCGGCGTGCTGTGGGCCGTCAGCGTGGCCGTGGAGATCCTGTTCTTCTGGACCCAGGGCCGCTGGTTCCCGCTGCTGGCCGCGGAACGCTGGCTGCAGGTGGTGGCCGGTGCCACGGCACTGCGCTTCGCGCTGACCGCCGGCGGTGGGGCCTGGGCGCCGGTGCTGGTGCTGGCGCAGTTGCTGCATGCGGTGACCTTTGCCGCCCATCACGCCGCCTGCATCGCGCTCGTCCACCGGTTGTTCCCGGGCCGGCTGCGCGGGCGCGGCCAGGCGCTCTACACGACCCTGGGCTACGGCATCTCGGGCGTCATCGGCGGCCTCGGTGGCGGCTGGCTGATCGAGCGGATGGGCTTCGCCGCCGTGTTCTGGGCCGCCGCCGTGTGTGCGCTGCTGGCCTGGGCCTGCGCCGCGGCTTGCGAGCGTGCGCTTCGCACCCCAGAGGCTGCCGACAGCAGGTTTGAGAGCCTGTGAAGCTGTGAATCGCGCCCACGCCGCGTTGCAAATGCTCGGGCGGGTCGACGAACCCGTCTGCGCACTGCGTGGAGCTCTGTGACCGCCAAGACCCTGTTCGTGCGGCCTGACGTTCGAGTTGCCCTGACCGTGCAGGCGGGCGCTGCAAGCCAGGTGACAGGTTGCTTGTCTCGACTGGCGCACCAGAACGCGAGCACTCGCAACACCTCTGCGTCTGCCTCGTCGCAGACGAACTTGGGCTCGTCCGGCACGCGGCCGCCTCAGCACTCCACGATGTTCACCGCCAGGCCGCCGCGCGCCGTCTCCTTGTACTTGGTGAGCATGTCGGCGCCGGTCTCGCGCATGGTCTTGATGACCTGGTCGAGGCTCACGTGGTGCGTGCCGTCGCCGCGCAGCGCCATGCGCGCGGCGTTGATCGCCTTCACCGAGGCGATGGCGTTGCGCTCGATGCACGGGATCTGCACGAGGCCACCCACCGGATCGCAGGTCAGGCCGAGGTGGTGCTCCATGCCGATCTCGGCCGCGTTCTCCACCTGCTCGGGCGTGCCGCCGAGGACCGCGCACAGCGCGCCGGCGGCCATGCTGCAGGCCACGCCCACCTCGCCCTGGCAGCCGACCTCGGCGCCACTGATGCTGGCGTTCTCCTTGTAGAGGATGCCGATGGCGGCGGCGGTCAGCAGGAAGTCGCGCACGCCTTCCGCCGATGAGCCGCGCACGAAGCGCGTGTAGTAGTGCAGCACGGCCGGCACGATGCCCGCGGCGCCGTTGGTGGGAGCCGTGACGACGCGGCCACCGGCGGCGTTCTCCTCGTTCACGGCCAGGGCGTAGAGATTGACCCAGTCGAGTACCTGCAGCGGGTCGGTCAGCGCGGCCTCGGGCTGGGCGGTGAGATCCTGGTGCAGCTTGGCCGCGCGCCGCCGCACCTGGAAGCCGCCCGGCAGCACGCCCTCGGTGGCGATGCCGCGCTGCACGCAGGCTTGCATCACGGCCCATATGCGGTCCAGGCCGGCGTCGATCTCGGCGTCGGCGCGCCAGTGGCGCTCATTGGTGCGCATCACCGTGGCGATCCCGCAGCCTTGCTCGGCACAGCGCTGCAGCAGCTCGGCCCCCGTGCGGAAGGGCAGCGGCAGCAACGTGGCGTCGGGCGCGATCACCTTCTGGCGCCTACCGTCGGACGCCACCTCCTCGCTGACGACGAAGCCGCCGCCGACCGAGTAATACACCTTGTCGGCAAGCACACCGCCCGCGGCGTCGAAGGCCTCGAAGCGCATGCCGTTGGCGTGGAACGGCAGGGTCTCTCGTCGGTGGAAGCGCAGATCGTCTTTCTCGATGAAGCGCACCGCATGGTCCCCTGCAAGGGTCAGACGGCCCTGGCTGCGGATGGCCGCCAGCAGCGCCGGCACCGCATCGACATCCACCGTGTCGGGCTCGTGGCCCTCCAGCCCCAGCAGCACGGCCTTGTCGCTGCCGTGGCCGCGGCCGGTGAGGCCCAGGCTGCCGTAGAGCTGCGCGCGCACGCGCGCCGCAGCGGGCAGCAGGGCCGTGTGCTGCAGGTGGCGCACGAACAGGCGCGCCGCGCGCATCGGCCCCACGGTGTGACTGCTGCTCGGCCCGATGCCGATCTTGAACAGGTCGAAGACACTCACGGCCATGGTTCAGTCTCCAAAGGGGAATGCGGCATGCAAGTGGACGTGATTGTGGTGGGTCTGGGCGCCATGGGCAGCGCGGCCGCCTGGCAACTGGCGCGCCGGGGTGCCCGCGTGCTGGGCATCGACCGCCACGCGCCGCCGCACGATCGCGGCTCCAGCCACGGCCTGACGCGTGTCACGCGCGAGGCAGTGGGCGAAGGCGTGGCCTACGCCCCGCTGGTGCGGCGCTCGCACGCGATCTGGCGCGAGCTCGAGGCTGCGCTGGCCGGCGAGCCGACGCTGCCGCTCAATGGGCCGCTGATGACGCCCACCGGCGTGCTGGTGATCGGCCCAGCGGACGCCGATACCGCCTTCGTGGCGCGCACGCGGGCCGTGGCGCAGGCCTGTGGCGTGCCCCACGAGGCGCTGGCCGCAGCCGAGCTGCGTCGGCGCTGGCCGCAGTTCCGCATCGACGACGCCGAAGCCGGCTGCTTCGAGCCGGGCGGTGGCGTGGTCTATCCCGAGCGCTGCATCGCCGCGCAGCTGGCGATGGCGCGGCGTGCCGGGGCGCAACTGCTGGCCGACGAGCCGGTGCAGGCGATTCAGCGCGAGGGCTCTGCCTTCCGCGTCGAGACGGCCCACGGCACCCACCACGCGGCGCAGGTGCTGGTGACCGCTGGCGCCTGGCTGCCGGGCCTGGCCGCAGTACACGGCCTGCCGTGGGCGCGCGATCTGCGGGTGCTGCGCCAGGTGCTGCACTGGTTGAAGCCCGAGCCCGGCCATGCGGCAACCTTCGAGCCCGGCCGCTGCCCCACCTTCATCGTGACGCGCGGCGAGCGCTACGAAGACACCTTCTACGGCATGCCGCTGGTCGACGGCAGCGGCGGCGTGAAGGTCGGCACCGAGCAGTTCGAGCACGCCACCACGCCCGAGGCCGTGGATCGCCAGGTGGCCGAGGCCGAGACCGCGGCGCTGGTCGAGCGCCTCGTGAGGCCACGCCTGCCCGGCTTGAGCGGCGTTGCGCTGCGCGCTTCGGCCTGCCTGTACACGATGGCTGCCGACGGCCGCTTTCGCATCGGCGAGTCGGCACCCGGCCTCACGTGGGTGTCGGCGTGTTCGGGCCACGGCTTCAAGCACTCGGCCGCGCTGGGCGAGGCCTTGGCCGAGCGGCTGCTGCAGGGCCGATCGTCGATGGATCTCACGCCTTTTGCGGACTGAGCCTCGCCGTGCGCTCGGCCTCTGTCGAGCGCCCCGGGCTTGGGCTGCCGACGGGTCCCTGCCGCTGCCTTGCGCCCGCGCCGACACGTTGACCGCCTTTGCGAGCGCTGCGAGCCATCCCAGGCCCATGCCCGCGCCCGGCGTCAGTGAAGATCCCGTTCGGGCTGACCTTGTCGACGCCCCTGCGGGCAGGTCGACAGGCTCAGTGCAAACCGACTCTTGGCGACGGCAGCGCTTTCTCAGGAGATGAGAGACAGACAGAGACTGATTGCAGTCGCTCGAGATACAGCGCTGAGGGGCCGCCGTGGCTCGAAGCCGACACTCGCGTTCATCTCCTCGACCGGCAATGGTGCTTCGGGGGGAAGCCACTGCTAAGGCTGTCTGAAGCCTGCTGTATCCTGCTGTCCGCTGGCAACCTCTACCACTGAGAGCCGGAGGGAGCGCACTTCCATGCAGGATGAAATTCTCACCCTTCCAGAAGTTGCCCAACTGTTGAAGGTTGCGGAGAAGACCGTCTACACGATGGCCCAGAGGGAACAGCTACCGGCGTTCAAAGTCGGGGGGCAATGGCGATTCAAGCGTGTGGACCTTGACCAGTGGATCGAGCAGCAGAAGGCTGCTCGTCACATCGGAGACCGCAAGGCGCCCACCGAGTACGTCGATGAGATCGTTAGGAAGCGCACGTCGCCCGCTGTGAAGTCCGCACCGAAGAGCCCGCTTGATGCACCTGCTGCCTTGGGTGCGGCGAAGAAGACCAGAAGGGGAAGACGCAATGCTTGAGTCCATTCACCTGAAGAACGTCGGCCCGGCGACCGAGATGCAGATGGATCTCGCACCCCGGCTGAACCTCATCACGGGAGACAACGGCCTCGGCAAGAGCTTCCTGCTCGACGTGGCCTGGTGGACGCTAACGCGCACGTGGGCGCGCGAGCCTGTCATCCCTAAAGCGGGTGCCAGAGCCGAGATCGCCTACCAGTACACGAAGAAGACGAAACCGTCATACGCGTTCAAGAGCTCGTACGAAGCGGCGCGTGTGCGGTGGACTGTGAAGCAGAGCCGGCCGCCTATTCCAGGGCTGATCCTTTACGCCCAGGTCGACGGCGGCTTCTCGGTCTGGGATCCGATGCGGAACTACTGGACAGAGGACGCCCCCGATCGGCCTAACGCGTTCCTATTCACCCCCGAGCAGGTTTGGAAGGGCAACGAGTTCTGCAAAGGACTTCTCGATGACTGGGCACTCTGGCAGGCGGGCAACGACCAGTCGTTTCAAGTTCTGAAGCAGGTCATCGAGACTCTGTCGCCATCTGCCAAAGAGAGGCTGGTTCCTGGCGACCTTCGAAAGCTCTCCGTGAGGGATCCGCAGCGCTATCCAACCTTGCGCATGCCGTACGGTGAGGATGTCGCGGTCATTCATGCATCGGCCGGCATGCGGCGAGTCATCGCGCTGGCCTACCTGCTCACTTGGGCATGGCAGGAGCACGTTGAGAGTGCCAAGCTCCGCGCTGAACGTCCTACTCGCGAGATCATCTTTCTCGTCGACGAGATCGAAGGACACCTTCACCCTCAATGGCAGCGCCGTATCGTGCCCGCGCTGCTTAAGGTGATGGACGTCCTCACGGGCAAGCACGGTTCCAAAGTGCAGCTTGTTGCCGCAACGCACTCTCCGCTGGTCCTCGCTTCGGTCGAGCCCTCCTTCGACGCGGAGGAGGACGCGTGGTTCGACTTGGATTTCGAGAGAGGGAGCGTCATTCTCAGGAAGCGTGCATTCGTTCGCCACGGCGAAGTCGGCAACTGGCTGGTGAGCGAAGCCTTTGACCTAAAGGAACCCCGTTCGCTGGAAGGCGAGCAGGCCATTGCGGAAGCGCAGGCAGTGATCGAGGCGGCAGACGCGTCGGCTACAGCGATCGAGAAGGCCGATCAAAGGCTTCGTCAGGCCGGGCTACCCGACATCGATCCCTTTTGGGTCCAGTGGGGCTACTTCAAGGAGCGGAGCACAACGCCGCGCGAGATCGCGGTCAAGCGCGCAGCAAAGAAGGGACCGAAGTCGTGATCCCTGTCTCCCTCGCACCAGAGCCAAAGGGGTTCGACAAGGATGTCCGCCAGCCAGGCCTCTCGGCAATCGACGAGCTTGTCGGGCGTGCACCCCGAGTCAAACGCCGCGGGAAGCGGCGCGCTGCGATCGCCGCCACAGAGTCGAGCATCCCGGCCGATAAGTTCCCGCCGTTCTGGCGCAATGCGATCGACGACATGATGACGGCGTACGAGCAGCGTTGCGCGTACCTAGCGATGTTCATAGAGGAGACAGGGGGGCCCACCGTGGACCACGTCATCCCGAAATCGCTTGCGTGGGATCGGGTGTACGAGTGGTCGAACTATCGACTCTGCGCAGGCGTCGTGAACGCTAAGAAGGGGAATCTGCTTGGTCTGGCGGACCCCGTAGATGCAAAGATTGGCTGGTTCGAATTGGACCTCGTCAGTTACCGCGTCGTAAAGGGCGGCTCGGCGCCGCAGGCGCAGCAGGAACGGATCGATGCGACGTTGCCCTTGCTCAACATCCGCGACTGCTGTGCCCAGCGGAAGCGGTATGTCGAGGAGTACCGCCGCGGGCCGGGTGCCAAGGGTATCGACCTTTCCTACCTGGAATACCGCGCGCCGTTCATTGCTGCCGAGCTCCGTCGGCAGGGCCAGCTCGCGCGAGGAGACGTCTGAGGCGCGCGCTCCATGAATACGTGGCCGAACAGCTCGCGACACCTGTTTGCGCCGAAGAAGAGCGGACTGCGGTCGTAGGCGCAATGACCGTTCTCTCACAGGAAATGTGCAGTCGGCAGTTGGGACCGACCGTCAGCTCGCGCTGCATTCCAGCCCTCGCAAAGACAACCCCCCCCCGCCGCGCTGGATCGACATCAAGCGCTCAAGCGGCAGGCAAGCGGTCATCCGACAGATCGCCACCGGCTCGTCAACCCAGACTCACGCCCCTGATCGACCGACGAGTGTTTGCGCAGGCCGACCGGCTGCGCAGGCCGGTCGAACCTGTGCACACGACGTTCAAGCTTCGCCGTAGGCGCTGATGGGCAGGCAGCTGCAGAACAGGTTGCGGTCGCCGTGCACGTTGTCCACGCGGCCCACGGGCGCCCAGTACTTCTGGCGCTTCAGGCCGGCCACCGGGTAGGCGGCCTGCTCGCGCGTGTAGGGCCGAGTCCACTCGCCGCTGATCAGGCTGGCCGCCGTGTGCGGCGCGTGCTTGAGTGGGTTGTCGTCCTGCGGCCACTCGCCGCGCTCCACCTTCGCGATCTCGCCGCGGATGGCGATCATGGCGTCGCAGAAGCGGTCCAGCTCGGCCAGCGGCTCGCTCTCGGTGGGCTCCACCATCAGCGTGCCGGCCACGGGGAAGCTCAGTGTCGGCGCGTGGAAGCCGTAGTCGATGAGGCGCTTGGCCACGTCCTCGGCCGTCACGCCGCTGGTCTTTTGCAGCGGGCGCAGGTCGAGGATGCACTCGTGGGCGACACCGCCGCCCTTGAGGCCTTTGACGCCGCCGCTGAAGTGGATCTCGTAGTGGTCGGCCAGGCGCGCGGCCACGTAGTTGGCGGCCAGGATGGCCGTCTCGGTGGCCTGGGTCAGGCCCTCGGCGCCCATCATGCGCACGTACATCCAGCTGATGGGCAGCACCGCAGCGTTGCCCAGCGGCGCGGCGCTCACCGCGCCCACCGGCGTCGTCACGCCCGTGGCCGTGGCGTGGCCGGGCAGGAAGGGCACGAGATCGTCGACCACGCACACCGGCCCCACGCCCGGCCCGCCGCCGCCGTGCGGGATGCAGAAGGTCTTGTGCAGGTTCAGGTGGCTCACGTCGCCGCCGAACTCGCCCGGCGCCGCCACGCCCACCAGCGCGTTCATGTTGGCGCCGTCCACATAGACGCGGCCGCCGTGCCGGTGCACGGTGGCGCACAGCGCCTTCACCTGCGGGTCGAACACGCCGTAGGTGCTGGGGTAGGTGATCATCACCGCGGCAAGGTCGTTCGTGTGCTTCTCGCACTTGGCGGTCAGGTCGGCGAGGTCCACGTTGCCGGTGGCGTCGCACTTCACGGGCACCACCGTCATGCCGACCATCTGCGCGCTGGCCGGGTTGGTGCCGTGCGCGCTTTCGGGGATCAGGCAGATGTGGCGGTGGCCCTGGCCGCGCGCGCGCTGCCAGCCGCGGATGGCCAGCAGGCCGGCGTACTCGCCCTGGCTGCCGGCGTTGGGCTGCAGGCTGATGCCGGCGTAGCCCGTGGCTTGCGTGAGCCAGGCGCGCAGCTGCGCGTCGAGTTCGGCGTAACCGGCCAGTTGATCGGCCGGCGCGAACGGGTGCACCTGCGCGAACTCGGGCCAGGTCACGGGAATCATCTCGCTCGTGGCGTTGAGCTTCATGGTGCACGAGCCCAGCGGGATCATCGTGCGGTCCAGCGCCAGGTCCTTGTCGGAGAGGCTGCGGATGTAGCGCAGCATCTCGGTCTCGGAGTGGTGCGAGTTGAACACCGGATGCGTGAGGAAGGCGCTGGTGCGCCGCAGGCCTTCCGGGATCAGCGGCTCCACGCCCTTCTCGAAGGCCTCGAACGTGGGCAGGGCCTGGCCCGGCGCGGCGAACACGCGCCACAGCGCGACGATGTCCTCGCGCGAGGTGGTCTCGTCGAGCGTGATGCTGAGCCAGGCGTCGCCCCACTCGCGGTAGCGGCGGATGTTCATGCCGGCGGCCTGGGCGCGGTCGACGAACTCGCCCGTGCGGCCGTCAGTCTTGAGCGAGATGGTGTCGAAGCCGCTCACCACACCGCCCGGGCCGTGCGGTGCAAAGCCGAGCTGCGCCAGGCCCTGGCCCAGCACGGCGGTGTAGCTGGCCACGCGCCGCGCAATGCGTTTCAGGCCCTCGGGCCCGTGGTAGACGGCGTACATGCTGGCGATCACCGCCAGCAGCACCTGCGCCGTGCAGATGTTGCTTGTGGCCTTCTCGCGGCGGATGTGCTGCTCGCGCGTCTGCAGCGCCAGGCGGTAGGCGGGGTTGCCGTGGCTGTCGATGCTCACGCCCACCAGGCGGCCGGGCAGGCTGCGCTTCCACTCGTCGCGGCAGGCCATGAAGGCGGCGTGCGGGCCGCCGCCGCCCATGGGCACGCCAAAGCGCTGCGTGTTGCCCACCACGATGTCGGCGCCCCATTCGCCGGGCGGCGTGAGCAGCGTCAGCGCCAGCAGGTCGGCGCAGGCGATGAAGGCCGCGCCCACCGCGTGCACGCGTGCCACGTCGGCGCGCCAGTCGGTGATCGTGCCGTGCGTGGCCGGGTAGCCCACGATGACGGCGAAGAAGTCGCCCCCGGCGATGAGCTGCTCCCACTCGGCAGCCGAGTTGGCGATCTTGACCGTCAAGCCCAGCGGCTCGGCGCGCGTCTGCACCACCTCGAGGGTCTGCGGGTGGCAGTCGCCGGCCACGATGAGGGTGTCGCTCCGGCTCTTCACCGAACGCTTGGCCAGCGTCATGGCCTCGGCGGCGGCGGTGGCCTCGTCCAGCATGCTGGCGTTGGCAATCGCCATGCCCGTGAGCTCGCAGACCATGGTCTGGAAGTTCACCAGCGCCTCCATGCGGCCCTGGCTGATCTCGGCCTGGTAGGGCGTGTAGGCGGTGTACCAGGCCGGGTTCTCGAGGATGTTGCGCAGGATGACACCCGGCGTGTGCGTGCCGTGGTAGCCCTGGCCGATGAAGCTCTTGAGCACGCGGTTCTTGGCGGCCACGACCTTGAGCTCGGCCAGTGCCTGGGCTTCCGTCACCGGCGCGGGCAGGCGCATGGCGGCCGAGCGCACGATGTCGCGCGGCACGACGGCGTCGATCAGCGCGCGGCGGCTGGCGGCGCCGATGACGCTGAGCATGTGGCGCTCGTCGTCTTCATACGGCCCGATGTGGCGGGCAACGAACTCGGCGGCGTTCTCGAGCTCGCCGAGGGTCTTGAGGGTGGACATCAGCATGGCGGGGGCCTGGGCTAGAAGGGGAGATCAGAGTGTCTTGAGCAGCGCGTCGTAGGCCGGCGGGTCCATCAGCTGGTCAAACTCGGCCATGTCGGCCACCCTGACCTTGAAGAACCAGCCCTTGCCCAGCGGGTCGGCGTTGGCCAGCGACGGGTCGTCCCTCAGTGCGGAGTTGACCTCGACGACCTCGCCGCTGACGGGCATGTAGAGGTCGGCTGCGGCCTTGACGCTTTCGACCACGCCCGCGACCTCGCCCTTCTTGAGCGTCTTGCCAACCTCGGGCAGGTCGACAAAGACCACATCGCCCAGCGCGTCCTGCGCGTGGTGCGTGATGCCGACGACGGCAGCGTCGTGGTCTTCGATGTTGATCCACTCGTGGTCGGGCGTGTACATCGTGGTCATGGCGGGCTCCAGGTGAGGGCAGGGGGTCAGCGCACGTAGCGGTGGGGGTTGAAGGGCATGGCGGCGACGGTCATCGGCACGCGCCGGCCGCGCACCTCGGCCTGCAGCGCCGTGCCCGGCGCGGCCAGCGCGGCCGGCACGTAGGCCATGGCGATGCAGCGGTTCACGCTGGGGCCCAGCGTGCCGCTGCACACGGTGCCGGCGGGGTGGCCGGCCTCGTCGAACAGCGGCGTGCCCTCGCGCACCGGCACGCGCTCCGTGCCGAGCAGGCCGACGCGGCGGCGCGGCGGGCCCTCGGCCAGGTGGCGGTCGACGACGGCTGCACCGGGGTAGCCGCCGGCACGCGCGCCGCTGGCGCGGCGCACCTTCTGGATGGCCCACTGCAGGCCAGCCTCGATGGGGCTGGTGGTGGTGTCGATGTCGTGGCCGTACAGGCACAGGCCGGCTTCCAGGCGCAGCGTGTCGCGCGCGCCCAGCCCGGCGGGCCTGACCTCGGGCTGGGCCAGCAGCGCGCGCGCCAGCTCGACGGCGCGGGCCTCGGGCACGCTGATCTCGAAGCCGTCCTCGCCGGTGTAGCCGCTGCGCGTGACGAAGCAGCCGATGCCGGCCAGCGCAAAGCGCCCGCCGCTCATGAACACCAGCCCGGCCACGGCGGGGTTCAGGCGCGCCAGCGCGTCCACGGCCTTCGGGCCCTGCAAGGCCAGCAGCGCGCGCTCGGGCATGGGCAGCACGCGGCAGCGGCCGCCGATGTGGCGCTGCAGGTGCGCGATGTCGGCGGCCTTGCAGCCGGCGTTGACGACGAGGAACAGGTCGCCGAAGCCCGCGGCGGCGTCGGCCGGCTGCGGCCGGACGATCATCAGGTCGTCGAGCAGGCCGCCCGCGTCGTTGGTGAAGAAGGCGTAGCGCTGGCGCCCGGGTGC
Source organism: Rubrivivax sp. (assembly GCA_032115875.1). Classification (GTDB taxonomy): domain Bacteria; phylum Pseudomonadota; class Gammaproteobacteria; order Burkholderiales; family Burkholderiaceae_C; genus Rubrivivax. Next base: position 44,901 of record JAUMBF010000086.1, read on the forward strand.
GAGGCCCAGCACGTCCACCGGCACCAGCGTCTCCAGCGATGCGGCGGCGTCGTCGCCCTCCAGCCGCAGCTGGCCCATGTGCGAGACGTCGAACAGCGCCGCCGACTCGCGGCACTGCCGGTGCTCGGCCATCAGGCCGGCCGGGTACTGCACCGGCATGGCGTAGCCCGCAAAGGGCACCATGCGGGCGCCGAGTTCGAGGTGCAGCGCGTGCAGCGGGGTGTGCAGCAGGGCCTGGGGCTGGGCGGTGTCGGTCATGCGGGCAGTGGGGTTCGAGGGCGGGACGCGCCCACCGCAGGGCCGTTCAGCCGTGGGTGAGCCCGTGGCCCTCGCTGTCCGCTTTACCTGAGAGATTCGGCCACCGCCTGATCCGGTGCGCCTTGCCCCTTCGGTGGGCTGCCACGAGGGGCAACCTCTCTCCAGTGAGGTGGGAGCCAGTCCTTTTGCCTGAGCGTTGTGCAGCGCCTTCGGCGGCCTCGTTCACCCGCTGGTGCCTTGGCTCTCTCCTGACCCGGCCAGTGTAGCAGCGGCTGGCACGACCCCCGCCGTGAACACACCCAGCCCAGACGCGGCCAGCGCCTTTGCGGCGCTGATGGACCGCCACCGCTCCATCCGCGCCTACAAGCCCGCCCCACGGCCCGAGCGCCTGGTCGACACGGTGCTGGCACAAGCCCTGCAAGGCAACAGTTCCAGTAGACATCTCAAGCTCGTCTCGGTGGTGAAGACGCAGGACGCCGAGCGCGGCTGGCGCTGCAGCCCCGGGAGCTGAAGCAATGAGCCCCGACGCCCCCAAATCCGCTGACGACGCCACCTTGCGCCGCATCCTGCACGCATGCCGAACCATCGCCGTGGTGGGCCTCTCGGCGGATCGGAGCCGGCCCAGCCACCGGTCGGCGAGCTACCTGCAAGGCCAGGGCTGCCGCATCGTGCCGGTCAACCCCAAGGCAGACGTCATCCTCGACGAGCTCGGTGTCGAGGACCTGGCGCTGCTGTACGACGACATGCCCGGCGACGCCCCGGCCCTGGCGGCGGCTCGGCTGCGCGTGGTCGATCTCGCGGCGGCGCACACACGGGCGGGGCGCGGGTGGTTCTGCCCCACGGGCGAGCTCGGTCGTGGCCAGAAGCGCTTGACTGCAAATCCGTTGCCCGCGCAAGGAAAGCGGTCAACTGCAGGATCTTGGCTCAGTCGCCGCCGGCCGGGATCAGGTCGGCGACACCCAGGCCCTGCAACTGTGCAACCAGGTTGTGGGCTGCGCGGAGCTCGATGGCCCTGCGCACGCGCGCGACCGCAGAGCCCAGGTGCGGCGTGAAGACGGTGGCCGGATGCCGCAGCAGGGCGGGGTGGATCTGGCGCGGCCGGTCAGGCCGATTCCAGTCTTCCATCTCGAAGACATCGGCTGCGTAGGCGCCCAGACGGCCGTCCTCGAGTGCCTGCGCCACTGCGGCCTCGTCCACCACCGAGCCGCGCCCGATGTTCACCACGACCAGGCCCTCGCGCGCCTGCTCGAGCAGGCGCGTGTTCACGAGGTGCTGGGTGCCGGGTGTCAGCGGCGCCGCCAGCAGCAGGTAGTCGGCGCGGCGGACGGCCTCATCCAGGCTCACGGCCTGCACGCGTGCATCATGCTGCACCGGGTCCACGCCCAGCAGCGTCGCGCAGCCGAAGCCCAGCAGCCGATCGACGATGGCCCGCCCCACGGCGCCCAGGCCCACCACGGCCACGGTGGAGCCATGCAGACCCGTGCCGTACAGCGCGGGCCGCCAGCCTGCATAGCCGGCCCGCACGCGGCGGTCACCCTCGCGCAGGTGGCGTGCGGCGGCGATGGCCAGCCCCAGCGCCAGTTCCGCCGTGGGCTCGGTGAGCAGGTCGGGCACGAAGCTCAGGCCAACGCCGGCCCGGGCGCAGGCGGCCACGTCGAAGTTGTCGTAGCCCTTCAGCGCGCAGGACACCACCCGCAGGCGGGGCGCGCCTCGCAGCACGTGTTCGTCGAGCCGATCGGTCATGAACGCCATCCAGGCGTCGGCCCCGGCGAGGTGGCCGGCCAGCGTGTGCTCGTCCCAGGGCTCGGGGCCGGGGTTCATCACCACCTCGCCAGCGGCCCGCAGCGGCGCCAACGCATCGGCGTGCACGGGTTGACTCACCACGATCCGGGTCATGCGGTACCTGCCCTCACTTGAGACGACGGCGCAGCGCCGACCCGATGCCGTCAACCACGAGCACGCAGCCCAGCACCGACAGCAAAATGGCAGCCACCTGGTCGTACTGGATCAGCCTCAGTGCCGCCATCAGTTCGAAGCCGATTCCGCCAGCGCCGACGATGCCGAGCACAGCGGAGGCGCGGAAGTGGTACTCCCAGCGGTAGATCGTGATGTCGGCCAGCTGGGGCAGCACCTGTGGCAACACCGCGTGCGTCACCACCTGCAGCGGGCTGGCGCCCGCCGCCTGCGCGGCCTCCAGCGGCTTGGGGTCGACGTGCTCGATGGCCTCGGCGAAGAACTTGGCCACCATGCCGGTGGAGTGCAGCGCCAGCGCCAGCACACCGGGCAGCGCGCCAAAGCCCACCGCGGCCACGAACAGGATGCCGAGGATGATCTCCGGCACCGAACGGAAGGCGGCCAGCAGCGTGCGCGCGGCGCGCAGCACCAGGGCATTCGGCGCCGTGTTGGGTGCGGCCAGCAGGGCCAGCGGCAGCGACAGCAGCACGGTCAGTGCCGTGCCGGCCACCGACATCGCGAGCGTGTCCCGCAGCGGCACCACCCAGTGGGGCCAGCGCGAGAAGTCCGGCGGCACCATCTCGGTGGCCAGCTGCCACAGCGCCGGGCCGCCATCGGCAAAACGCTTCGGGTCGAAGAAGCCCGTGAGTTCAAGCGCCAGCGCCGCGGCACCCAGCAGCAGTGCCACGGTGGCGAGCCGCCGCCGGCGGCGCCGGTCGTCGCGCGCCAGCAGCTCGGCGATGACCGTGGCCGTCACTTCATGGCCCCGAGGTCCAGCTTCAGCAGTGTGGCGGTCTCGCGGAGCACGTCGTAGGCGGCGTCGGTGGTCGGTGCGAAGGCTTCGACGCGAAACGACTTCAGCACTGTCGCATCCTTCATCGACAGGAAGGCGTCGCGCAGGGCCTGCTTCAGCGCCGGCGCGAGGTTGGCCTGCATCACGATGGGGTAGTTGGGGATCGGGTCCGAGAGATCGAGCTGCACCACGCGCGCGGCGTCGATGGTGCCGCGCTTGATCAGGTTGTCGAGAATGGGTTTGGACAAGGCGCCTGCGGGCACCTGACCCGCCTGCACGGCGCGCGCCACGGCGTCGTGTGTGCCCAGGTGGACGACGCGGTAGTCGCGGTCACCCTCGAGCCTTGCTTTCTTGAGCAGGTGCGCCCGCGGCGCCAGATGGCTGGAGGTGGACGCCTGGTCGCCGAAGCCGAAGGCCTTGCCGCGGACGTCGTCGAGCGTGCGCACGGGGCCACCGGCGGTGGCGATGATCACCGACTGGTAGGTGGGCGAGCCGCGCTCGACTCCCACCGCGAAAGGCTCGATCGACGGTGCGCGGGACTTCGCCAGCACGTACGAGAACGGCCCGAAGTACGCCACCTCGATGCGGCCGAAGCGCATGGCCTCGATCATCGACGAGTAGTCGGTGGTGACGATGAGCTCGATCTCCTTCTTCAGCACTTGTTCCAGGTGCTGCTTCAGCGGCTGGGCGTTCTGGATCAGGGTCGAGGCGTTCTCGTCGGGCAGCAGTGCCACGCGCAGGCGCGCGGGGTCGCGACCCTGGGATTGCGCGGTGCCGGTGGCGATGAGCAAGGCAGCGGCTGCCAGGGCCAGCGGCAGGAGGGTGCGGCGAGAGGTCATCGATGCTCCAGGTGGGTGGGTTGGCCGGGGTTGGCGTCCGGGTGGGATCAGGCCGCGGCAGCCAGGGGCGGCGTGGCGGTGGGGCGTGGGGCACTGGCTGCGAGGCCGATGGGTGAGACGGTCGTGTACAGCCCGGACTCGTGCTCCGGCGTCAAGGCCGCGGGCGGACCGTCGAACACGACGCGTCCTCCTCGGAGGCCGACGATGCGATCGGCAAAGCGGCGTGCGAGTTCGACCTGGTGCAGGCTCACCACGGCGGTCAGCTGGTCGGACTTGCAAATCCCGTGCAGCAGGCTCATGACCCCCTCGGCCGTGGCGGGGTCGAGGCTGGCCACCGGCTCGTCGGCCAGCAGCAGCCGAGGCGCCTGCATGAGTGCCCTGGCGATGCCCACGCGCTGCTGCTGGCCGCCCGACAGCGTGTCGGCGCGCGCCAGCGCCTTGTCGAGCAGGCCGACACGATCCAGGCACTCCAGAGCCCGCACCTGCTCTGCCCGACCCCAGGGCCACAGCGTGCGAAGCGCGTGATGGCGCGACAGACCGCCCATCAGCACGTTGGCCAGCGCGCTCTGGCGGCCTATGAGGTGGTGCTGCTGGAACACCATGCCACAGGCGCGCCGGTGTGCGCGCAGATGGCGCGGCGTGAGCACGCCACCGGGCGCTCCCTGCAACCGCAGCTCGCCCCCCGTGGGCTGCACGAGCCCGTTCAGGCAGCGAAGCAGGGTCGACTTTCCGGCGCCAGACGCGCCCAGCAGCACGAGGAACTCGCCCGCGGCCACGGACAGTGTGGTTGGCTCGAGCGCCTGAGTGCCGCCGGGAAAGCGCACCTGCAACTCGCGCAACTGCATCAGCGTCGCTGGCGAGGGATCGGTGGGCTGTGTCGTCATGTCGTCGCGTGAGAAACGGGCTTGGCCTTGAGTGTGTGGCGCCGACGTGTCATGACGGTGACGTTTGCGCCAGGTCCAATCGCGCAATTCATAGACGGCGCCAATCCATTCGACATGACCACGAGCAGCTTTCTGGCCGCCCTGAAGGCCTTCGACGCCACCGCCCGCCTGGGCAGCATGACGGTGGCGGCGCGCGCGCTGGGGCTGCAGCAGCCCACCCTGTCGGCCCACATCCAGCGGCTGGAGCAGGTGCACGGTGTCGAGCTGTTCCATCGGCGTGGGCGCCGGCTGGACCTGACACCCTTCGGGCGCGCGCTGCTCGAGCACAGCCGCCGTGCCTTTGCCGCCGAAGACGACGCGCTGGCCTTGCTGCTGGCGGCGCAGAACCGCTACGCCGGCCACCTGGAAGTGCACGCCATCGGGCCCTACAACGTCGTGCCGATCCTGCTGCGCTTCGTGCACCGCCACCCCCAGGTGAACGTGGCGGTGCGCGTGGGCGACTCGCGCTCGATCGTGGCGCGGCTGCTCGACCACCAGGGCGACCTCGGACTCGTGCTCAATGCCACCGACGACCCGGCGCTGGTGTTCGTGCCTTACCGGCGACAACGGCTCGTGGTCTTCGCGCCCGCCGGCCACCCGCTGGCAGGCCGGCAGCCGCTCGTGATGGCCGATCTGCACCAGCAGCGCTTCGTCATCCGCGAGGAAGGGTCGACGACCCGCCGCATCTTCGAGGCGGCGATGCGCCAGCGGGGCCTGCAGCACCGTGTGGCGATCGAGATGGGCAGCCGGGAAGCCGTGCGCGAGGCCGTGGCCCAGGGCCTGGGGCTGGGTGTGGTGGCCGACACCGCCTACGTGCCCGATGCCCGGCTCGTGCCCTTGTGCGTCTCCGACAGCGACATGGCGACGCACGTGCACCTCGTGTGTCGCCGCGAACGCCGGCAGTCGCTGCTGGTGGCCGCGTTCTTCGACGCCGCGGCCGCCCTGGCCGACGCGGTGCCAGACACCGGGCCGGCTGCGGGCGCAGCAGCCCGTGGTGCCAGCTGCCCGCGGTGATGCGCACACCTTGGCGCCCGTTGCTCATCAGCGCCGCGCAGCCGTCAGCACCCCGCTCGGCGATGGCCGCTGGCGCCAGCAGCTGCACTCGGCGCCGCGCGCCGCCCAACGGCATGGGCACCGGGTCCTGCAGCCGATGCCGCTCGAGCACGCGGGCCACGAACGCAAACGGCCGCGCCCCCGGGCCCATACAGCTGCGCCAGCACCTCGTGGGGCTGTGGCGATGCGTCGTAGAGCAGCGCTCGGGCGTGGACGAGTGCGGGGTCTTCGGGCAGCCGCCGCAGCACCAGCAGCAGCGCCGTGCAGACGAACAGCCAGGGCAGGAACCACGGGTGGTTCCAGGTCGGCAGCAGCAGGCGGTCGCAGCCGCGGCAGAAGCCGCCGTAGCCCGTGAGGTACAGGCACGGGCATTTGGGGTAGCTGCCGGCGCAGCCTGCCTTCTGCACGACATTGAACCAGGCCTGCGGAGGCACGATCAGCAGCGCCCCCGTCACCAGCGGCGGCCGCAGGGTGATCCATGCCGCTATGCTGCACCAGGGGAGCACCGGCCACGACAACGAGAGACGACGATGACGCATCCCTACGAACAAGGTCGTGGCCGCAACCCCGCCCATCGCACAGGCTCTCAGCCCGGTGGCCTTTGTCGAACGCAGCGCGGAGGTCTTCGTCGACCAGCCGGCCATCATCCACGGTGCAGGCCGCCACACCTGGGCGCAGTGCCACGACCGCGGCGCGCGCGGCCTCGTCAACCGCGTGGCCGAGCCGGCCGTACCATGGCCTGCAGCAGGATGGACGCCGCCGCGCTGAAGGGCGTGCAGGCCTTCATCAAAAAGAGGACGCCGAACTGGTGAGCTTGCCGGCCGCGCCTGCGCCACCTCATGCCTGACCCACGAACTGTCCCCGCACGACCTGCCCGCTGAACCCGCCATGCTCTTCCTGATCTCGCCAGCCAAGACGCTGGACTACGACACCCCCGTGCCCGCCTCGGTGGCGAAGAAGGCCACCGAGCCGATGTTCACCGCGCAGGCTGCCGAGCTCATTGGCGTGCTCCGGCGCCAGACGCCGCGCCAGGTGGCCGCGCTGATGGCGCTGTCCGATAGCCTCGCCGCACTGAACGCCGCGCGCTACGCCGCCTGGCAGCCCGTGGCGACGCCGGCCAACAGCAGGCCGGCGGTGCTGGCCTTCGACGGCGACGTCTACGACGGGCTGCAGGCCAAGACGCTGAAGGCCGCCGATCTCGCCTGGGCGCAGGAGCACGTCGTCATCCTCTCGGGCCTGTACGGTGCGCTGCGGCCGCTGGACCGCCTGCAGCCCTACCGCCTGGAGATGGGCACCGCGCTGGCCACGCCGCGCGGCAAGGACCTCTACGCCTTCTGGGGTGACACCGTGGCCGCGCACTTGAACGAACGCCTGGCCGGCGAGCGCG
>JAUMBF010000087.1:0-18779 GCA_032115875.1 Rubrivivax sp.
CAAGTGGAAGAAGTGCGAGGTGGCGTGGGCCAGCCCCACGAGGCCGATCACCGTGAAATCGGCGCGGGCGCCGTCCGGCGCTGCCGGCGGCTTGGAAGCGAGGGACGACATGCCCGCAGCCTAGCGAGCACCGCAGCGGCCGGGTTACGATAGCCGGCCAATTTCTGTCGAAATCGCGCCATGACACGCCCCGCATCCAGCCGTCCGGCAGCGCAGCGCCCGCTGCGTCGCGGCCCGGGCGTGCGGCCGACGGCGCCCGCCCACGTGCCGGCCCCCGGGCCCAGTGACTTCGCCCCCACGGCCGCCCACCCGCTGCGCGTGCGCGCCCGGCGCATGACAGCGGCCTCGCGCATTGCGCCGCACCGCCATGCCTGGGCGCAGGTGGCGTGGTCGGCCACGGGGGTCCTGCGCGTCAGCGCGGGCAACCACACTTACATCGTGCCGCCATCGCGCGCCGTGTGGATCCCCCCTGGCGTGGAGCACGTGGTCACCGTGGTCGAGGACGCCGAGTTGCGCACGCTGTACCTGTTGCAGCCCGGCGGCCGCTGCGGCCCGGCCGCGCTGGATGCGGGCGGGGCCTGCGCCGGCTGGCAGCAGAGCCGGGTGCTGGAGGTGTCGCCCTTGCTGCGCGAGCTGGTGGAGCAGCTGGTGGAGCCGCCCGCCGACGCCGCGCGCGAGGCCTGCCTGGTGGCGCTGGTCCAGGACGAATTGGCCCGGGCCCGCCCGATACCGCTGGGCGTAGGTCTGCCGGCCGACAAGCGGCTGCGCACGTTGTGCGAAGCGGTGCTCGACGACCCCGCGCGCCACGCCACGCTGCAGCACTGGGCGGCTGGCTGCGGCGCCAGCGTGCGCACGATCGCACGCTTGTTCCGCCAGGAGCTGGGCACCACCTTCGCCGAGTGGCGCCAGCAGGTGCTGCTGGCCAAGGCCCTGTCGATGGCGGCGCGCAAGCGGCCGATGGCACACATCGCCGCCGAACTGGGCTACGCCAGCGCCAGCGCCTTCACGGCCATGGTGCGGCGCTCGGTGGGCATGCCGCCCAGCCGGTTCTTCGCATCGGCCTAACGGCCCCGGCTTGAAGGCCGCGCCATGCACCCCACATCCCTTCCCCTGCTGCAGAGGACCCCATGAGCGAGAACGTGCTCGTCGACTACACCCGTCAGGATGCCGGCGGCGCCTGCAGCACCCAGCACGCCTGGGCCCGGGTGCCCGCAGCGCTGCCGCCGGCCGAGCGCCAGGCGGCCATGGCGCGCATCGCTGCGCTGCTCAAGGCGCAGGGTGCCGTGCTGGTGGCCCACTATTACGTCGACGGCGACCTGCAGGATCTGGCACTGGCCACCGGCGGCATCGTGGCCGACTCCCTGGAGATGGCGCGCTTCGGCCGCGACCATCCGGCCCGCACGTTGGTGGTGGCCGGGGTGCGCTTCATGGGCGAGACGGCCAAGATCCTGAGCCCTGACAAACGGGTGCTCATGCCGGATCTCGAGGCCACCTGCTCACTCGACCTCGGCTGCCCTCCCGAGGCCTTCGCGGCGTTCTGCGATGCCCACCCCGACCGCGAGGTCGTGGTCTACGCCAACACCAGCGCCGCCGTGAAGGCGCGCGCCGACTGGATGGTGACGAGCTCGTGCGCGCTGGCCATCGTCGAGTACCTGAAGGCCCAGGGCAAGAAGATCCTCTGGGCACCCGACCGCCACCTCGGCCGCTACATCCAGGAGCAGACCGGCGCCGACATGCTGTTGTGGAGCGGCGCCTGCATCGTGCATGACGAGTTCAAGGGCCTGGAGCTCGAGCTGCTCATGGCCGAGCACCCGGGCGCGCAGGTTCTGGTGCACCCCGAGTCGCCGGCACCCGTGGTGGCGCTGGCCGACGTGGTGGGCAGCACCTCGCAGCTGCTGAAGGCCGTCGTCGACGGCACGGCGCGCGAGTACATCGTGGCCACCGACAACGGCATCCTGCACCGCATGCGCCAGCTCGCTCCTGGCAAGACGCTGATCGAGGCGCCCACGGCGGGCGCAAGCGCAACCTGCAAGAGCTGCGCACACTGCCCCTGGATGGCCATGAACGCGCTGCAGGGCGTGCTGGCCTGCCTGGAGCGCGGCACGGGCGAGATCCAGGTGCCCGAGTCTGTGCGCAGCCGGGCCGCCGGCTGCATCGAACGCATGCTTGACTTCGTCAAGGCCCACCCGGCCGCGCTGGCCAACCCGCAGCGCGGGGCGCCGCCCGGCCTGATGCCAGACCTCGGCGCCGCCTGACGGCTGACGGCTGCGTTGTCGCTTCAGGACTGACGACGGCGCGCCGATAAGATGGGCGCAACCCTGCAGCCGTCGCTGGGGGGGGGGAGCCGCCATGAGCGCCGATTTCACGACCGTCCGCAACCACAACGAGCGTGCCGTGTTCGACACGGTGCGGCGTCTGGCCCCGCAGTACCCAGGCCTGGCCCACGACCCTGAGTTGCTGGCCGACGTGGCCTGCGTGGCCCTGAACCGGCTGCCCCCGCGATACATCCGCCACGAGGTCGACTTCGTGTTCTACCTGAGCGAGCGCGAACGCAGCGACAGCGACCGCCAGCTCATGGAAGCCATCGAGTACGCCTTCGGCTTCGTGCAGGCCCGTACCGCCATGCGAGCCCGTGGCTGAGCACGACAACGACCTCGCCGCGGTACGCCAGCAGCTCCGCGAGCTCTGCTACCTGCAGCCCGGGGCGGCCGCCGAGCTCGGGCGCCGTCTCGTGCCGCTCGGTGGCGCCTTGGCGGCCGAAGGCTGGCTGCACATCGCACTGGCCGAACTGCGCTCCGGGACTGGCACCGACACCGACGGCCACGCCGCTGCGGCACTGGCTGAGGCCCGCCGCGGCTTCGAGGCGCTGGGCGATGGCAGCGGCATCGCCTGGTGCGACGAAGTGCGCGCGATCGCACTGCGATTCCATGGCGACTATGCCGGCTCGGCGCGGCTGCAGACCGAGATCGACGGCCGCCCCGGCGTCGATCGCGACGCGATGTTCCGCTTCGTCGCGCACAACTCGCGCGCCCTCACGCACAAGCTCAACGGGCACGTCGAAGAGACCTTGCGGCACTTCTACGCCGCACAGCAGGCCGCCATCGAAACCGGCCTGGACGGGCCGCACCTCACCGTCCTCGCCAACCTCGGCGGCTTCCACCAGGAGCTGTACAACCTGGACGACGCGCGTCAGCTCAGCGAGCAGGCACTGGCCGAGGCCCGCCGCTGCGGCATACGGCTGCTGGTGACGACCTCGTGTGCCAACCTGGTGCTGATTCACTACGCGGCGGGCGACACGTCAGCCGCGCGGGCCATGGCAGGTTTCTTGATGGACCATCCGGACGAGACGGTGGACGACCTGCCCCGCCGCTACCCCTTGCCACTGGCGCTGGGCTTCCTGGCCAGCGGCGAGATCGACGAGGCCCTGCGCTACCTGGCGGATGATGTCGTGAGCGGCATCACCAACAGCGATGACCTGTGCGAGTGGGCCTGGATCAAGTCGCGCTGCCTGCTGGCCAAGGGCGACAACGCAGGCGCACGCGAGCTCGCCGAGCGCATGCTGGCGCAGCGCAGGGAACGCCAGCTGCCAGACCCGCCGTATGCCTCGATGCAGCTGCGCCAGTCGCTCGCCGATGCCTGCGAGCGTCTGGGGGATCACACGGCGGCCCTGCGCTGGCAGCGCGAGGCCCATCAACGCTACACGCAGCTCGTGGGTCGCAGCGCGCGCGCCCGCTTCATTGCGCTGGAGGTCGGTCATCGGCTGGCGGCCACCCAACGCGAACGCGACCTTGCGGTCCTGGGCCACCGTGAAGCCGACGACGACCGCCGCCGCCTGGCCGAGCTCAATGCCCAGCTCCAGGCCAAGGTGGCCGAGACCGAGCGGCTGCACCAGGCGCTGCGCGAGCAGGCCTTGCGAGATCCGCTGACGGGACTGCACAACCGCCGCTACCTCTTCGAAGCCGGCCCGGGCCTGCTGGAGCGCGCTCGCCGGAACCAGTGCGTTACGTGTGTGGCACTGCTCGACCTCGACCACTTCAAGCTGCTCAATGACACCTACGGCCACCAAGCAGGCGACCAAGTGCTCATGCGCTTTGGCACATTGCTGAGGGAGACCCTGCGCAAGAGCGACATTCTGTGCCGTTACGGCGGTGAGGAGTTCGTGGCCGTGATGCCCGACATCGACGGCGAATACGCCCACAGCGTGCTGACGCGATTGCTGCAAGCGCTGCAGCAGCTGCCGCCCGAGCCCGGGAGCCGCGGCGTGCCAAACGGAAGCTTCTCGGCGGGGCTGGCGATCTTCCCGCGCCACGGTACCACCCTGGATAGACTGCTGCTCCGCGCCGACAAGGCGCTGTACAAGGCCAAGCATCGTGGCCGTGGGCGCATCGAGCAGGTGTCGACAAGCGGGTTCGGCGCCCTGGATTGACGCCGGCACCGCCAGCGGACTCAGCGGCTTCTGGCAGGACGCGTCAGCACCGTCGGAAAGCTCACCGGCAAGGTGTGCGGAAAGTCGCGACTGAAGTGCAGGCCGCGGCTCTCATGGCGGCGCAGCGCGCTGCGCACGATGAGCTCGGCACACACCACCAGGTTGCGCAATTCCAGCAGGTCGCGGTTGACGCGGAAGTTGGCGTAGTAGTCGTCGATCTCGCCGCGCAGCAGCTTGATGCGGTGCAGCGCCCGCTCCAGACGCTTGGTGGTGCGCACGATGCCGACGTAGTTCCACATCAAGAGGCGCAGCTCGTCCCAGTTGTGGGCGATCACGACCTGCTCGTCGGCGTCCTCGACCTGGCTTTCGTCCCAGGGCGGCGGCTCGGGCGTGGCCACGACCGGCAGCTTCGCGATCGCACCAGCGCAGCTTTGGCCCAGCACCACGCACTCCAGCAGCGAGTTGCTGGCCAGGCGGTTGGCGCCGTGCAGCCCGGTGTAGGTGGTCTCGCCGACGGCGAACAGCTGCGGCAGGTCGGTGCGGCCGTCAAGATCAGTGACGACGCCGCCGCAGGTGTAGTGCGCCGCCGGCACCACCGGGATCGGCTGGCGCGCGATGTCGATGCCCAGCTGCCCGCAGCGGGCGTGGATGGTGGGGAAGTGTGCCCGCAGGAAGGCCTCGCCCTTGTCGGCGACGATGGGCCGCGCGTCCAGCCAGACGTGGTCCAGCCCGTGCTTCTTCATCTCGAAGTCAATGGCGCGGGCGACAATGTCGCGCGGCGCGAGCTCCAGCCGCGGGTCGTGCGCGGGCATGAAGCGCGTGCCGTCGGGCAGCGTCAGGTGTGCGCCCTCCCCCCGCAGCGCCTCGGTGATGAGGAAGCTGCGCTCCTGCGGGTGGTACAGGCAGGTCGGGTGGAACTGGATGAACTCCATGTTTGCGACACGGCAACCTGCACGCCAGGCCATCGCAATGCCATCGCCGGTGGCGGTGTCGGGGTTGCTGGTGTAGCGATAGACCTTGCCCACCCCGCCCGTGGCCAGCACCACAGCTGCGGCCGGCAACGTCTCGACCCGCCTCGCATCCATGTCCAGCGCGTAGACGCCATGACACCGGGGCTCGCCGTCGTCCTGTTTCAGGTGGCGCGAGGTGATCAGGTCGACCGCCACCCAGCGCTCGCGAAGAGCGATACGCGGGTGCTCGCGGGCACGCGCCAGCAGCGCCTGGTGAATGGCCAGGCCCGTCGCGTCAGCCGCGTGGGCGATGCGGCGCACCGCATGGCCACCCTCGCGCGTGAGGTGCAGGCCCAGCGGGCCCTCGGGGTCGGGCGAAAAGCCCACACCCTGGTCGACCAGCCACCGCACCGCCGCGGCGCTGTGCTCGGCGATGAAGCGCGCCGCGTGTTCGTCCACGATGCCGGCCCCGGCCTCCTGCGTGTCGCGCACATGGCTCTCGACGCTGTCGTCGGAGCCCAGCACGCCGACGATGCCGCCCTGCGCCCAGGCCGTCGCACTTTCGGACAGGCTCCGCTTGGCCAGCACCACCACCGGCCGGGAGCGAGCGAGCTCCAGCGCCACTGTCAGCCCCGCCAGCCCTGCACCCACCACGACCACCGGTCTCACCGGCTGTGCTTCGCTCATCGGCCTTCAGCCCATACCCATCGGGGGCGATTCTAGAGAGCCTTGCCGTCAGTGCACGACACGCTCGAAGCCGAAGCCGCCGTCGATCACATCGACGGGGATCACATCCTTCGGCCCGAAGCGGCCCTGCAGGATCAGCTTGCTGACCGGGTTCTCGATACGCTGCTGGATGGCGCGCTTGAGCGGCCGCGCGCCGAACACCGGATCGAATCCCACCTTGGCCAGCTCGGCCAGCGCAGCCGGACTCACGTCGAGCTTCATCTCGAGCTTCTCAAGCCGGGCCTGCAGGATCTTCAGCTGAATGCGGGCAATGCTCTCTATGTGGCTGCGGTCGAGCGCGTGGAAGACCACGGTTTCGTCGATGCGGTTGAGAAACTCCGGCCGGAAGTGCGCCTTGACCTCGCCCCAGACCGCCTCCTTGATCTCCTCGCCCGGCCGGCCCGCCAGCTGCATGATGAGCTGCGAGCCCAGATTGCTGGTCATCACGATCACGGTGTTCTTGAAGTCCACCGTGCGGCCCTGGCCGTCGGTCAGGCGCCCGTCGTCCAGCACCTGCAGCAGCACGTTGAAGACATCGGGGTGGGCCTTCTCGACCTCGTCGAGCAGCAGCACGCTGTAGGGCTTGCGGCGGACGGCCTCGGTGAGTGCGCCGCCTTCGTCGTAGCCCACGTAGCCCGGGGGCGCACCGATCAGGCGGCTCACCGAGTGCTTTTCCATGTACTCGCTCATGTCGACGCGGATCAGGTGGTCTTCGCTGTCGAACAGGAACCCGGCCAGGGCCTTGCACAGTTCGGTCTTGCCCACGCCGGTGGGGCCCAGGAACAGGAAGCTGCCGAGCGGGCGGTTGGGGTCGGAGAGACCCGCGCGTGAGCGGCGGATGGCATCGGCCACGGCCACGATGGCCTCGTCCTGGCCCACCACACGATCATGCAGCTTGGTCTCCATCAGCAGCAGCTTGTCGCGCTCACCCTGCATCAGCTTGCTCACCGGGATGCCGGTGGCGCGGCTCACGACCTCGGCGATCTCTTCCGCACCGACCAAGGTGCGCAGCAACTGCGGCTTGCCGCCGCCCTTCTTGCCGGTTTCCTTGGCCTGGGCTTCCTTGAGTCGCTTCTCCAGCTCGGGCAGACGGCCGTACTGCAACTCGGCCACCTTGTCGAAGTTGCCCTTGCGCTTGAGTTCCTCGATCTGGCCGCGCGTGCGGTCAATCTCTTCCTTGACCTGCGCGCTGCCCTGGGCGGCGGCCTTCTCGCTCTTCCAGATCTCCTCGAGATCGGCGGCCTCGCGCTCGAGCTTGGCGATCTCCTCCTCGATCAGCGCCAGGCGCTTGATCGAGGCCTCGTCCTTCTCCTTGCGCACGGCCTCGCGCTCGATCTTCAGCTGGATGAGGCGGCGATCGAGCTTGTCCATGGCCTCGGGCTTGGAGTCGATCTCGATCTTGATCTTGGCCGCCGCCTCGTCGATCAGGTCGATGGCCTTGTCGGGCAGGAAGCGGTCGGTGATGTAGCGGTGCGAGAGCTCGGCCGCGGCCACGATGGCCGGGTCGGTGATCTCCACACCGTGGTGCACCTCGTACTTCTCCTGCAGGCCGCGCAGGATGGCCACCGTGGCCTCGACACTCGGCTCGTCGACCAGCACCTTCTGGAAGCGGCGCTCGAGCGCGGCGTCTTTCTCGACGTACTTGCGATACTCATCCAGTGTGGTGGCGCCGATGCAGTGCAGCTCGCCGCGCGCCAGCGCCGGCTTGAGCATGTTGCCGGCATCGATGGCGCCCTCGGCCTTGCCGGCACCCACCATGGTGTGCAGCTCGTCGATGAACAGGATGATGCGGCCCTCGTCCTGCGCCACTTCCTTCAGCACGGCCTTCAGCCGCTCCTCGAACTCGCCGCGGAACTTGGCGCCGGCCAGCAGCCCGGCCATGTCGAGCACCAGCACGCGCTTGTCCTTCAGGCTCTCGGGCACCTCGCCGTTGACGATGCGCTGCGCCAGGCCTTCCACGATGGCCGTCTTGCCCACGCCGGGCTCGCCGATGAGCACGGGGTTGTTCTTGCTGCGCCGCTGAAGCACCTGGATGGCGCGGCGGATCTCGTCGTCGCGGCCGATCACGGGATCGAGCTTGCCCTGGCGCGCGCGCTCGGTGAGGTCGAGCGTGTACTTCTTGAGCGCCTCGCGCTGGCCCTCGGCGTCAGCCGAGTCGACCTTGGCGCCGCCACGCACGGCCGTGATGGCGGCCTCCAGCGCCTTGCGCGTCAGGCCATGGCCGCGCACGATGCCGCCGAAGTCGCTTTTGGCGTCGGCCGCGGCGAGCAGAAACATCTCGCTGGCGATGAACTGGTCGCCTCGCTTGCTGGACTCCTTGTCGGCGGCCTGCAGCAGCAGCACCAGGTCGCGGCCCGGCTGCACCGGCTGGCCGCCGCCCTGCACCTGCGGCAACGCGGCCAAGGCCGTGTCCATGGCCGTGACCAGCGCGGCCACGTTGGCGCCGGCCCGCTCCAGCAAGGCCCGCGGCCCGTCGGGCTGCGCCAGCATCGCGGCCAGCAGGTGCGCGGGCTCGATGTAGGGGTTGTCGCGGCCGACAGCGGCGCTCTGCGCGTCCTGCAGGGCCTGCTGGAAGGCGGTGGTGAGTTTGTCGAAACGCATGGGGTGGGCCTCCGTTCTGCCTTCGATGTGAGGCAAGGCTGCGGCCTTTCAAGCCCCACGCGCCTACAGCGCGTGGCCGATGGTGCGATAGTGGCCGGACTGAAACAGCAGCGGCGCCGCCGTGCTGTCGGCGCAGGCCAGCACGCGCCCGATGAACAGCAGGTGGTCACCGGCCACCTGGGCCGAGACGGTCTCGCACTCGAACACCGCCGCCGTGCCACCGAGCACGGGCACGCCGTGCAGCCCGGTGGCCCAGTCGCCCTCGCCAAAGCGGTCGGCCTTGCGCGCGGCGAAGCGGCGCGAAACCCCCACCTGCGACTCGGCCAGCACGTTGACGGCGAAGTGGCGCGCAGCCGAGAACGGCGCAGCCGACGGGCTCTCCCGCCGCAGTGACCACAGCACCAGCGGCGGCTCCAGCGACAGCGAGCTGAAAGAGTTGACGGTCAGGCCCACGGGCTCGCCCGCGGCATCGGTGCAGGTGACGATCGTCACGCCCGTCGTGAAGCGGCCCAGGGCGGCGCGCAGGCGGCGCGGATCGAGCGCCTGGCCGTCGGGCGCCACGGGCTCAGCGCCCGGCTGCATTGCGCGCCTCGATGCCCCACCGCGCCAACGCCTCGTCGTCGGCCACGCGCGCATCGACCCAGTGCGCGCCCGCGGGCGTGGTTTCCTTCTTCCAGAACGGTGCCTGGGTCTTCAGGTAGTCCATGACGAACTCGCAGGCCCGGAAGGCCTCGCCCCGGTGAGCCGAACTGACAGCCACGAGCACGACCTGCTCGCCCGGCCGCAGTCGGCCCACGCGGTGCACGACGCGCACGGCACGAATGTCGAAGCGGGCGTGGGCGGCATCGATCATGGCCTCGATGGACTGCTCGGTCATGCCCGGGTAGTGCTCCAGTTCCAGCTCACGCACCGGAGCGTCGGCGGTCGGATGGCCCCGCTCGCGCACCGTCCCCACGAAGCTGGCCACGGCGCCGACCCCGAGATCGCCGTCGCGCAGGACCGCCACCTCGGCAGCAAGGTCGAAGTCGTCCGCCTGGATACGCACGCGGGGCGGGGTCGGTGCCATCTCAGCCCCCCGTCACAGGCGGAAAGAACGCCACCTCGTCGCCGTCGGTCAGGACGGCGTCGTCGGCGCAGACCGCCTGGCGCAGCGCGGCTCGCACCGGGCGGCCGGGGGCCAGCACCTCGGCATGCGGGCCGCCGCGCGCCTGGAGCTGCTGGCGCAAGCAGCCCACCGTACTGCCCGCGGGCAGGGTCACACGCTCCTGCGGACCCAGGGCTTCACGCAGCGACGCGAAGTAGCGGACATGGACGGTAAGCATGGGTGCGGCGGAACGGATCAGCAATCAGCAAACAACGGGCATCAGCCCAGCATCCAGCCCGCCAGAGGCCTGTAGCTGACGACATCGCCGGCACGGATGGTATGCCCGGCAGGCACATCCACCAGACCATCGGCCCAGACGGTGGACGTCAACACGCCCGAGCCCTGGTTGGCGAACAGCGTCAGACGACCCTCGGGCCCTACGCGCACACGCAGGAACTCACGCCTTGGATCGGGCCGGGGCCAGTCGAAGCCGGCGACCATCGGCAGCGCCGGGGGCAGGCCGGGCGGCAGCCCCTGCAGCGCGGCCAGCACTTCGCGCACGGCCAGCAGCCAGGTGACGAAGGACGACACCGGGTTGCCCGGCAGGCCCACGAGCAGCGCCTCGCTGCCGTCGGGGCGGCGGATAGCACCGAAGGCCAGCGGCTTGCCGGGCTTGATGGCGAGCTGCCAGTTCTCGAGCCGGCCCACGGCCATCGCAGCGGGCTTGAGGTGGTCTTCCTCGCCCACCGAGACGCCGCCGCTGGTGACGATGAGGTCGTGCCCCTCGGCGGCGCGGCGCAGCGCCTCGCGCGTGGCGTCCAGCCTGTCGGGCACGTTGCCGAGGTCGGTGACGGCGCAGCCGGCGGCCTCGGCCAGGGCGCGCAGCGTGAAGCGGTTGCTGTTGTACAGGGCCCCAGGCTTGAGCGGCTCGCCCGGCATGGCCAGCTCGTCGCCGGTGCACAGGATGGCCACGCGCGGGCGCCGCAGCACCGGCAGCATCGCCACGCCCACCGAAGCCGCCAGGCCCAGCGCCTGCGGCTGCAAACGCAGCCCCGGGGCCAGCACCACGGCGCTCTCGGCCACGTCCTCGCCGCGGCGGCGGATGGCCAGGCCCGGTGCAGGCACGGTGTTCACGCGCACGGCGGCACCGCCGTCCAGCGCCTCGCACTGCTCCTGCATCACCACCGCGTCGGCACCCTCGGGCACCAGCGCGCCGGTGAAGATGCGCGCGGCCGTGCCGGGTTGCAGCGCCTGCCCGACGTGGCCGGCCGCGATGCGCTGCGACACAGGCAGCGCGGTGCCAGCGGCGGGCACGTCGGCGCAACGCAGGGCATAGCCGTCCATCGCCGAGTTGTCGGCGCCCGGCACGGCGATGGTGGCGCGCACCTCGGCGGCCAGCACGCGCCCGCGGGCCTCGAAGGTGGAGACCGTCTCCACGTCGGCGATGCGGTGGGCCGCGGCGGCCGCGGCCAGTCGCTGCAGGGCCTCGTCCAGCGGCAGCAGGGGGCGCGGCGTGTTCATGCGGTGGCGTGCTGCTCGAGGTAGGCCTTGACCGCCGCCAGGTCGGGCGGCACCACCGTGAAGCGGCGCGGCAGCGACTCCAGGTGCCTCAGGCCCGGTGGCGGCTCGGGGTCGATGCCCGTGGCTTCGCGGATGGCGGCGGCGAACTTGGCCGGCAGCGCCGTCTCCAGCACGATCATCGGCACGCCGGCCTCGCGCTGCTCCCAGGCCACTTTCAGGCCGTCGGCCGTGTGCGTGTCGACGAGCACGCCGTGTTGCTGCCAGCAGCGGCGGATGGTGGCCAGGCGGTCGGCGTGCGTGCTGCGGCCGCTGGAGAAGCCGAACTCGCCGCGCGCAA
Source organism: Rubrivivax sp. (assembly GCA_032115875.1). Lineage (GTDB taxonomy): Bacteria > Pseudomonadota > Gammaproteobacteria > Burkholderiales > Burkholderiaceae_C > Rubrivivax. Next base: position 11,646 of record JAUMBF010000087.1, read on the forward strand.
GCCCCATGGTGGCGGCGTCGAGCGTGAACCAGCCCTGCCGCGGAATCTGCTCGCCGAAGAGGCGCGCCACGGTGGCGCCGTCACGGCCGAGCAGGTCGAACACGAAACGCTCGAAGTTGCTGGCCTTGCTGATATCCATGCTCGGGCTCGAGGTCTCCTGCGTCTCGGCGCTGCCGCGCACGCGGTAGGCGCCGGTGCGGAAGAACTCGTCGAGCACGTCGTTCTCGTTGGTGGCCACCACCAGGCGGCGGATCGGCAGGCCCATCATGCGCGCCACGTGGCCGGCGCAGACGTTGCCGAAGTTGCCGCTGGGCACCGTGAAGCTGACTTGAGGCAAGTCGTTGCGCGCCGCCGCCGGGCCGCCCCAAGGCGGCGCAGCCCCCTCGGGGGGGACCGAGCCGAAGGCGAGGTTGGGGGCCTGTGACGTCGCCTGGAAGTAACCCGCGAAGTAGTAGACCACCTGGGCCAGCAGCCGCGCCCAGTTGATGCTGTTGACGGTACCGATGCGCCAGCGCCGCTTGAAGGCAAGGTCATTGCTGACGGCCTTGACGATGTCCTGGCAGTCGTCGAACACGCCCTCCACGGCCAGGTTGTGGATGTTGGCGTCTTGCAGGCTGAACATCTGCGCCTGCTGGAAGGGGCTCATGCGGCCGTGCGGGCTGAGCATGAACACGCTGATGCCGCGCTTGCCGCGCATCGCGTACTCGGCGGCGCTGCCGGTGTCGCCGCTGGTGGCGCCCAGGATGTTCAGCGCCGCGCCGCGGCGCGCCAGCTCGTACTCGAACAGCTGGCCCAGCAGCTGCATCGCCATGTCCTTGAAGGCCAGCGTCGGGCCGTTGGACAGGGCCTGCAGGTGCAGACCATCGCCCAGGCGCTTCAGCGGCGTGATGGCCGCCGTGCCGAACACGGCCTCGGTGTAGGTGGCGCGCACCAGGCGCCGCAGGTCGGCAGCCGGGATGTCGTCGATGTAGAGGCTGAGGATCTCGAAGGCGAGATCCGCATAGGGCAGCCCGCGCCAGCGCGCCAGCGTCGCCGCGTCGACCTTCGGGTAGTGCGCTGGCACGTACAGGCCGCCGTCGGGCGCCAGGCCCTCGAGCAGGATGTCAGAGAAGCCGCGAAGCGTGGCGTCTCCGCGGGTGCTGAGGTATTTCATGGGCGAGGGTCTTCCAACGCGGCCAAGTCGCGTGTCAACTGGGACTCGATCTGTTCCGCTACGGCGAGGCGCCGCGCGTGACCATCGGAGCTTGGCAGCGCGGCCACGAGGCGGCGGCGCAGTGCCAGCGCCTCGTGGATGGCAGCCACGCGGTCCTGATGGGGCTGGGTGGTTAGGGAAGCCATTCGTTCCAGGGCCAGGGCCAGGTCATCCAGCACCAGGGGGCTGTCTCCCAGGGCCTGGCGCCGTTGCCGCGCCAGCAGCAGGGCCATGGCCAGGCGGTCCCGCGCGTCCCACAAGGCCCGGGTGGCTGCGGCGTCGGTGGGGTGCAGCGAACGGCGGGCTGCCGCCTCGTCCACGCGCTTTCGCAGCTCGGCAATCGACGTCTGCGAACCGCCCTGCTCGCTTGGGTGGGCCGCCGCGGGCTGCGCCGGATGCGCCGGACCTTCCTCGCCACGGGCAAGACGGGCCACGTAGGACCGCACGTGCCAGAGGTCCGGCGCCACGTGTCCCACCTCGTGCAACCACCGGTCGGGCAGGCAGATCACCAGCGGACGCGCGAACACCTGGCTCAGCCACTCGCGGCCCTCGTTGAGCCGCGCCAGCAAGGCCCTGCGAGCCTGGTCCCAAGGCTCACGGTCGGTGTTGATACCAAGCAGTTCCACCCAGGCCGGTGCGCGCACCTGTTGCAAGGCGGCCTGATGGCTGCGCAGCCCAGCAAGCACCCACGCGGCTGCCGACTCGGCCTCGGGCGGCCGAAGCTCGCATAGCGGCGCCGTTCGCCATTGCCAGGCATCGGCAGCCCGTTGCCGCACCTGGCCAAAGGCCCGCGGGCTGTCGCTGAAGAGGAAGATCAGGCTGAGCCTGGCGCTCCACTCCATGTGCAGCCGCATCTCGGCCCACACGGCATCCGGCGACTGCTCTCCCGCCGGGGCTGGGCGGCTCATGGCGCGTCGGGCTGCCCGAGCAAGGGGTGCAGCAGCGCATGCACCTCGCACCAGTCGCGCCCGTTGCGGTAGTTCAGGATCAGGCCGCTGTCGAAGAGCCGCGCGAGGCGGTGCAGGTTGTCCATCGTGTCCAGGCCCGTGCCATGCGTGCGGCGGACGAGGCTCAGCCAGACCTTGTCGTCCTCGGCCAGCGGCATCTCGTTGCGCAGCACCTGTTCGGCCATGTCGACGTAGCGGCCGTCCTGCAAAGGCAGCGCCGCCCGGCCCACGCGCGCCTTGCTGGCCACAGACCGGAGCAGGCGGAAGAAGTCGCGCACGCTGCCGCTGCTGGCCAGCGCCAAACGCTGCAACATCGGCAGGGGAATGAGCTTGTCCAGCTGGGGCAGCCGGCGCTGCACGCTCTCGACGATGAGCGCGATGCCCACTTCGTCGGCTTCGACCGCATGCACCCGGTCGAAGTCGGTCGGGGTCTTGAACACCTTCACATGCGGCAGCGTGCACACCTCGACGCCGAAGTAGGAGCCGATGCGCGGCGACAGGAACGGCAGATACGGCGGCACGCTGTAGACCACGTGCACGTGCTCAAGCTTCAGGAAGTCGCCGTTGATGTCGAAGGTGCGCTGGATGGCGTCATAGCAGGCCTGCGCGTCAGGCCCGGTCACGCGCAGCCGCTCCAGGGAGTCCAGCACCAGCACGACCTTCGAGTCGGGCCCGTATCGGTCGTGCTGCTGCACCTCCTCGGCCACCTGCCTTGCAAAGGACTTTGCCTGCGCGAACAGGCGGCCCACCGAGGCCGAGACCTGTCGAACGACCCGATCCCGGAAGTCCGGGTTCTCCTTCAGAAGCGTCTTGAAGCCCAGGGACGCGTCGCCCAAACCCATCTGGACGTCGACCTCTTCGAGCTTGACCTCGGTGGTCGTCAGCCAGCTCCACAGCCGCTGCGAGTAGCTCCGCCCGAGCCGTTGACCGCCCAGGAAGCGATCTGCGCCCTCGGCCAAGGCCGCAACCAGGGTAAGCAGCAGCAGCTCGGTGTTGATGGGCTCGGCGAGGTTCAGGTACTCGCCCATGTCCGCCACGACCACGAAGTGCTTCTGCTGGCGCAGCTCATGAGCCATGCGCCGCAGCTCGGTGGACTTGCCGACACCCCGATGGCCGGTGAACAGCCAGGTGCCGGGCCGATCAGTTATTTCGATGTTGCCGCGCAGCTCGTCGATGGGATTGATACCGCCGCTGCTGTGCAGGCATTCCACGTACAGGCGCCGGTCGGCTTCGTCGTCCAGGTCCAAGGGGCGGTCGAAGTCGAGCGCCTTGAACAGTGCTTCCAGGGTGGGCGACTGGGCGTTCATGGGCATCAAGTGTGCCAAAGCCGTCAGTTCAGCTCTTCCTTGCGCAGCTTCACGATCGGCGCCAGCACCGCGGGCAGCGCCTGCATCTGCGCCAGCGCGGTGACCATGCGGCCTTCCACCGTGTCGTGCGTGAGGATGATCAGGACGGCCTGTTTCTCGCCATCGGCACTCTCGCGCTGCAGCACCGCGTCGATGCTGATGTCGTGCTCGGCCAGGATACCGGTGATGCGCGCCAGCACGCCGGCCTTGTCGGCCACCACCAGTCGCAGGTAGTACGAGGTGACGACCTCGGCCATCGGCAGGATCGGCGTGTCGGCCAGGCTGCCCGGCTGGAAGGCCAGGCTGGGCACGCGGTGGCCGGGGTCGGCCGTCTGCAGCCGGGCGATGTCCACCAGATCGGCGATCACCGCGCTGGCCGTCGGCTCGCTGCCGGCGCCTTTGCCGTAGTACAGCGTCGTGCCCACGGCGTCGGCCTTCACGACGACGGCGTTCATGGCGCCTTCGACGTTGGCGATCAGGCGCGACGCGGGGATCAGCGTCGGGTGCACGCGCAGCTCGATGCCATGCTCACGGCGCCGCGCGATGCCGAGCAGCTTGATGCGGTAGCCCAGCTGCTCGGCATAGCGGATATCGGCGGCCTGCAGCGCCGTGATGCCCTCGACATGCGCCTTGCCGAACTGCACCGGCACGCCGAAGGCGATGGCCGAAAGGATGGTGGCCTTGTGCGCGGCATCGACACCCTCGATGTCGAAGGTCGGGTCGGCCTCGGCGTAGCCCAGGCGCTGCGCCTCCTCCAGCACCGCGCCGAAGTCCAACCCCTTGGCGCGCATCTCGCTGAGGATGAAGTTGGTGGTGCCGTTGATGATGCCGGCCACCCACTCGATGCGGTTGGCCGTGAGGCCCTCGCGCAGCGCCTTGATGATGGGAATGCCGCCGGCCACCGCGGCCTCGAAGGCCACCGCGACCCCGCGTTCGCGGGCCGCCGCGAAGATCTCGGTGCCATGCACCGCCAGCAGCGCCTTGTTGGCCGTGACCACATGCTTGCCCTGACGGATGGCGTCCAGCACCAGCGCCCTGGCGATGCCGTAGCCGCCGATGAGTTCGACCACGACGTCAACGGTGGGATCAGCCACCACCGCCGCCGCGTCGGCCACCACGCGCGCCCGGCCCTTGAGGATGGACTCGGCGCGCGCGGTGTCCAGATCGGCCACCACCGTGATCTCGATGCCGCAGCCAGCGCGCCGACGGATCTCTTCCTGATTGCGGACCAGCACCTCGAAGGTGCCCCTGCCCACGGTGCCGATGCCGAGCAGACCGACGCGGAGGGTAGGATTCATGCGGAGTGACGTTTTCGGTAGCCGTGGAGGAAGCGCTCGATGCGGCCGATGGCCTCGGTGAGGTCATCGACGTTGGGCAGGAACACGAGCCGGAAGTGGTCTTGCTCGGGCCAGTTGAAGCCGGTACCCTGCACGATGAGCACCTTCTGCTCGGCCAGCAGCTCGTAGGCGAACTGCTGGTCTTCGGCGATGGGGTAGAGCTTGGGGTCCAGCCGCGGGAACATGTACAGCGCCGCCTTGGGCTTGACGACGCTCACACCGGGGATCTGCGTGAGCAGCTCGTAGGCCAGGTCGCGCTGCTTGCACAGGCGCCCGCCGGGGGCCACGAGGTCCTTGATGCTCTGGTAGCCGCCCAAAGCAGTCTGGATGGCCAGCTGCCCCGGCGTGTTGGCACACAGGCGCATGCTGGCGAGCATGTTCAGGCCCTCGATGTAGTCGCGTGCGGCGCGCTTGGCACCGCTCACCACCATCCAACCCGAGCGGTAACCGCAGGCGCGGTAGTTCTTGGACAGGCCGTTGAAGGAGACGAACAGCACATCGTCGGCCAGGCTCGCGATGCTGGTGTGCGTGGCGCCGTCGTACAGCGTCTTGTCGTAGATCTCATCGGCGAAGACGATCAGCTCGTGCCGGCGAGCGATGTCGACGATGCCCTGCAGCACGTCCACCGGGTACAAAGCGCCGGTGGGGTTGTTGGGGTTGATGACGACGATGGCCTTGGTCTTGGGCGTCACCCGGGCCTCGATGTCGGCCAGATCGGGCAGCCACCCCGAGCCCTCGTCGCACCGGTAGTGCACCGGCGTGCCGCCCGACAGGCTCACCACTGCCGTGTACAGCGGGTAATCGGGGCTGGGTATGAGCACCTCGTCGCCTGCGTCGAGCAGCGCGTTCATGCTCATCGCGATCAGTTCGCTGGCGCCATTGCCGAGGGTGATGTCATCCACCGTCACGCCAGCGATGCCCTTCTCCTGCGTGTAGTGCATCACCGCCTTGCGCGGCGCAAACAGACCCTTGCTGTCGGTGTAGCCCGCCGCCACCTGCGAGGGCAGGTTGTGGATCATGTCCTGCACGATCTCGTCGGGCGGCATCACACCGAACGCGGCCACGTTGCCGATGTTCAGCCTGATGATGCGCTGGCCTTCCTCTTCCATCTGCCGCGCCTTGTCGAGCACGGGGCCGCGGATGTCGTAGCCGACGTGGGCGAGCTTGGCGGACTTGGCGATCAGCTTCATGAGAGCGGCCCGGGGGCCCTGCGGCGGCGGCGGAGGAACTTAGAATTATCTATCCATGAAGTTCCAGCCCGACACGCTCGCCGGCACCAATGCGATCACGCGTTTTGAGGAGACCCGGCTCTGGGTGGGGGCCACCTTGTACAAGGCCAGTGTGCTGGTGCCCTGGCGCGGCGTCGTGCTGCCCTGGGCGCCCGCGGCGGCGTCCGATCTGGCCGCAGCGCACCTCGAGCAGATCCTGGCCTTGCAGCCCGAACTGGTGATCTATGGCAGTGGCACTCGGCTGGTGTTCCCGCCGCCGGCACTGGCCCGGGTGCTCTTCGAGCGCCGAATTGGCCTGGAGACCATGGACACCGCCGCTGCTTGCCGCACCTACAACGTGCTGGCAGCCGAGGGGCGCCCGGTGGTGGCGGCGCTGATCCTCCCCCGCCCCTGAACACGGGGCGCCGACCCGGGGATGGCCCTTGGCGCCGACCTATAATTCGCCGTTGAGGCTTGGCGGCAGCCGAGTCTGGGCCAACCAGGGAACTTCCGAGAACATCCTCCATGACGCCTGTCATCAACAAAGCACTCCCGGAATTCGAAGCATTGGCCACCAGCGGGGTGAAGTTCACCCCCCAGTCTCACCTCGGCAAGGCCGTCGTCCTGTACTTCTACCCGAAGGACAACACGCCAGGCTGCACCACCGAGGCGATGCAGTTCCGCGACCAGCACAAGGACTTCGTCAAGGCCGGTGCCGTGGTGTTCGGCGTCTCGCGCGACAACATGGCCAGCCACGAAAAGTTCAAGGCCAACCTCGAGTTGCCCTTCGAGCTGATCGCCGACACCGAAGAGAAGCTCTGCCACATGTTCGGCGTCGTCAAGAACAAGATCATGTACGGCAAGAAGGTCAAGGGCATCGAGCGCAGCACCTTCCTGATCGACGCCGATGGCGTGATGCGGGTCGAGTGGCGCGGCATCAAGGTCGCCGGCCATGTCGACGAGGTGCTGAAGGCCGTGAAGGCGCTGAAGAAAGCCGCTTGAAGTTGCCCCGTCGCCGTTCCGGCCGGTGGCGCCCCGCCACCGCCGCCCACCCATCCCCAGCCGCGCGGCGTTGCCGACGCGGCTTTTTTGTCCCCGCCCGTC
>JAUMBF010000087.1:18789-24044 GCA_032115875.1 Rubrivivax sp.
GGACCGCCACCATGCCCCTGCCCAAGCCGCCGTCGAAGAAGGGTGACCTGCTGCAAGCCGCCGACTACGAGGCGCAGGCCGCGCCGCGCGCCGAGAAGCGCTCGCTCAAGTCGCGCGCCGCCGACGCCACCATCGCGCCCGCGCCGCTGGAACTGCGCGACGACAGGACGACGACAGTGGCCGTTCGCACGGCGGTCGCCCCCGCGGCCGTGGCCGCCCCGGTCGCCGCGCCGCAGCGCCCAGCGCAGCCGCGCGGGCACCCGCGCAAGCCACGCAGCACCGGTCCGGCCAAGCTCTTCGTGCTCGACACCAACGTGCTGATGCATGACCCGATGAGCCTGTTCCGTTTCGAGGAACACGACATCTTCCTGCCGATGATCACGCTCGAAGAGCTCGATGGCCACAAGAAGGGCATGAGCGAGGTCTCGCGCAACGTGCGGCAAGTCAGCCGCGAGCTCGACGCGCTCGCCTCGTTTGACAAGAACAGCGGCGGCACCGATCCCGCCGACGGCATCCCTCTGGCCAAGACCGGTCACCGCGAGGCCGGCGGCAAGCTGTTCTTCCAGACCATGCTGCTCGAGGTGAAGCTGCCCGCCGGCCTGCCGCAGGGCAAGGCCGACAACCAGATCCTGGGCGTGGTGCAGAGCCTGCGCGAGCGCTTCCCGGGCCGCGACGTGGTGCTGGTGTCCAAGGACATCAACATGCGCGTCAAAGCGCGCGCCCTGGGACTGCCCGCCGAGGACTACTTCAACGACAAGACGCTGGAAGACGGCGACCTGCTGTACACCGGCGTCATGGCCCTGCCCGCCGACTTCTGGGACCGTCACGGCAAGACGATGGAGAGCTGGCAGCAAGGTGGCCACACCTTCTACCGCATCAGCGGGCCGCTGGTGCCGGCGCTGCTGATCAACCAGTTCGTCTACCACGAGCTGCCGGGCGGCCCGAACCTCTACGCCCGCGTCACCGAGATCACGGGCAAGACCGCGGTGCTGAAGACACTGCGCGAGTACACGCACGGCAAGAACGCCGTCTGGGGCGTGACGGCGCGCAACCGCGAGCAGAACTTCGCGCTGAATCTGCTGATGGACCCGGACTGCGACTTCATCACGCTCACGGGCACGGCCGGCACGGGCAAGACGCTGATGACCCTGGCCGCGGCCCTGAGCCAGGTGCTCGACGACCGCCGCTACAGCGAGATCATCGTCACCCGCGTGACGGTGCCGGTGGGCGAGGACATCGGCTTCCTGCCCGGCGACGAGCAGGAGAAGATGGGTCCCTGGATGGGTGCGCTCGATGACAACCTCGAGGTCCTGGCGCGCACCGACAGCGCTGCCGGCGAATGGGGCCGGGCCGCCACGAACGATCTGGTACGCAGCAAGATCAAGATCAAGAGCCTGAACTTCATGCGGGGTCGTACCTTCCTGAACAAGTTCGTCATCATCGACGAAGCGCAGAACCTGACGCCCAAGCAGATGAAGACGCTGATCACGCGCGCCGGCCCGGGCACCAAGATCGTCTGCCTTGGCAACCTGGCGCAGATCGACACCCCCTACCTCACCGAGGGCTCGAGCGGACTCACCTTCGCCGTCGACCGCTTCAAGGGCTGGCCGCACGGCGGCCACGTGACGCTGGCGCGCGGCGAGCGCTCGCGGCTGGCGGACTACGCGTCGGACGTGCTGTAACGGGCGCAGGCGGGATCAATCCTCGCCGCGCACGCGCCAGTAGCGCGCGAACCGCGGCAGGCCGTCTTCGGTGTGGCCTTCGTGGCGAAAGCTCACGCGGCTGCCGATGGGCGGCGGCGCGGCCCGCTCGGCGTCGCTCAAGCCGGTGCCCAGGCGGAACTCGCGGCCATCGGCCAGGCGCAGGCGCAGCGCCCCCAGGCGGTCCTCGTGGCGCCCCCGCCCCGGCAGGTGGGCAACGACGATGCCCTCGGCATCTTGCAGTGGCTTGAGCTTCAACAGCGCGGCGCTGCGACCGGCGCGCCACAGCGCATCGCCCCGGTGCAGCATCAGCCCTTCACCACCGGCACGCACCACGGCCGCGAGCTCGCGCGCCAGCGCCGCGGCGTCCGGCAGCCGCTGCTGCGCCAGGGCCTGCACGAAAGGCACTCGCAAGGACGTTCCCAGGTTGGCCAGCGCCGCCGCCCGATCCGCGAACGGGCGAGGGTCGCCCGGCAGGTCGAAGAGCGCGTACCGCAGCCCGCGCCAGGCGTGCTCGTCGGGCGTGGCGCGGCGGACGATGCCGACGGTGGACTCGAACCGTCCCCGGCCGGCCCACAGCTCGCCGTCCAGCGCCTGTGGCGGCAGTGCCGCCGTGAACCAGGCCGGCGCGGCGACGAGCCCGCCACCGCGGAAGCGCAGCCGCGCGCCGTCCCAGAGCGCGCGCACGCCGTCGAGCTTTTCGCTCACGAGGTAGCCGGCAGGGTCCAGGCCCGGCGGCGCGTCCTGGGCCAGCATGACGGCAGGCGGCGGCGTGGCAGCAGGCGCGGCGCGCACGGCCGGGGCCAGCAGCACGGCGGCCAGGGAGCACAGGGCGTGACGGCGCGGCAGAGACATCGCGGACTCCTCGGAATCGAGCCGCAGTCTCGGCCGTGCCGCGGCCCGGGCCCATCCCCCGCGCGAGCCGCCGGCACGCCCACCCTCGGGCGCCCCCGGCAGGGTGCGGCACGGATCAGCCCGCGAACAGGTCCTTCACCTGCTGCAATGCGCCAGGGTCCTCGATCGTGGTGAGGTCGCCCGGGTCGCGGCCTTCGCACACGGCCTGGATCGCGCGGCGCAGCAGCTTGCCACTGCGCGTCTTGGGCAGCACGGTCACGAAGCGCACGCGCGCCGGCCTCGCCACCGCGCCGAGTTGCTCGTCGACGCGCTTCATGATCGCACCTTCGAGCTTGAGCGCGGCCTCGGGCGTGGCGGCGGCGGCCGCGTCCTTCAGCACCGCGAAGGCCATCGCGACCTGGCCCTTGAGCGCATCGGCCACGCCCACCACGGCCACCTCGGCCACCGCGGGATGGCTGGAGATGCTCTCCTCGATCTCGCGCGTGCCCAGCCGGTGGCCGGCGACGTTGATGACGTCGTCGGTGCGGCCAAGGATGAAAAAGTAGCCGTCCTCGTCGCGGATGCCCCAGTCGAAGGTGCTGTACACCTGCCGGCCGGGAATGCTGCTCCAGTAAGTCTTGACGAAGCGTTCGTCGTCGCGCCACACCGTCTGCATGAAGCCCGGCGGCAGCGGCCCCTCGATCACCACCACGCCCTTGCGGCCCGCGCCGATGATGTCCTGGCCGGTCTGCTCGTCCACCAGCTTGACGTCGTAGCCGTACATCGGGATGCCCGGGCTGCCGAACTTGCTGGCCTGCCGCTCGACGCCGTTGGCCACCGTGAGAATGGGCCAGCCGCTCTCGGTCTGCCAGTAGTTGTCGATGATGGGCACGTTCAGCGCGTCGGCGATCCAGCGCGCGGTGGGCTCGTCCAGCGGCTCGCCGGCCAGGAACAGCGCGCGCAGGCTGGACAGATCGTGCTTCTTCAGCGCCGCCGGATCCTGTTTCTTGAGCACACGCACCGCGGTGGGCGCCGAAAACATCACCGTGACCCGGTACTTCTCGACCAGACTCCACCAGACGGCGGCGTCGGGGCCGTTCATGCCGCGGATGGGCAGGCCTTCATAGAGGATCGTGGCCATGCCGGCGATCAGCGGACCGTAGACGATGTAGCTGTGACCGACGACCCAGCCGATGTCGGAGGTGCTGAAGTAGGTCTCGCCGGGGTTGCCGCAGAAGATGTGCTTCATGCTGGCGGCCAGCGCCACGGCATAGCCGCCGGTGTCGCGCTGCACGCCCTTGGGCCGCCCGGTGGTGCCGCTGGTGTAGAGCGTGTAGCTCGGGTGCGTGGCGTCCACCCACTCGCAGGGCACCTGGGCGCCGGCGTGGCGCGCGGCGAGTTCGGCCCAAAGCTCGTCGCGCCCGGCCTCGCGCTCGAAGGGGCTGAGGCCGCGGTCCACCATCAGGACCTTGGCGGGCTTGTGGGCGGAGAGCTTCAGCGCCTCGTCGAGCAGCGGCTTGTAGGGCACGACCTTGCCGCCGCGGCTGCCGGCATCGGCGCTCACCACCACCTTGGGCTCGGCGTCCTCGATGCGGCTGGCCAGGCTCACGCTGGCGAAGCCGCCGAACACCACCGAGTGGATGGCGCCGATGCGCACACAGGCCAGCATCGCGAACACGGCCTCGGGAATCATGGGCATGTAGATCAGCACGCGGTCTCCCCGGCCCACGCCCAACTCGCGCAGGCTGGCGGCCATCACCTGCACCTGCTGCAGCAGCTGCGCGAAGCTGTAGACGCGCTCGGCGCCCACCTCGGTGGACACCCACACCAGGGCCTGGCGGTCGGGGTGCGTGGCGGCGTGGCGGTCCACCGCGTTGTGGCACAGGTTGGTGGTGCCGCCCTCGAACCAACGCGTGAAGGGCGGCCGGTCGTTGTTGCAGATGCGGCTCGGCGGTGTCCGCCAGTCGATCAGCGCCGCCTGCTCGGACCAGAAGGCCTCGCGCTCGACCAGCGAGCGGTGGTGGAAGGTGTCGAACCCGGTCGATGCGGCCATGTGCGGTCTCCTGCGGTCGGTCCTGGGGCCCGATTGTCCAGAGCCTGGGCTTGCAGGGCACTGACGCGGCAAGGCCAGCGGCGCGAGCCGCAGGAGCCGCTGCTATGCTTGCCCGCTGATGAACCCGCAAGACCTTGCTCGCCTGCTCGCCCCGGCCATGCTGCTGCTGGCGGCGGGGGCTGCGGCAGCGCCGCCGCCGGCCGCCGGGCCGCCGGCCTCGGCGGCCCGCAGTGACGCCGTGCTGGAGTTGCTGCGCGAACGCGGCCTGTTGCCCACATCGGTGCCGGCCCCGACCAGCGGCTTCGTGCAGCAGGTGCGCGACTCGGCATCCGATCTGGTGATGACGGCGATGAACTTCCTGGGCGTCCCCTACCGCCGCGGTGGCAACAGTGCCGAGCAGGGTTTCGACTGCAGCGGCTTCACCCGCCATGTCTTCGAGCACAGCATCGGCCTGGTGCTGCCGCGCCGATCTCACGAACAGGCCACGCAGCCTGGGTTGCTGGAGGTGAAGCGCGACGAGCTCAAGCCGGGCGATCTGGTCTTCTTCAACACCATGCGGCGGGCTTTCTCGCACGTGGGCATCTACGTCGGCGAGGGGCGCTTCATACACGCACCGGCCAGCGGCGGCGAGGTGCGTGTCGAGGACATGCGCATCGCCTATTGGCAGC
>JAUMBF010000088.1:0-12684 GCA_032115875.1 Rubrivivax sp.
TGAGCCAGGCGTGGCGCGACGCCCGCACGCCCGTGTGGGCCAGCGACACAACGACGCGCAGGGCCCTTGAAAACCCCAGCCCTTCGGGTAGGCCCCCAGTACAGCCCCACTCGTCGTTGCGAAGCCTCGCCGGGTGCCCGACCCGGCTTCGTTTCGCGCCTAGACTGGGGCTGTTCTGGGGGCCTGCGCGGGTGCATTGGATGGCCTCTCACACTCTCAGGGCAGCCGCTCGAGCGAGCGCTGGTAGGCCGCGTCGTGCATGAGCTCGTCCCAGGGCAGCGGCGGGCTGGCGGGCAGCAGCGCGCTGCGGCGCTGCTCGGCGCCGGGGTCGGGGCGCCAGCGGCCGGCCTCGGCGGCCTGCAGCAGGCCGTCGAGCAGCGCGTCGACGGCGGCGCCGCCATCCAGGCTCTGGTTGCACAGCAGCACCAGGTCGCAGCCGGCGTTCAGCGCCTCCACCGCAGCCTCGGCGTAGCTGAGCGTGCCGCCGTCGAGGTGGCGCGCGCCTTCCATGCTGAGGTCGTCGGAGAAGATGGCGCCGGTGAAGCCCAGCTCCCCGCGCAGCAGCTCGTGCAGCCAGCGCGCAGAAAAGCCCGCCGGGCGCGCGTCGATCTGGGGGTAGACCACGTGCGCCGGCATCACCGCCGTGAGCGTGCTGCTGAGCCAGCCGTAGGGCGCCGCGTCGTCGGCGAGGATGGCCTTGAGGCTGCGCCGGTCCACCGGCACGGCCACGTGGCTGTCGGCCTTGACGTAGCCGTGGCCGGGGAAATGCTTGCCGCAGTGCGCCATGCCGGCGCGCAGCATGCCGTGGGCCACGGCCTTGGCCAGCATCGTGGCCACGCGGGCGTCGCGGTGGAAGGCGCGGTCGCCGATGACGCTGCTGGCGCCGTGGTCCAGATCCAGCACGGGCGCGAAGCTGAGGTCCACGCCGCAGGCGCGCAGCTCGGCGGCCAGCACGTGGCCGCAGGCGCTGGCGGCGTCCTGCGCGCTCATGGCGTCTTTCATCCACAGCTCGCCCAGGGCGCGCATGGGCGGCAGGTGCGTGAAGCCGTCGGTGCGGAAGCGCTGCACGCGGCCGCCTTCGTGGTCGACGCAGATGAGCACGTCGGGCCGCTCGGCCTTGATCTCGGCGCACAGCGTGGTGAGCTGCGCGCGGCTGTCCCAGTTGCGCGCAAAGAGGATCAAGCCGCCGGTGAGCGGATGGCGCAGGCGGCGGCGGTCATCCTTGCCGAGCGTGGTGCCGGCGATGTCGAGCACGACGGGGGCTTGTTCGAGGCTCATGGTGCAGCAGAGGGCGAGGCGGGTGCGGCTTCAACGACAACGAAAGTCGCCGCGTAGTCGGTTTCGTCGGTCAGGCTCACATGGGCCACCCAGCCGCGCGCGGCGAACCAGCACGCGAGTTCGCCGTCGAGCCGGATGTAGGGTCGGCCGCCGGGGTGGTTGAGGATCTCGCAGTCGCGCCAGCGCATCGGGCTCGTGATGCCCAGCCCGATGGCCTTGGAGAAGGCCTCCTTGGCCGAAAACCGCGTGGCCAGGTAGCGCACGCCGCGGCTGTGCACCCGCGCGCGGCGCGCGGCGAACACCTGCTGCTCGCGCGGCCCGAGCACGCGCTCGGCGAAGCGATCGCCGCGCCGCGCCAGCGTGGCCTCGATGCGGCGGACGTCGCAGATGTCGGTGCCGACGCCGACGATCACCGCCCTGCCCCCGCCTGCGCCGCGGCGATGGCACGGCGGTAGGCACGCACGGTCTCGGGCAGGCCCAGCTCCAGCGCGTCGGCCACCAGCGCATGGCCGATCGACACCTCGGCCACGCCGGGCACGGCGCGCAGGAAGTCCGTCAGGTTGGGCTGGTTCAGGTCGTGGCCCGCGTTCACGCCCAGGCCGGCGGCCTGCGCGGCGCGCGCGGCGGCGGCAAAGCGCGCCAGCCGCTCCGCCTGCCGCGGCGTGCCGTGCGCGGCGGCGTAGGGTTCGGTGTAGAGCTCCACGCGGTCGGCCCCCACGGCGCGGGCCAGCGCCATGGCCCCGGGCTCGGCGTCCATGAACAGGCTCACGCGCACGCCCAGGGCCCGGCACTCGTCGATCAGCGGCTGCACACGCGCGCCGTCGGCGGCGAGGTTCCAGCCGTGATCGCTGGTGAACTGCCCTTCGCTGTCGGGCACGAAGGTGGCCTGGTGGGGCTTCACCGCGCGGATGAAGTCCATCAGGTTGTGGAAGGGGTTGCCCTCGATGTTGTATTCGGCCTGCGGCCAGGCCCGCATCAGCTCGGCGAGCTCGTGCACGTCGTGGGCGCGGATGTGGCGCTCGTCGGGCCGCGGGTGCACGGTGATGCCGTCGGCCCCGGCCTGCAGGCACAGCGTGGCGGCGCGCACCACGCTCGGGATGCCGAGGTGGCGGGTGTTGCGCAGCAGCGCGACCTTGTTGACGTTGACCGACAGCGCGGTGCCGGCGTGCCGCGGCGCGGCCGGGTCGAGGACGAGCGGGTTCATGGCTGGATGAGCTTCTGCACGCCCCGCAGGACCTCGCGCGTGCGCATCGGCGTGTGGCCGAGATGATAGTGAAGCAGGCCCTGCAGCGGCCGGCGCAAGGCCGGTGCCGCGCCGCGGCAGGCGGCGTGCAGCGCCTCGAAGCGCGCCCGGCCCGAGCCCAGCGCGGCCTCCAGCGCCGTCCAGCGCGCGCCGGTGGCGCCATCGGGCGCGGGCACCAGGCCGTGCGTCGCATCGAGCGTGTAGTGGCCGTCCTCGGCCAGCGGCTCGGCGCTGAGCGTGGCCATCGACAGATCGGGCAACAGCCCGGTCTCGCGCAGCATGGCCAGCTCGAAAGCGCGCAGCACGGCGGCCTCGTCACGCCCGCCCTCGGGCCCGGCCCCTGCCGCCAGCGCGTCCAGCGCCGCCGCGTAGTCGTCGAACAGGGCCTCGTGCGGGTCTTGCCGGGCCAAGCCCTTGAGCAGCAGCTCGTTCAGGTAGAAGGCGCTGAAGAGGGCCGCACCGCGCACCAGCGGCTGGCCGCCGGCCCGGCCGGGCCAGCCCTCACCCGCCCACTCGGCGCTGCGCAGGGGCAGCAGGTCGTGGCCGTCGCCCTCGGCGGCCGCCTTGGGCGGCGCGCCCAGCACCACCGCCACCGGCTGGAAAGGCAGCAGCAGCGCGCGGTAGTTCGAGGTGGGCTTCTTGGCGCCGCGCGCCACCGTGACGACCCGGCCCAGCCCGCGCGTGAACAGCTCGACGATCAGGCTGCTCTCGCTCCAGTCGTGGCGCTGCAGCACGTAGGCCGGCTGCGGCAGCCTATTCCGGGTCATGGCGGCGCGGTGCCTTACTCGTAGCCATAGCTCCGCAGGTGGGCCTCGTCGTCAGCCCAGCCCGAGCGCACCTTGACCCACAGCTCCAGGAACACCCGCGCGCCCCACAGACGCTCCAGCTCCTGCCGCGCCTCGCTGCCGATGCGCTTGATGCGCTCGCCGCCCTCGCCGATGACCATGGCCTTGTGGGCGTCGCGCTCCACCACGATGGTGGCGGCCAGGCGGATGCGGCGCGGATCGGCGTCGGGGTCCTCCTCCTCGAACTGCTCCATCACGACCGTGCTCGTGTAGGGCAACTCGTCGCCGGTGAGGCGGAAGAGCTTTTCGCGGATCATCTCGCCGGCCATGAAGCGTTCGCTGCGGTCGGTGAGCGCGTCTTCCTCGTAGAGCCAGTCCTGCTCGGGCAGGTGCGGCGCGACGATCGCGAGCAGGCGCTCCACGTCGCCGCTGCGGCGCGCGCTCATCGGCACGAACTCGGCGAAGGCGTGGCGCTCCTGCATGCCCTTGAGCCAGGGCAGCACGTCCTGCCGGCGCGCCAGCGCGTCGAGCTTGTTGGCCACCAGCAGCACGGGCTTGGCGGCCGTGCCCTGCCCTTGCGCGTCACCCTGCAGCAGCGCCAGCACCTGCGCGTCGGCCAGGCTGAAGCGGCCGGCCTCGCAGACGAAGAGCACCGCGTCGACGTCGGCCAGCGTGGCCAGCACCGTGCGGTTGAGGGTGCGGTTGAGGGCCTGGCCGTGGCGGGTCTGGAAGCCGGGCGTGTCGACGAACACGAACTGCGTCGCCCCCTGCGTGCGGATGCCGGTGATGCGGTGGCGGGTGGTCTGCGCCTTGTCGGACGTGATGCTGAGCTTGTGTCCAACCAGCGCGTTGAGCAGCGTGCTCTTGCCCACGTTGGGGCGGCCCACGATGGCCACCAGCCCACAACGCCGCGGGCCGCCTGGCGGCTGCGGGGCGGGGTTGGCGTCGTTCATGCGGTGCCGTCCTGGGCCTTGAGTTCAGCGAGCAGCCGGCGGGCGGCCTCCTGCTCGGCGGCGCGGCGCGAGCGCCCCTGCCCGGTAGCGCGGCGCTCCAGCGTCGGCACGGCGCACTCGACCTCGAAGGTCTGCGCGTGTGCCTGGCCGCGCGTGGCCACGATGCGGTAGCCGGGCACGGCGATGCGCCGCGCTTGCAGCCATTCCTGCAGCTCGGTCTTGGCGTCCTTGCTCCAGCTCTCGGCCTCGGTGGCCTGGATGACCTCGCCGAACAGGCCCTGCACCAGCGCCCGCGCCTTGGTGTAGCCGCCGTCTTGGAACACCGCGCCGATCAGCGCCTCCAGCGCGTCGGCCAGGATGGACGGGCGCTGCGCGCCGCCGCCGCGGGCCTCGCCCTCGGACAGCCGCAGCAGCTCCGGCAGGCCCAGCGCGAGCGCCGCCTTGTGCAGGCTGTCCTCGCGCACGAGGTGGGCACGCACGCGCGTGAGGTCGCCCTCGTCGCTGCCCGAGAAGCGCTCGTACAGCAGCTCCGAGACGGCCAGCGCCAGCACGGTGTCGCCCAGGAATTCGAGCCGCTCGTTGTGCTCGGCGCCGAAGCTGCGGTGCGTAAGGGCACGCTGCAGCAGCGCCGGGTTGGCGAAACGGTGGCCCAGGCGATGCTGGAGTCGCTCCAGCGGCGGGCTCGGGCGGGCGTCGGTGGGCACGGGGCGCGGGCTCCTCAGGGGCCGGGCTTGGAGCGGCCCTCGTACTTGATGAGCAGGTGCACCGGCCCCAGGACCGGGATCTCCTTGTCGTAGGCGAAGGCCAGCACGACGTGGTCGTTCTCCTTCGTCACGGCGAGGTCCTTGCCGCTGATGGCGCTGATCGAGTACTCGATGGCCTTTTGGCGGTCGAAGGCGGCGCGCGCCTCGGCCACGGTGGCGGGATGGCTGGCGGCGATCTTGTCGACCGCGCGCTGGATCGTCAGGTACTCGTTCACCGTGGGCACCACGCGCACCAGCAGGTAGCCCACGAAGCCGACGACCAGCGCCCAGAACAGCAGGCCGAGCAGGGTGAGGCCCCGCTGCCGGGCGCGTCGGCCGTCATGGGACGGTGCAGGTCGGGTCATGGAACTCTCAGACGCTCACTGGAACGGACCGATGCGGCCCAGGTTGCCGAAGTTCATCCAGACGAAGAAAGCGCGGCCGACGATGTTCTCGTCGGGCACGAAACCCCAGTAGCGGGAATCCTGTGAGTTGTCGCGGTTGTCGCCCATCAGGAAGTAGTGCCCGGGCGGCACCTGGCAGCTCACGCCCTCGGCCGTGTAGCGGCACTGCTCGGCGAACGGGAAGGTCTTGGGATCGGGCCCGAACCAGGCCTGGCGGCGCGGGTCCACCAGGATGCGGTGCTCGACCTCGCCGAGCTTCTCGGAGAACTGCGGCTCGTAGCGGCGCGAGTCGGCCTCGTAGAACTCGCCCTGGGCCGTGGTGGGCACCGGCTGCCCGTTGAGGCTGAGCCTCTGGTTGGCCCAGGTGACGGTGTCGCCGGGCAGGCCCACGACGCGCTTGATGTAGTCCTGGCGCGGGTCCACCGGGTAGCGGAACACCATCACGTCGCCCCGCTGCACGGGGTTGTTGTCGATGACCTTGGTGTTGATCACCGGCAGCCGCACGCCATAGTGGAATTTGTTCACCAGGATCAGGTCGCCCACCAACAAGGTGGGAATCATCGAGCCGGACGGTATCTTGAAGGGCTCGAAGAGAAAGCTGCGCAGCAGAAAAACGATCAAGATCACCGGAAACAGCCCGGCCGTCCAGTCCAGCCACCAGGGCTGCATCAGCAGCGTCTCCTTGGCGGCGGCCACGTCGCCGTCGACCTTGTCGATGCCCTGGCGGGCCAGCTCGGCGCGGCGGGCGGCGTCGTTGCGCTCCAGCTCGGCGGCGGCGGCAGCGCGCGCCGGCTTGAAGTGCACGCGCTCGGCCAGCCAGTAGGCCAGGGTGACCATCGTCAGCACGAACAGCAGCAGCGAGAAGTTGCCCGTCCAGAAGCCGAGGAACCAGCCGCCCAGGTAAGCGACGAGAGCGCCATACAGCGCAGCGGTGAGTGTGCTCATGCGGTGGGTGCGTGGGGGCTCGGGCTCAATCATCGACCTGCAGGATGGCGAGGAAGGCCTCCTGGGGCACCTCCACCGAACCGATCTGCTTCATGCGCTTCTTGCCGGCCTTTTGCTTTTCGAGCAGCTTCTTCTTGCGTGTGATGTCGCCGCCATAGCATTTTGCCAGCACGTTCTTGCGCAGCGCCTTGATGTCCTCGCGGGCGATGATGTTCGCGCCAATGGCGGCCTGGATGGCCACGTCGTACATCTGGCGCGGGATCTGCTCGCGCATCTTGGCGGCCACGGCGCGGCCGCGGTACTGGCTCTGCGAGCGGTGCACGATCATGGCCAGCGGGTCCACACGCTGGCCGTTGATCATGATGTCGACCTTCACCACGTCGGCGGCGCGGTACTCCTTGAACTCGTAGTCCATGCTGGCGTAGCCGCGGCTGACGCTCTTGAGCTTGTCGAAGAAGTCCAGCACGATCTCGGCCAGCGGCAGCTCGTACGTGAGCATGACCTGCTTGCCGTGGTAGGCCATGTTCAGCTGCACGCCGCGCTTCTGGTTGGCCAGCGTCATCACCGGGCCCACGCAGTCCTGCGGCATGTACAGGTGCACGGTGACGATGGGCTCGCGGATCTCGCGGATGCGGCCGAGATCAGGCATCTTGCTCGGGTTCTCCACCTCCAGCACCGTGCCGTCGTTCAGCTCCACCTCGTACACCACGCTGGGCGCGGTGGTCACGAGGTCCTGGTCGAACTCGCGCTCCAGCCGCTCCTGCACGATCTCCATGTGCAGCAGGCCCAGAAAGCCGCAACGGAAGCCGAAACCCAGCGCCTGGCTCACCTCGGGCTCGTAGCGCAGGCTGGAGTCGTTGAGCTTGAGCTTTTCCAGCGCGTCGCGCAGCTGGTCGTACTCGCTGGCCTCGGTGGGGTACAGGCCCGCAAAGACCTGCGGCTGGATCTCCTTGAAGCCCGGCAGCGGCTCGGTGGCCGGGCCGGCGTTGTGCGGCAGCTTCTTCTCGAGCGTGAGGGTGTCGCCCACCTTGGCGGCGGCCAGCTCCTTGATGCCGCAGATCACGAAGCCCACCTCGCCCGCGCGCAGCTCGTCGCGCGGCACGCTCTTGGGCGTGAACACGCCCAGGTGCTCGATGCCGTAGACGGCGTTGGTGGCCATCAGCCGGATGCGCTCGCCCTTGCCCAGCTTGCCGTCGACCACGCGCACCAGCATGACGACGCCGACGTAGTTGTCGAACCAGGCGTCGATGATCATGGCCCGCGGCGGGCCGTCAGGCTTGCCGCGCGGCGGCGGCATGCGGGCGATCACGGCCTCGAGGATGTCGTCGATGCCCATGCCCGTCTTGGCGCTGCAGGGGATGGCGTGCTCGGCGTCGATGCCGATGACGTCTTCGATCTCCGAGCGGGCGTTGTCGGGATCGGCCTGCGGCAGGTCCATCTTGTTGAGCACCGGCACGACCTCGACGCCGAGATCCAGCGCCGTGTAGCAGTTGGCCACCGTCTGCGCCTCCACGCCCTGGCTGGCGTCCACCACCAGCAGCGCGCCCTCGCAGGCACTGAGGCTGCGGCTGACCTCATACGAGAAGTCCACATGCCCCGGGGTGTCGATGAGGTTGAGGTTGTAGACCCGGCCGTCGCGCGCCGTGTACTGCAGCGCCGCCGTCTGCGCCTTGATGGTGATGCCGCGCTCGCGCTCGATGTCCATCGAGTCCAGCACCTGCGCTTCCATCTCGCGATCACTGAGCCCCCCGCAGCGCTGGATGAGTCGGTCTGCCAGCGTGCTCTTGCCGTGGTCGATGTGGGCAATGATGGAGAAGTTGCGGATGTGATTCATGCGATTCGGAAGTCGGGCCTCATGCCGCAACCCAAGCGGCGAAGCCGCTTCGGTGGAGGCTCATGTCGCGCAGCGACATGAAGGCGCGAAGCGCCGTGCCGCAACCAAAAAAAAAGGCGCGTCCAAAAGGTTGACGCGCCTTCCAACAGAACGTTTGGCAACTGCTTGTTGGGAGGCCATTGTAGCAAAAGGACCGGCCGGGAACCCGCGCCAATGCTTGGTTTCCGGCCGTTGCGGGTTTCCGACAGAGAACGTTGTCCACAGTTTGTACACAGCTCTGGAACAGGCCGGAGGCGGTGTCGCGGCGCCGCGACGGCGGCCGACGGAAGCAGCCGAATCCAGCATCGCGGGAGCCCATTTTAGACAGCCATCGGCCTAATCCTCCCCAAGCCAGGGTTGAAGTGATAGACCACTCACTTCTTGCCCGACCGCGACGGCCAGCGGGTGGGCGCGGCGCACAGGCCTCGCGGCGCCGGGTCCATCCGCTCGTTCCGCCATGCGGAAAGACCTGATGGTTCAGTCGGAAGCTGGCCGCCCCGCGGCCTTGCGGGCCTGGGCGGCCCGTTCAGCGCCCGAGCCGGATGACGACATAGTTGACCCAGTCCCCGCGCCGCACCAGCGCCGTGACGGTGCGCGCCTTCTCCAGCCGCTGCACGGTGGCGTTGAACTGGCGCGGGTCGGTGATCTCGGTGTTGTCCAGCGACAGGATCACGTCGCCCTCGCGCAGGCCGGCGCGCGCGGCGGGCCCATCGACGCTGTCGACGCGCACGCCACCCTTGATGCGCAGCTCGCGCTTTTGCGCGTCGGTGAGCTCGCTCACGCCCAGGCCCAGCGTGCTCTTGGCGGCGGGCGTGGGGGCATTGGGCTCGGCGGCGGCGCGGCGCGCCGGGCGCTCGGCCTCGAACTCGCCGATGCTCACCGTGAGCTCGCGCGTGGCGCCGCGGCGGAACACCTGCAGCACCGCCCTGGAGCCCGGCTTGAGGCCACCGATCAGGCGCGGCAGGTCGCCCGAGCGCTCCACCACCTTGCCGTCGACGCGCAGGATGATGTCGCCGGCCTCCACGCCGGCCTTCTCGGCCGGCTGGTCGCGCTCCACCCCCGTGACCAGCGCCCCACGCGGCGCGCCCAGGCCGATGGACTCGGCCACGTCCTTGCTGACCTGACCGATCTGCACGCCGATGCGACCGCGGATGACGCGGCCCAGGCTGCGCAGCTGCTCGGCCACGCGCATGGCCTCGTCGATGGGGATGGCGAAGCTGATGCCCTGGAAGCCGCCGGAGCGGCTGTAGATCTGCGAGTTGATGCCCACGACCTCGCCGCGCAGGTTGAGCAGCGGGCCGCCGGAGTTGCCGGGGTTGATGGCGACGTCGGTCTGGATGAAGGGGAGGTACTCGCCGGTGTCTCGCTGCTTGGCGCTGACGATGCCGGCGGTGACGGTGTTCTCCAGCCCGAAGGGCGAGCCGATGGCCATGACCCACTCGCCCACCTTCAGGCGGTTGACGTCGCCGATGCGCACGGCCGGCAGCCCGGCGGCCTCGACCTTGACCACGGCCACGTCGGTGCGGCGGTCGCTGCCGACGATGCGCGCCTTGAACTCGCGCTTGTCGGTGAGCGTGACGATGACCTCGTCGGCGCCGTCCACCACGTGGGCGTTGGTCATGATGAAGCCGTCGGCGGTGAGGATGAAGCCCGAACCCACGCCGCGCGGCATGGCTTCTTCGTCGCCCTCTCGCGGGTTGCTGCGCGGCCCCGGCCGCTGGTTGGGCATGGGGATGCCGAAGCGGCGGAAGAACTCCTCGATGCCGGGATCGACCCCGCTGCCGCCGCCGGCCGCACCGTTGCTGCGCCGCTCGGCGGTGCGGATGTTGACGACGCTGGGGCTCACGCGCTCCACCAGCTCGGTGAAGTCGGGCAGGCCGGTCGCCGCCGGGGCTTGCGGCTGGGCCTGCACCGCGTGCAGCGGCAGCAGCGCCGCCGGCACGGCAACGAGCAGGCTCAGCAGGACCGGGGCGATCCAGGGGGTGGCACGCGCGGGGGCGGGATGGCGGGTCTTCATGGGCTCGGTGGGGCAGCGGTTCGGGGTGGAGAAACGGGGTTCAGGCGGGGGCTCAGGCGGGGGTTCAAGCGGGCTTCAGGGCGTGCGCCGCTCCAGCGCGTCGGCAAACAGGCGCAGCGTGGGCACCGGCACGTCGCCGACGACGGTGACCCAGTGCGCGTCGCGCCGCGCCGTCAGCGTGGCCGTGGCGCCGCGCTGGGCGTGCAGCTCCTGGCGGTGGCGCTCGGGCTGGAAGGGCTCGACGAACACCGACACGTGCGTCAGGCCGTCGGTGAACACGGCCTGCATCACCGAGGCGGCATCGCCGGCCGTGCCCATGCCGCGCCGCAGGCAGCCGGCCAGCGTGAAGCCCTTGACGGGCCGCGCCACGGCCCAGCCTTCGGCCTCGAGCGTGGTGCGCTGCTGCTGCGGGCGGCTGACCTGGTAGCCCTCCAGCCGGTTCAGCCACTGCGTCACGCGCTCGGGCCGCGGCTTCACGCCGATCTCGATCTCGGAGAAGGCGTGCGACTCCAGCGCGGTCTTCAGGTCGGGCCGCCCGTCGGCGGCGGGCGCCAGCACGTCGGCGCGCAGCATCAGGCCGGTGCTCACGTCGGCCCACAGGCGCTGGGCGTAGCGCAGCACGTCGCGCGGCTGCATGCGCACCACCTGGGTCTCGCGGCCGGCCACGCGCGAGGCGCCTTCCAGCCGCAGCTCGTAGCTCTCCAGCGCCAGCGGGTCGACGGCCTGCGGCGTCGTGCCCCAGGCCGGCAGCGTCTCGCGCTTTTCGATCACGGCCACGCGGCTGCCGGGCCACACCGTCTGCACCAGGTCGTTGTGGCGCACGATGCGGTGGTGGCGGCCGTCCATCGATTCGAGCAGCTCGTAGGTCTGCTCGCCGACGCGGTAGTGGCGCACCTGCGAAATCGTCAGCTGGCCCCCGGCGCTGTAGACCAGCGTGCCCTCGTAGTTGCCGTTGCGCGCGGCCTGCTGCACGCGCGCCAGCCACTGGCGGGCCTCGGCGGCGGGCAGCAGCAGCTCGGGCGCGGCGGGTTGGGCCTGCGCCGGGGCGCTGGCCACCACGCCCAGCAACGCCCCGGCCCGCGCGAGGGCGCGCACCCGGGCCCACGGCCCCACGGCGGGCCGCAGCCGCCGCCCCAGCGCGATGCCGCCCATCAGCGCTGCGGCGCCGGAGTCACGACGAGATCGACCTGGCGCACGCCCGGCGGCAGCAGCGTCAGGCCGCCGGCCGCGCCCTGGTGCACGCGCATGAACTCTTCGATGCGGGCGTCGCGCAGCACGCCGTCGCGCAGCACCGGCGCGGCGGCCAGCGGCACGGCAGCGCCCGGGGCCTCGCCGCCGCCGCGCGCCATGACCAGCAGCCCGGCCACCACGGCCACCCCGGCGGCGCTGGCCACCGCGGCCGCCGGCAGGCGCCAGCGCACCGGGCGCGGCGCGGGCGCCGCCAGCGCGGCCGGTGCCAGCACCACCGGCTCGGCGGCCAGCCGCTCGCGCAGGCCGGCCATGAAGGCGGCGTCGTGGCCGGGTGGGGCCGCCAGCTCGGGCGAGCGCAGCACGTCGCCGATCAGGTGGTAGGCCTGCCAGTCGGCCCGCACGCGCGCGGCGGCGGGGGTGTCGCCCTCGCGCAGCACGCGCAGCGCACGGTCGAGGGCCTCGGCATCGCCGTCGGCGGCGGCCGAAAGCCAGTCGGGCTGCGGGGCGGCGGTTGCGGCGGGGCGCGGGCGGAGCGGGGCGGAAGACATGGCGGGGGGGTGGGCGGCGAGGGGCGTCGGGGGGGGGCGTCGGGGGACGTCGGCAGGATGGGCGGGCTTACCAGCGGGTGCCTTCGGGGCGGTCGATCAGCGGGCGCAGGCGTTCGGCGATGGCCTCGCGGGCGCGGAAGATGCGCGACCGCACGGTTCCGATGGGGCAGTTCATGAGGTCGGCAATCTCGTCGTAGCTCAGGCCTTCGATCTCGCGCAGCGTGATCGCCTGCCGCAGGTCGTCAGACAGTGCCTCGACGGCGGCATTCACCGCCTGGGCGATCTCTTTGCTGGCCAGCAGGGCATCGGGCGTCTCGCCACTGCTTGGTTCGATTCGGCGGCTGGAAGTTTCATCGCCGTCGTCGTCGTCGGGCCGCAGCATCGAGGACTCGGGAATCACCGGATCCCGCTTCAGGTCCATCAGCGCCTTCTTGGCCGTGTTGACGGCGATGCGGTACATCCAGGTGTAGAAGGCGCTGTCGCCGCGGAACTGCGGCAGCGCCCGATAGGCCCGGATGAAGCTCTCCTGCGCGATGTCTTGCACCAGGGCGTCGTCGCGCACCATGCGGCCGATCAGGCGCTCGATGCGGCGCTGGTACTTGATGACGAGCAGCTCGAAGGCGCGCTGCTCGCCGCGCTGGGCGCGGGCCACGAGCTGGGCGTCGGTATCGGGCTCGCCGGGGCTCATGCGCTCAGGGCGTCAG
>JAUMBF010000089.1:0-61989 GCA_032115875.1 Rubrivivax sp.
CTGGGACTCATCCAGGTGGAGAGCGGCTTTCGCAAGTACGCCGTCAGCCGCGCCGGTGCTCGGGGCTACATGCAGGTGATGCCGTTCTGGGCGCGTTTGATCGGCGACGGTGTTCCCAGCCACCTGTTCCACCTGCAGACCAACCTGCGTTTCGGCTGCGTGATCCTGCGCCACTACCTCGAGCGCGAGCGCGGCGATCTCGTCATGGCGCTGGGCCGCTACAACGGCAGCCGCGGCCGCATGGAGTATCCCCAGCTCGTGTTCGGGGCGCGCAGGCAGTGGGACATCCCCACGGTCTGACGCGGCGCTGCCGTACTACAGCCCCTGCCAGGCCTTGGGCGCGGCGCCGGCAAAGCCCAGCAGCGCGAGCACCCGTTCCACCCCCTCGGCGACCATCTCGTCGATGCCGGCCGGCTTCAGGTAGAAGGCCGGCAGCGGCGGGTAGACGATGCCGCCCATCTCGGTGACGGCGGTCATATTGCGCAGGTGGGCCAGGTTGAAGGGTGTCTCGCGCACCATCAGCACCAGGCGCCGACGCTCCTTGAGCGTGACGTCGGCGGCGCGCGTGAGCAGGTTGTCCGACAGGCCCTGAGCGATCGCGGCCAGCGTCTTCATCGAGCACGGCGAGACCACCATCGCCGCGGTGCCGAAGCTGCCGCTGGCGATGCAGGCGCCGACGTCGCCCGGGGCGTAGGCGTGGTCGGCCAGTGCCTCGAGCTCGCCGCGCGCCAGGCCCAGCTCGTGGTGCACGTTGAGCACGCCCGCGGGGGTGGCCACGAGGTGCGTCTCGATGCCCAGCACGCGGGCGCGCCGGAGGAGGGTCACCGGGTACAGCGCGCCGGTGGCGCCGCTGATGCCCACCACCAGGCGGGTGGCCGAGGCCATGGTCACCTCAGGTCTTGGCCAGCAGCTGCTGCAGCTCGCCCGACTGATACATCTCCATCATGATGTCCGAGCCGCCGACGAACTCGCCGTTGACGTACAGCTGCGGGATCGTCGGCCAGTTGGCGTAGTCCTTGATGCCCTGGCGGACCTCCTCGTCCTCGAGCACATTGAAGGTGCTCACGCCGGTGGCTCCGGCGGCCTTGAGGAGCTGAATGGCGCGGCCGGAGAAGCCGCATTGCGGGAACTGGGCCGTGCCCTTCATGAAGAGCATGACCTTGTGGCCCTTGACCATCTCGTCGATGCGCTGTTGGACGTCGCTCATGGTGTTGCGTGGATGACGGGGAACAGGGGCAGGATCGTACTGCCGGCCGGGAGTCAACGCCGCCGGCAGGGCGGCGGCGTCAGCCGCGCGGCCTGCGCCCGCCGGTGCAGCGGCGGTGGCCAGCAAGATCCAGCCGGTGGCCGATGGCCTCGAAGCCGGCCGCTGCCAGCAGCGCGGCCACGGCCTGGGCCTGCTCGAAGCCGTGCTCCAGCAGCAGCCAGCCACCGGGCACAAGATGCGGGGCGGCGTCGGCAACGATGTCGCGCAGGTCGGCCAGCGCGTCGCCCGCCGCCGGCACCAGGGCGGCTCGCGGCTCGTGCCGCAGCGCGGGCAGGTGGGGATCGTCGGCGCCCAGGTAGGGCGGATTGCTCAGCGCCAGGTGCAGCGGCGGCGCGGCCAGCGGCTGCCACCACGAGCCCTGCAGCCATTGCACCGGCAGGCCCAGCCGCGTGCCGTTGGCGCGTGCCACGGCCAGGGCGTCGGCGCTGGCGTCGACGGCACGCAGCGCGGCCCGCGGGCAGGCCTGCGCCACGGCCAGGGCGATGGCGCCGCTGCCAGTGCCCAGGTCGGCCACCTGGGGCGCGACGATGCCGCTCAACTCGCCCGCCAGCAGCTCCAGCGCCCAGTCGACCAGCGTCTCGGTGTCGGGGCGCGGATCCAGCACGGCCGGGCTCACCTGCAGCGCCAGGCCATGGAAGCCGCGCCAGCCGGTGAGGTAGGCCACGGGCTCGCCGTCGGCGCGGCGCTGCAGCAACTCGCGCAGCCGCGTGGCCGTGGCGGCGGCCAGCGGCTCGTCGGCGTGCGCCAGCAGCCACGCGCGCGGGCGCTGCAGCACGTGGCTGGCCAGGGCCTGGGTGTCGCAGCGGTCCAGGCCCAGCGCGCGGGCCTCGTGCAGCAGTTGCACGAGGGTGGCCTCAGCCACCACCGCCGCCCAGTTCGGCCAGCTGCTCGGCCGCGCGCGCAGCCACCAGCGCGTCAATGACGTCGCCCAGGTCGCCGTCCATCACCTGCTGCAGCTTGTACAGCGTGAGGTTGATGCGGTGGTCCGTCAGTCGTCCCTGCGGGAAGTTGTAGGTGCGGATGCGGTCGCTGCGGTCACCGCTGCCCACCAGGCTCTTGCGCGTGGCGGCTTCCTTGGCAGCGCGTTCGGAGGCCTCCTTGTCGCGCAGCCGCGCCTGCAGCACGGCCATCGCCTTGGCCTTGTTGCGGTGCTGGCTGCGTTCGTCCTGGCATTCGGCCACCAGGCCCGTGGGCAGATGCGTGATGCGGATGGCGCTGTCGGTCTTGTTGACGTGCTGGCCGCCGGCGCCGCTGGCGCGGAAGGTGTCGATGCGCAGTTCGGCCGGATTGAGCGTGATGGCCTCGGCCTCGTCAGGCTCGGGCATCACCGCCACCGTGCAGGCTGATGTGTGGATGCGGCCCTGGCTCTCGGTGGCCGGCACGCGCTGCACGCGGTGGCCGCCGCTTTCGAAGCGCAGCTTGCCGTAGACGCCATCGCCCTCGACGCGCAGCACCAGCTCCTTGTAGCCGCCCAGTTCGGAATCGTTCTGTGACAGCACCTCGGTGCGCCAGCCCTGACGCTCGCAGAAGCGCAGGTACAGGCGCGCCAGGTCGCCGGCAAAGAGCGCGCTCTCGTCGCCGCCGGTGCCGGCGCGGATCTCGACAAAGGCGTTGCGCTCGTCGTCGGGGTCCTTGGGGCAAAGCGCGGTCTGCAGCTCGGCCTGCAGGCGCTGCATCTCGGCCTCGGCGCCGCTGATCTCGTCCGCGGCCATCGCCGCCATTTCGGCTTCGTCAGCGGCCAGCAAGTCGCGAGCGGCCGCGGCGTCGGCCTCGCGTTGGCGATAGCGCTGCCAGCGCGTGACGATGCCCTGCACCTCGGCCTGCTCTCGCAGCAGGGCGCGGTAGCGCTTGGGATCGGCGGCCACGCCGGGGTCGGACAGCGTCGCATCGAGCTCCGCCAGGCGCAGGGCCAGGCGTTCGAAGCGGTCGCGCAGGGTGGGGTTCATCGGGCAGGAAGGCCAAGGCGCACGGCCCGGCCACGGCGCGCCGCACGGCACGCCGGCCCGGCCGCGCCGGTGCTAACGGGGGGAATTGTCGCCGCCGTGGCGGCCAGTGCGCAGGAACAGGCGCGAGACCGTGTCGGCCAGGCGCGAGCGTTCGTCGCCCTCGGCCGCATGCAGCTCGGCCAGGGTGCCGTGCAGCATCTTGTGCGTGAGGCCGCGGCTCAGGGCCTCAAGCACGGTCTCGACCGGCTCGCCCTTGGCCAGCAGCTTCTTGGCGCGGTGCAACTCCAGCGCGGCCCAGTCATCGGCCTGGCGGTTGAGTGCCTGGATCAGCGGCACAGCAGCGCGCTGGTCGAGCCAGTGCTGGAAGCTGGTGACGCCGGCATCGATGATGGCCTCGGCCTGCTGCACGGCGGCCTGGCGCTTGTCGGAGGCGCTCTGCACCAGGGTGGACAGGTCGTCGACGGTGTAGAGGTACACGTCCGACAGGCGCGCGACCTCGGGCTCGATGTCGCGCGGCACGGCCAGGTCGACCATGAACATCGGCCGCCGGCGGCGCGCCTTCAGCGCCCGCTCCACCGCGCCCAGCCCCACGATGGGCAAGGTGCTGGCGGTGCAGGAGACGACGGCGTCGAACTCGTGCAACCGGTCGGGCATGTCGGCCAGGCGCATGGCTTCACCGCCGAAGCGCGCAGCCAGCTTCTCGCCGCGTTCGAGCGTGCGGTTGGCCAGGGCGATGGTCTTCGGCGTGCGCGCCGCGAAGTGTGTGGCCACCAGCTCGATCATCTCGCCGGCACCCACGAACAGTACCTTGATCTGGGCGAGGTCTTCGAACAGCTGCGAGGCCAGCCGCACCGAGGCCGCTGCCATGCTCACGCTGTGCGCGCCGATCTCGGTTGAGCTGCGCACCTCCTTGGCCACCGAGAAGCTGCGCTGGAACAGCTGGTGCAGTGTCGTGCCCAGCGTGCCGGCTTCGTCGGCCAGGCGCACGGCCTGCTTCATCTGGCCCAGGATCTGCGGCTCGCCCAGCACCATGCTGTCCAGGCCGCTGGCCACGCGGAAGGCGTGGCGCGCCGCGCCGCGGTCTTCCATCACGTAGCTGTGCGACTGCAGCTGGTTCGGCGCGATGCCGCCCTGGGTGGCCAGCCACTCGACCGCGGGCCGCACGAGCTCGTGTGCGCCGGCCGGCGTGGCGCTGGCCACGTAGAGCTCGGTGCGGTTGCAGGTGGAGACGAGCGCCGCCTCGGGCACCGCACGCTGCAACTGCTGGCGCAGGGCCTGCAGGGCCGGGGCCGTCTGCTCGGGTGCGAAGGCCAGACGGCCACGGAGGTCCAGCGGGGCCGTGGTGTGATTGAGCCCGAGGGCGATGACGCTCACGCCACAATTGTAGGAGCCGGCAGCCCGCCGCACCACCCCGGGGCGTCGATGCTGTTTTGTCCTGGTCAAACCCACGATCCTGACGCCCATGGGCCCGCTCGACGCTGCATGGCATCTTGCCAACCTCTTCCTGCCTGCGCTGATGCTCGGCGCGCTGGCGGCCGCGCTGGCCAAGCTGCTGTGGCGGCGTGAACTGGCCGCCGTGCCCTGGCGCCGCCTGGCCACCGCGGCCGCCGCAGCGGCCGCGGTGGTGGTGCTGCTGGGCCTGGTGGTGTTCGGCCGCGACGGCCGCATCGCCACCTACGGCGGCATGGTGCTGGCAACGGCCGGCGCGCTCTGGTGGCGAGGCTTCGGGCCGGGGCGCTGAGGTGCCGGTGGCTTCAGACCGGGCTCAGACCGGGCTCAGACCGGGCTCAGGCCGCGGTCGGCTCGTCATGCAGCTCCGGCGTGCCGCGCAGCGAGTGCGGCAGCGCCTCGGTGATGCGCACGTCAAGCAGCTGCCCCACCAGCCGCGCTGCGTTCGGCCCGCCGTCGAAGTTGACGATGCGGTTGCACTCGGTGCGGCCCATCAGCTCGGCGGCGCTCTTCCTGGACGGCCCCTCGACCAGGATGC
The DNA here is from genome assembly GCA_032115875.1 of Rubrivivax sp. Classification (GTDB taxonomy): domain Bacteria; phylum Pseudomonadota; class Gammaproteobacteria; order Burkholderiales; family Burkholderiaceae_C; genus Rubrivivax. Next base: position 5,201 of record JAUMBF010000089.1, read on the forward strand.
GCTGCACCGTGCCCACGCGGCTGGCGCTGATGCGCCGCACGTTGGCCTCGACGGTGGCCTGCAGGTGCTGCAGGCGCTTCAGCTTCAGGTCCTGCGGCGTGTCGTCGGCGAGTGCGGCGGCCGGCGTGCCCGGGCGCGGGCTGAAGACGAAGCTGAAGCTCGCATCAAAGCCGATGTCCTCGATGAGCTTCATCATCCTGCCGAAGTCGTCTTCGGTCTCGCCGGGAAAGCCGACGATGAAGTCGCTCGACAGGCTGATGCCCGGGCGCACGGCGCGCAGTCTGCGGATCGTGCTCTTGTACTCCATCGCCGTGTAGCCGCGCTTCATGGCCATCAGAATGCGGTCGGAGCCATGCTGCACGGGCAGGTGCAGGTGGCTCACGAGCTGCGGCACACGGGCGTAGATGTCGACGAGTCGCTGGGTGAATTCGTTGGGGTGGCTCGTCGTGTAGCGTATGCGCGCGATGCCGGTGACCTGTGCCACGAGTTCGATGAGCAGCGCAAAGTCGGCGATCTCGGCCGTGCGGCCCATGGCGCCGCGCCAGGCGTTGACGTTCTGGCCCAGCAGCGTGACCTCCTTCACGCCCTGCTCGGCCAGGCCGGCCACCTCCGCCAGCACGTCATCGAGCGGCCGGCTCACCTCTTCGCCGCGCGTGTACGGCACGACGCAATAGCTGCAGTACTTGCTGCAGCCTTCCATGATCGAAACGAAGGCGCTCGCACCTTCCACGCGTGCCGGCGGCAGATGGTCGAACTTCTCGATCTCGGGAAAACTGATGTCCACCTGCGGCCTGTGCTGCCGCGCGCGGGCCTCGATCATCTGCGGCAGCCGGTGCAGCGTCTGCGGGCCGAACACCAGATCGACGTAGGGCGCACGCTCGATGATGGCCGCGCCTTCCTGGCTGGCCACACAGCCGCCGACGCCGATGAGCACGCCCTTCTTCTTGAGGTGCTTGACCCGGCCGAGGTCGGAGAAGACCTTCTCCTGCGCCTTCTCGCGCACGCTGCAGGTGTTGAAGAGGATGAGATCGGCGGCCTCGGGGTCGTCGGTTTTCACATAGCCCTGGGCCGCGCCAAGCACGTCGGCCATCTTGTCCGAGTCGTACTCGTTCATCTGGCAGCCGAAGGTGCGGATGAAGACCTTCTTCGGGGCCTGGGCGTCGGTCGGGTTCATGGCTTGCTCCAGGTTTGGGCGGCGCTGTCGAAGCGCCAGGCAGCGGCCTCGGCGGGCGTCGATGGCCAGGGCTTGCGCGCGGCCTCTGTCGGCGTGAGCAGCCACACCTCGAGCAAGTTGCCCTGCAGGTCGCGCGTGTAGTGCACGAGCAGCTTCTGCCCGACGACCTGGCCGCTGACCACGATGCGGTTGCCGGCGTCGCGGATGCGTGCGCCGGGCGCCAATCTCGCCGGCTGCCGATTGAGCAGGACCTCGGGCGGGGTGGTGACAACGAGTTCACCGCGCAGGGCCGCGGCCGGAAAACTGCGGTTGGGCTGGGCCAGGGCAGACGTGGCCACGGCGGCCACCACCAGCGCGGCGGCAAGCAAGAGGGCACAGCGGGGCATGGTGTGGATCCAGGGGCTGTGGCGCGCCGCCCGGGCGGGCGGCGCAAAAAAACGGCCCGAGAATGACTCGGGCCTTCGCTGTTCTGGTGGCGCTTCAGGGATTTGAACCCCGGACCTGCGGATTATGATTCCGTCGCTCTAACCAACTGAGCTAAAGCGCCTGAACCGGTGAGTATAGCCCGCTGCCTGCGGCGGGTGTAAAGAGTGCCCACCGCCCGCAGCCGCAGTGCCGCCCCGATGTTCAGCTTCTTCCGCAAGAAGGCGCCGCCGCCCGCCAACGGCCCCGACACCGCACCGGCGACCCTGCCGCGGGCCCTATCCACAGCCGAGCAGGGTGCCGGCCCGGTGGAGCCTCATCCGCCTGAAGCAGCTTCCGAGCGCAGCGGCTGGCTGGGCCGGCTGGCGCAGGGCTTGCGCAAGACGGGCTCCAGCCTGACCCAGGTCTTCACCGGCACGAAGATCGACGACGGCTTGTACGAAGAGCTCGAGTCGGCGTTGCTGATGGCCGATGCCGGTGTTGCCGCCACCGAGGTGCTGCTGGCCGACCTGAAGCGCCGTGTCAAGGCGCACAAAGCCACCGAGCCCGCGGCCGTGAAGTTGCTGCTGGCCGATGCCATCACCGACTTGCTGGCACCCCTGGACAAGCCGCTCGTGGTGGGCGAGGCCACGCCGACGGTGATCATGGTGGTGGGTGTCAACGGCGCCGGCAAGACCACGAGCATCGGCAAGCTGACGCGCCACCTGGCCGAGTCCGGCGCGCAGGTGCTGCTGGCCGCCGCCGACACCTTCCGCGCCGCGGCACGCGAGCAGCTCGCCGTGTGGGCCGGGCGCAACCGCGTCGAGATCATCAGCCAGGAAGGCGGCGATCCCGCCGCCGTCAGCTTCGACGCCGTACAGGCCGGCCGGGCCCGCGGCTGCGACGTCGTCATCGCCGACACCGCCGGCCGCCTGCCCACGCAACTGCACCTGATGGAGGAGCTGAAGAAGATCCGCCGCACCATCGCCAAGGCCCAGGAGGGCGCACCGCACGAGGTTGTGCTGGTGGTGGATGGCAACACCGGCCAGAACGCACTGGCCCAGGTCAAGGCCTTCGACGCCGCGCTGGGGCTGACGGGCCTGGTCGTCACCAAGCTCGACGGCACGGCCAAGGGCGGTGTGCTCGCCGCCATCGCGCGCTGGGGTGCCACGCGGCCGGGCGGGCCGGTGCCCGTGTACTTCGTCGGCGTGGGTGAGAAGCTCGAGGACCTGCAGACCTTCCACGCGCGCGAGTTCGCGCACGCACTGCTCGGCTGAAGCTGCCGCTCAGCGCTGCGCCGCCGACTCCATCTCGTCGTAGAAGCCGCTCGGCACCGGCTCCATGACGTGATCGAACGCCGCAGCCGCGGCGGCGCGGTCGCCCTCGGACAGCATTTCCTCGATCTCGGCCACCGGGATCAGCGGCATCGCGCGCGAGGTGCTGCGCTGCGGCCTGATGCCCGACGTTGCAGGCTGCAGCACGTGCGCCATCGCATGGCGGATCTCGGTGATGCTGGGGAGCTGTCCGTCGCGCCACTCGTGAACGTGGATATTGGCGGCGCGCAGCACGCGCGCCATGCGCTCGTGGCGGCGGCGCGCCCGCGCGCTCTCGTCGGCGGCCCGGATATCGATGACGGCCAGTACGCGCGAGCCGCTGTCGCAGACGAGCAGGTCAGCGCTCAGCGAGCCCACCCGATGCAGCCAGTCGGCGTGGCTGTGGCGTGCCGGCACGCGCACGAAGCGCGACAACGGCACCTGTCCCAGCACCAGGTAGCCGGGCATCGCGCGCTTGAGCAGCTCGTAGCCCTGGCGCTCGGTGATGGTGAGCACACGGGCCGCCTCGGGCGGCCAGTCGGCCACGGTGTCCAGGGCCTGCCGCCGCGACGGCGCCCGCGCCTGGCGAGCGAGGCGCCGCAGCAGCAGCCAAGTCAGCAGCAGCAGCACGGTCAGTGGTGCCGCGTAAGGGGGGAGAAGCTCCATCGGATGGGTGCAGGGGTTGCGTCAAGGACGAACCCCAAGAATCGACCGCCGCGGTCCCGCCCACAAGGGCGACACGTACAAAAGGCGTATCGGAGTGTCAGCGCCAGGCGGTCAGCGCGGCATGCCAGGAAAGCCGCCGCCCGGACCTCCGCCGCCCATCCCGCCGCCGAACCCGCCTCCCATCCGCTTCATCATCTTCATCATCCCGCCGCCCTTCATCTTCTTCATCATCCCCTGCATCTGCTCGAACTGGCTGAGCAGGCGGTTCACCTCCTGCACCGGCACGCCGGCCCCGGCGGCGATCCGGCGCTTGCGGCTGGCCTTGATGAGCTCGGGTTTGCGGCGCTCCAGCGGCGTCATCGAATGGATGATGCCCTCCATGCGGCGCACGTCGCGTTCGGCCTTGCCGAGGTCGGCGCCCTGGGCCTTGGCGGTCAGCTGGCTGGGCAGCTTGTCCATCAGGCCCGACAGGCCCCCCATCTTCTTCATCTGGCTGATCTGGGCCAGGAAGTCCTCGAGGTCAAAGCCGCGGCCGCTCTTGACCTTCTCGGCCAGCTTCTGTGCCGAGGCGATGTCGACGCCCTTCTGCACCTCCTCGACGAGCGCGACGATGTCGCCCATGCCCAGCACGCGGCCGGCGTGGCGCCCGGCGTCGAAGACCTCCAGGCCGTCGATCTTTTCCGAGATGCCGGCGAACTTGATCGGCGCGCCCGTGACCTGCCGCACCGACAGCGCGGCGCCGCCGCGGCTGTCGCCGTCGAGCTTGGTGAGCACCACGCCGGTCAGCGGCAGCGCATCCTTGAAGGCGCGGGCGGTGTTCACCGCGTCCTGACCCTGCATCGCGTCGACGACGAACAGCGTCTCCACCGGTTGCAGCACCGCGTGCAGCTCGCGGATCTCCGCCATCAGGGCCTCGTCGATGGCCAGGCGGCCGGCGGTGTCCACCAGCAGCACATCGACGTAGTGGCGCCGGGCGTGGTCGAGCGCGGCCAGGGCGATGTCGCGCGGCTGGTCCGTCGGCTGCGACGGGAACCACTCGGCACCGGCCTGCGCCGTCACCGTCTTGAGCTGCTCGATGGCCGCCGGCCGGTAGACGTCGGCCGAAACCGTGAGCACCTTCTTCTTGCGCTTCGTGATCAGGTGCTTGGCGAGCTTGGCTGTGGTCGTCGTCTTGCCGGCACCCTGCAGGCCGGCCATCAGGATGACGGCCGGCGGCTGCGCGGCGAGATGGAGGTCCGAGACCCCCTCGCCCATGGTCGCGGCGAGCTCCTTGTGCACGATGCCCACCAGTGCCTGGCCCGGGTTCAGCGAGCCCACGACCTCGGCGCCCAGCGCCTTGTCCTTGACGCGGGCGATGAAATCGCGCACCACCGGCAGCGCCACGTCGGCTTCGAGCAGCGCCACGCGTACCTCGCGCAGCATGTCCTGCACGTTGCTCTCGGTGATGCGGGCCTGGCCGCGCATCGTCTTGACGAGCCTGGAGAGCCGATCGGTGAGGTTGCTGGCCATGGGCGCGCCGAAGTGGGGGGGGGCTGGGGCACGTGCCGCATGGCACACTGCCGGGCATGATTTTATCGACCGGCTCCCCGATGCTCGCCCCCGGAGGCGGGCTGCTGCTGGTGCTGGTGACCTCGGGCCTGTATCTGCTGGCCACGGTGCCGGCGGCGTCTTGGGGCCGCCTGTCGGTGGTGGGCCTGCTGGGCGGCTTCGTGCTGCATGCGCTGCTGCTGCTCATCGATATCGGGGGCTTCGGTCAGCCCGCGCCAGGCGCCCGGCTGGGGTTCGGGCCGGTGTTGTCCACCGCCGTGTGGATGGTGATCGCGGTCTACACCGTCGAAAGCCGGCTGCTGCCGGTGCCGGTGGTGCGGCAGTGGCTGGGCCTGGCGGGTATCGTGGCGGTGCTGCTGGCGGCCACGTTCCCGGGCGATCCACGCGTCATGCACTCGGCGCTGGCGCCGCTGCACTTCGCGCTGGGGGTGGGCTCGTATGGCCTGTTCGGCGCTGCGGTTCTGCACGGCCTGTGGCTCGATGCTGCCGAGCGTCGGCTGCGCGGCAGTGGCGCCGCCGCGCTGGCGCGCGGCCCGGCGCCGGGCATGCCGTTGTTGCAGCTCGAACGCATAACCTTCCGTTTCGTCGAGGTCGGCTTCCTGGTCCTCACGGCGACACTGGTGCTGGGTCTCGTCTCCACCTTGCTCGCCCCGCAGGGCCGCTGGATCGAGCACAAGACGGTGTTCTCGGTGCTGGCCTGGGCGGTCATCGGAGCGCTGCTCTTGGGCCGTCGGGTTCGCGGCTGGCGGGGCCGCCAGGCCACGCGCTGGCTCTATGCCGGCGCAGTGCTGCTTCTGCTGGGTTATGCCGGTTCCCGCTTCGTGCTGGAGGTCGTGCTCGGCCGCGCTGCGGTCTGACCGTACCCGGCATGACCAACCCTCAGCGATGAAGTTCGTCGTCCTGCTGCTCGTGCTCGTTGGCGCGCTGGCCTGGCTCGCGGTGTCACGCCGACAGCGCCCGCCCGACCTGCCACCGGCGCCACCGCCTCGACCCGGCAGCGCCGGTGAGCGCATCGAGGCGCCGCAGGCGATGGTCTCGTGTGCGCACTGCGGCGTGCACCTGCCCCAGGCCGATGCCTTGTTCGACGTTGCCGGTCACCCCTATTGCGGCGAGGCGCACCGCCAAGCAGGGCCGCGCCGCAGCGGCTGAGCGCCACAGCCCTCGCCGATGGACCCCCGCGAGGCCGACCGTCGCCGTGGCGACCGCCGCCACGGTGACCGGCGCAGCACCGGCCTGCGCGCCGCCGACCAGCGGCCCCTCGCTGACAGCGGTGGCGACGCCTCCGAGTCCGCCAGCACGGTGTCGGCGGCTGACGACAGCCGCTTTCTCGACCGCCAGGTGCACCGGCTGCGCCACGCCCAGGACACGGCCTTCGCGCGCGTCGTCCGCGCCTACGTTGCGGCACGCGCCGCCCTCGGGCTGAGTGTGCTCGCGGTGCAGGGCATCAGCGCCTGGACCGGCGCCCGTCAGCCCGAGTGGGCCGTGCTGGTGACGCTGGCCTACGCCGCCCAGGCCATCTCGTTGTGGCTGCTTCCGCGCCTGGGCGCACTGGCCGAGCCGGTCAGCCAGAGTTCGCAGCGGCGGCGCCAGTGGCTGTCGACCATTGGCATCGACTTGCTGGCCTTTTCGGTGCTGCATCTGAACGAGGTCGGGTCGTCGTTCAACTATGCCGCGCTGCTGGTGTTGCCGGTGCTGATGGCCGGCGTGCTGACCTCGCGCGTGCGTGCGCTCGGCACCACGGCGGCGGTCACGCTGATGCTGCTGGCATCGGCCTGGGGACACGGCGGCGACTCACCGACGCTGATGCTGCAGTCCGGCCTGGCGAGCATGGGCCTGTTCGTGATTGCGCTGCTGGCCAGCGAGCTGGCCAGCCGCCTCGCGCGCGAGGAAGCGGCCGCACACGACAGCCTGGAGCTGGCACGTCAGCAGGCCCGGCTCAACCGCTTGGTGATCGAGGAGATGGTCGATGGCGTTCTGGTGGTCGACCGATCGCTTCAGGTGCGCGCCGCCAACCCGGCGGCGCGCGCGCTGCTGGTGGATCAGGACCTTTCGCCGCCGGCACCGTTTTCGCTGGACCGGCTGCCGGCCTGGGCCCCGCTGTGGCAGGCTGCACAGCAGGCCGTGGCCAGCGGCCAGTGGCCCGAGGCCGGCCAGGACGTGACGCTCGGCTTCGGCCAGGGCCACTCGCGCACGCTGCGGCTGCGCGTGCGCTTCATGCGCACGCGGGCTGCCGACGCGGCGGGCTCCGAGCCGGCGGCTGTGCTCTTGCTCGAAGACCTCCGAACGCTGCAGGCGCGGATCCGCCAGGACAAGCTGGCCGCGATGGGCCGCGTCTCAGCCGGCATCGCGCACGAGATCCGCAACCCGCTGGCGGCCATCGCGCAGGCCAACGCGTTGCTGATGGAAGACCCTCTGACGCCGGGGCAGCAGCAGCTGGCTGCCATCGTGGACGACAACGTGCAGCGCCTGAAGCGGCTGGTCGACGACGTGATGGAGGTGGCGCCCGGCTCCCTGCCGCCGCCGCAGGCCGTGGACGCGGCGGCGGTGGTGGCCCAGGCTGCGGTTGACTGGATGCGCACGCAAGGCCTGTCGATGGGCCCGGCCAGCCCGCTGCGCGCCGAGCTGTACGCCAGCCCGCTGGGTGTGGACTTCGACCCAGAGCACCTGCGCCGGGTGCTTGTGAACCTGCTCGACAACGCGCTGCGGCACGCCAGCGGCGAGCCCGGTTCCGTGGTCCTGCGCCTGCTGCCCCTGGACGAACGGCTCGCGCTGCTGTCGGTGCTGTCCGACGGTGCTCCAATCGCGCCCGAGGTCGAGCGGCGGCTGTTCGAGCCCTTCTTCTCCACCCGCAGCCGCGGCACCGGACTGGGCTTGTATATTTGCCGTGAGTTGTGCGAACGCTACGGCGCCAGCATCGAATACCGCCCCCGGCCCGCGACCGAGCGGCTGCGCAACGAGTTTGCGGTGCGCTTGCGCCGGACGACCCTCGCTGGGCCGGCGTCGGTGCCCACGCTGCCGCTGGCCTGACCGGCTCCTTGAGCGACCCCGCGCCCGTGTCCAACCCGCCCAACCCCCGCCTGCTCGTCGTCGACGACGAGCCCGACCTGCGCACGCTGTACGAGCTCACCCTCTTGCGCGAGGGCTACGACGTCGACAGTGCCGGCTCGGTGAAGGAGGGCTGGGCGATGCTGCTGCAACGCGGCGCGGGCGGCTACCAGCTGCTGATCACGGACATGCGGCTGCCCGACGGCAGCGGGCTGGATCTGCTGCACCGGCTCCAAGAGGCTGGCCGGCCCGAGAAGACCGTGGTCATCACGGCCTACGGCTCGCCCGAGAACGCGGTCGAGGCCTTGAAGGCGGGCGCCTACGACTACCTCACCAAGCCCGTCGACCTGCGGCAGTTCCGCGCCGTCGTGGCGTCGGCATTGGGCCGCCTGCCGACGCCGCCCGCGTCGCGCAAGCCGCCACCGGCGGGTGCACCGCGGCGGCCGGCGCTGCAGCGGCTGCTCGGCGACTCGGTCGCGATGCAGCAGGTGCGTTCGCTGGTGGACAAGGTGGCGCGCAGCATGGCACCCGTGCTGGTGCATGGTGAATCGGGCACTGGCAAGGAGCTGGTGGCGCGGGCCATCCACGACTGCTCGGCCCGTGCCGGCGGCCCGTTCGTGGCTGTCAACTGCGGTGCCATTCCCGAGAGCCTGCTCGAGGCGGAGTTCTTCGGCTACCGCAAGGGTGCGTTCACCGGCGCCCACGAAGACCGCGAAGGCTTCTTCCAGGCCGCGCAGTCGGGCACGCTGTTCCTCGACGAGATCGGCGACCTGCCGCTATCGATGCAGAGCAAGATGCTGCGCGTGATCCAGGAGCGCGCCGTGCGCCCGCTGGGCGCGACCGCCGAGCAGCCGGTGAATGTGCGCATCGTCAGCGCCACGCACAAGGACCTCGGTGCCGAGGTGCAGAACGGCCGTTTCCGGCAGGACCTGTTCTACCGCCTCAACGTCATTTGCATCGTCGTGCCGCCGCTGCGCGAGCGCATGGGCGACGTGCCGGCGATCTGCCGCGCGGTCATCGAGCGCATCGCCCGCGACGTCGGTGTCCCCGTGCCGCCCGCGCTGGCGCCGGACGCCGAGCAGCGGCTGCTGCGCCATGCCTTCCCGGGCAACGTTCGCGAGCTCGAGAACCTGCTGCATCGCGCGCTGGCTTTGGCCAGCGGGCCCGACATCAGCGTCGACGACCTTGGTCTGCCCGAGGGCCGCTTCGAGGACGTGGTCGCTGAGGCCGAACCGCAGCACAAGCCCAGGCCGGCCTTGGCCGCCGCGGTCGAGCCCCCGCTGCCGAGCGACCTTGTGGTCTACCTCGACGAGGTCGAGCGGCAGGTGCTCGAACGTGCGCTCGAGCGCCATCGCTACAACCGGACAGCCGCCGGCGCGAGCCTGGGACTGTCACTGCGGCAGATGCGTTACCGCATGGCCCGGCTGGGGATCGGCGGCGATGCAGCGGCGGCTGAGCCCGGTGGCGATCCGGCCTGAGCGGCGCGTCCGCGGCTCTTGCAGGACCGGGCGGTGAGCCGGCGTGGGGTTTGGCACGGCGACGGCTGGTGGACACCGGCGTCTTGGCGCCCCTCACCCAACGTAGGGCCGCGTCCGGCGGGCGTGGAGCCCACGCTCGCCATCGTGCATTCGATCAGCCTGCCGCCGGGCTTGTACCGCGGCGATGCTGTCGAGCGCCTGTTCACGAACCGCCTGGACTGGGACGAGCACCCGTACTTCGAGTCCATCCGCGGCCTGCACGTCTCGGCTCACTTCTTCGTGCGGCGCAGCGGTCGCGTCGTGCAGTTCGCTGCCACGGGCGCGCGCGCCTGGCATGCGGGCGCGTCGACCTGGCGGGGGCGGCCGAACTGCAACGACTGGTCGGTCGGCATCGAGCTCGAAGGCCTGGACAGCGGTTGCTACGAGCGGGCGCAATACGCTTCGCTGGTGCGGCTGCTGGCTGCGCTGGCCCGCCGGCATCCGCTGCGCGAGGTGGTGGGACACGAGGACGTTGCCCCGGGCCGCAAGACGGACCCCGGGCCTGGGTTCGACTGGTTCGGCCTGGCGCGTGGCCTGCAGCACAGCCCGCTGCGGGTGCCGCGTGTCGGGCAGGCTCTGCTGCGCGCTCCAGCCACGGCGCGGTCTCCGGGGCCGTGACGGTGCGTTTCGCCCCTGCTGGCGCGGCCTGCACGGCGTCGCGCCAAGACTGGCGCGGCGGTGTGGCCCGCGAGTCCCATCCGGGCTGCTGACGGATGCCAGCCGCGCGTGCCCGGCCGCGGCGTCGGCACAGCGGTGGGCAATCAGGGAAGGCCCTTGGTGCACACTAGCGCTAGTGCCTTGATGGGGGTGGGCACCCCAGATATAGTGCTTCACTGGGAATCCCGCCAACCGCGAAGGCCCACCGACACCACCGGGCCTGTGGCGCGCAAGCTGTGCTTGGCGACAAGCTCCGCCCACCTGGGCCGGGGTGTCTAGGCATCCACTGCATCGCCGGCCAGCGCGCCGGCGGTGTGCATCACGAACGACACAGAGGGGATCGAATGCAATCCGTCGACATCGCCACCCCAGCGCCGCAGCGCATGCCGCCGGCCAGCGCCAGCCCGGCTCCGCAGGCCGGCGTCTACACCGCCTATCAGATCATCCGCCGCAACGGCTCGGTGGTGGGCTTCGAGCCCGACAAGATTGCGGTGGCGCTGATGAAGGCATTCCTGGCGGTGCATGGCACGCAAGGCGCGGCCTCGGCCAGCGTGCGCGAGACGGTCGAGCAGCTCACCGGCAGCGTCGTGCGCGCGCTGCTGCGCAGCCGCCCGGGTGGCGGCACCTTCCACATCGAGGATGTGCAGGACCAGGTCGAGCTCGGCCTGATGCGCGGCGGTCACCACGAGGTGGCGCGCGCCTACGTGCTGTACCGCGAACGCCGCGCGCAGGAGCGCGCGCGCCAGGGCGCGCCGGCGGTGGTCAAGGCGCCCGACCTGCACGTGCTCGAGAACGGCCAGCGTGTGCCGCTGGACATGGGCGCGCTGCGCGCGCTGGTCGACAGCGCCTGCGCCGGCCTCGGCGCCGAGGTGCAGGCCGAGCCCATCATGACCGAGACCCGCCGCAACCTGTACGACGGCGTCCCGATCGACGAGGTCTACAAGGCCGCCATCCTGGCCGCGCGCACCCTGATCGAGAAGGAGCCCGCCTACACCCGCGCCACTGCGCGGCTGCTGCTGCACACCATCCGTCGCGAGATCCTGGGCGAAGAAGTCACCCAGGCGCAGATGGCCACACGCTACGCCGAGTACTTCCCGCAGTTCGTCAAGAAGGGCGTTGATGCCGAGCTGCTCGACGACAAGCTGCTGCAGTTCGATCTCGTCAGGCTCGGCGCCGCGCTCAAGGCCGAGCGCGACCTGCAGTTCGACTACCTCGGACTGCAGACACTGTACGACCGCTACTTCCTGCACGTGGCCAAGCGGCGCATCGAGATGCCGCAGGCCTTCTTCATGCGCGTGGCCATGGGTCTGGCGCTCAACGAGATCGACCGCGAGGCCCGAGCCATCGAGTTCTACGAGGTGCTCTCCAGCTTCGACTTCATGAGCAGCACGCCCACGCTGTTCAACAGCGGCACGCGGCGCAGCCAGCTCAGCAGCTGCTACCTCACCACCGTGGCCGACGACCTGGACGGCATCTACGAGGCCATCAAGGAGAACGCGCTGCTGAGCAAGTTTGCCGGCGGCCTGGGCAACGACTGGACGCGCGTGCGCGCCCTGGGCAGCCACATCAAGGGCACCAACGGCGAGAGTCAGGGCGTCGTGCCATTCCTGAAGGTTGTCAACGACACCGCCGTGGCCGTCAACCAGGGCGGCAAGCGCAAGGGCGCGGTCTGCGCGTACCTCGAGACCTGGCATCTCGACGTCGAGGAGTTTCTCGAACTGCGCAAGAACACCGGCGACGACCGGCGGCGTACGCACGACATGAACACCGCCAACTGGATCCCCGACCTGTTCATGCGGCGCGTCATCGAGGGCGGCGACTGGACGCTGTTCAGTCCCAGCACCTGCCCCGATCTGCACGACAAGTTCGGCACCGGCTTCGAGGCCGCCTACACCGCCTACGAGGCCCAAGTCGACAGCGGCGAGCTCAAGCTCTTCAAGCGCATGCCGGCCCGGGATCTGTGGCGCAAGATGCTCTCGATGCTTTTCGAGACGGGCCATCCCTGGATCACCTTCAAGGACGCCTGCAACGTCCGCTCGCCGCAGCAGCATGTGGGCGTGGTCCACTCGTCGAACCTGTGCACCGAGATCACGCTGAACACCTCCGACACCGAGATTGCCGTCTGCAATCTCGGGTCGGTGAACCTGGTGCAGCACCTCAAGGACGGCCGGATCGACCAGGCCAAGCTCAAGAAGACCGTGTCGACGGCCATGCGCATGCTCGACAACGTCATCGACATCAACTACTACGCGGTGAAGAAGGCTCGCGACAGCAACCTGCGCCACCGCCCGGTGGGATTGGGGTTGATGGGCTTCCAGGACTGCCTGTACCAGCTGCGCGTGCCGTACTCGAGTGCCGAGGCCGTGGAGTTCGCCGACCGCAGCATGGAGGCGGTGTGCTACCACGCCTACTGGGCCAGCACCGATCTGGCTGCCGAGCGCGGCCGTTACAGCAGCTACCGCGGCAGCCTCTGGGACCGCGGCATCCTGCCGCAGGACACGCTGTCGCTGCTGGCCCAGGCGCGCGGTGGCGAGCAGTGGGTGCAGGTCGACCGCAGCGAGACCATGGACTGGCCCGCCCTGCGTCAGCGCATCGCCGAGCACGGCATGCGCAACAGCAATTGCGTGGCCATCGCGCCCACGGCCACCATCAGCAACATCATCGGCGTCGACGCCTCCATCGAGCCGAGTTTCGGCAACCTCAGCGTCAAGAGCAACCTGTCGGGCGAGTTCACGGTCGTCAACGAGTACCTCGTGCGCGACCTCAAGAAACTCGGCCTGTGGGACGACGTCATGGTGGTCGATCTCAAGCACTTCGACGGCTCGCTGCGCCCGATCGACCGCGTGCCCGAGGAGCTCAAGCGCCTGTACGCCACGGCCTTCGAAGTCGACCCGAGCTGGCTCATCGAGGCCGGCGCGCGGCGCCAGAAGTGGATCGACCAGGCGCAGTCGCTCAACATCTACATGGCCGGCGCCTCGGGCCGCCGCCTCGACGAGACCTACAAGCTCGCGTGGCTGCGCGGCCTGAAGACCACGTACTACCTGCGCACCACCAGCGCCACCTACAGCGAGAAGAGCACGGTGGCGCCGGGCGCGCTGAACGCCGTGCCCATGGTGGGTGGTGCAGCCGGCGGCGCGGTGTCGTCCGCCGCTTCCCCGGCCGGTGCTGAGCCGGCGAGCGACATCAAGTTCTGCTCGATCGACAACCCCGACTGCGAGGCCTGCCAGTGAGGCCTTGCTGATCGCAGGCCGCGTCGTCGGCGGTCGCTGCATGAGCCCTGCCACGATGCGCTGCTGCAACAACGAGTTCATCGCGATGTCAACCAGTGCTTGGTGTTTGCGAACAACACTCCGATAATTCATCATCACAGGACGTAGAACCCATGCTGGTCTGGGAAGACGAAGTCAAGCCACAACCCAAGGTGATGCCGCCACAGGCGCCGATCGCGATGTCGGAGCCTTCAGCCCGCGGCGCGCCGATTGCCGCACCGGCCTTGTCGGTGCCAGCCGCGGCGGCAACACTGCCGCCCCAGTTGCCCGGCAATCCGTTTCCGGCAGCTGCCTCGCTGCCCACGCCGCCGCGGCTCGCAGCATCAGGCGACGTCCACGCCAGCGGGGAGCGCCGCGTCAACATCGCCGACAAACGCATCATCAACGGCCAGACCGACGTCAACCAACTGGTGCCGTTCAAGTACAAGTGGGCATGGGAGAAGTACCTCTCCACCTGCGCAAACCACTGGATGCCGCAAGAGGTGAACATGTCGCGCGACATCGCGACGTGGAAAGATCCCAACGGCCTGACCGAAGACGAGCGCCGAATCATCAAGCGCAACCTCGGCTTCTTCGTCACCGCCGACTCGCTGGCTGCCAACAACATCGTGTTGGGCACCTACCGCCACATCACGGCACCGGAGTGCCGGCAGTTCCTCTTGCGCCAGGCGTTTGAGGAGGCCATCCACACGCACGCCTACCAGTACATCGTCGAGAGTCTCGGCCTCGACGACGGCGAGATCTTCAACGCCTACCACGAGGTCTCGTCGATTCGGGACAAGGACGAGTTCCTGATCCCGTTCATCGACGCGATCATGGACCCCCACTTCCACACCGGCACGCCCGAGGCCGACCAGAAACTGCTGAAGAGCTTGATCGTCTTTGCCTGCCTGATGGAGGGCCTCTTCTTCTACGTCGGCTTCACGCAGATTCTCGCGCTGGGCCGGCAGAACAAGATGACGGGTGCCGCTGAGCAGTATCAGTACATCCTGCGCGACGAGTCGATGCACTGCAACTTCGGCATCGACCTGATCAACCAGATCAAGCTCGAGAACCCTCACCTTTGGACGCCGCCGTTCAAGGCCGAGATCAAGGCGCTGTTCGAGAAGGCTGTCGAGCTCGAGTACCGCTATGCCGAGGACACCATGCCGCGCGGCGTCCTGGGCATGAACGCGAGCATGTTCAAGGGCTACCTGCGCTACATCGCCAACCGGCGCGCGACGCAGATCGGCCTGGATCCGCTGTACCCCAACGAGGAGAACCCTTTCCCCTGGATGAGCGAGATGATCGACTTGAAGAAGGAGCGCAACTTCTTCGAAACCCGTGTCATCGACTACCAGACCGGCGGCGCGCTGGCCTGGGACTGAGCAATAGCGCAGTTCCTTGCCGGACAGCGGGCCAAAGCCCGGCGCACGACAACCGTGCGGCGGGGCGATAGAGAGATCAAGAATGACGAACCGAGCCTGGCGATCAGACCGGGCAGGTTCGTGACCCCGTTCATCGCACCGGGGCGACCGCCGGGGGCACGTGCCCACCGGCAGACCCCCGGGTGATGAATCCCCGCGCCGGAACGACCGGCGTGGTGCTTGTTGCAACTTGATCAAGGAGATCGTTATGGCAACTGCGAAGAAGGCCGCTCCGGCCAAGAAGGCTGCGGCGAAGAAGGCCGCTCCGGCGAAGAAGGCGGCCGCCAAGAAGGCCGCCCCCGCCAAGAAGGCTGCGCCGGCCAAGAAGGCTGCGGCCAAGAAGGCTGCGCCGGCCAAGAAGGCTGCGGCCAAGAAGGCTGCTCCGGCCAAGAAGGCTGCGCCGGCCAAGAAGGCGGCGAAGAAGGCCGCCCCGGCGAAGAAGGCCGCGCCGGCCAAGAAGGCTGCGAAGAAGGCCGCCCCGGCGAAGAAGGCTGCGGTCAAGAAGGCTGCGGCGCCAAAGAAGCCGACGGCGAAGAAGGCGGCGGCGAAGAAGGCCGCGAAGAAGCCGGCGGCCCCCGCGCCTGCTGCGCCTGCGGCGGCACCTGCTGCCCCGGCCAAGACCACGCTGAACCCGGCGGCTGCCTGGCCCTTCCCCACGGGGAACAAGCCTTGAGATCGGCCGGCCCTGGCTAGTACGGGGTCCTTCGATGAGGGCGACCCGTGAGGGTCGCCCTTGTTTTTTTCGCGCGGGACACCGGTGCTTGACGCTTTCCCGCATCGGCACAAAGAGCAAGAATGGAAGATCAGGGCAGTGGCTGGGAGTGAACCGTGAGCCAGTATCTGAAGAGGATCGAAGACACGATTCGAGCGGAACGTGACCCCTACAAGCAGGCCGAGTGTCGGGCGCTGCGAGCCTTGTACCTGGCGCGGCTGAGCCGATTCACTGAGGCGCAGGACGGGATCGACGGAGTTCGGCAAGACTTCGGGACCGGCCAGAGTGGCCGAGTGACCTGTCTGGTCATGATCGCCGAGGGCATCAAGCATCACTACGAGTCCTTCAGCGCGGTGGCGACCGACCGGCTGAGCCGAGCGCTCTTCCTGGGGCAAGCCATGAGAGACGGCGAGGTGATCGCGCTGGCAGCGGCCTGGAAGGGGTTTCTGGACTTCGAGTACTCGCGCTTCGAGTCGATGGCGCGGACTCTGGCTCTGGCCTGTGACTCTTGGGAGCCGGAGCACCACACCGCGAAGACGAGGGTCTTTCTGGTGCTCATGTTGGCGACGATGGTCCTGGGCAGGGCCGAGGCCGCCCAGACCTACTTCAAGAAAGCGCACCATCATGCGGTTGCCGACGGCGACCAGGCCTCCATCGAAGCGATCGTCTTCGACAGGGCTGCGTTTGCGCTGTCGCGTCAACGTCTCGAGTGGGCCCTGGGCCACGACAACCCCGACTGGACTGCAAAGACCAGGCTCGAGCTGGAGTCGTCCGGGAACCTCAACAAGCTCGTGAACATCCAGACCCTGGCCGACCATGTGACGTTTTGTCTTGCGCGGGCGGACTGGATGCTGGGCGAGTTTGCCAAGGCCGCGACAGCGCTGGAAAGCTTTGTCGGCGGCAAGTCGTTTCGCTCCGGTCACCTGAATGACTCGGCCCTCCGCACCGAGCTCGCCTATTGCCACCTGATGGCCGGCGACAAGGCGCGCGCACAGTTCTTCGCCGCCCTGATCGACATCGACGAGCTTCGAGCGCTTGATCCCGACGAGCGCGTGGTGCTCTCGAGGATGCTCCTGGCGCTTGAGCAGGCGGGTCTGGAGGTCCTCGGCTCGGCCTTCCTCGCTGAATTCGTTCAAGGTGCCTCAAGCGACCATCAGGAGTTTGAACGCCGGCTCGGCAGCGCGTTGGCCCAGCTGCAATCACGACTGCCAGAATCAGCCGCCTGATCGCCCAGAAGCCGACGCCGGCAGCCGCCCACGTGAACACCTTGATTTCCCTCGTCATGGGATCCTCCAGCGACTGGGACACCTTGCGCCATGCTGCCGAGATCCTCGATCGCTTCGGCGTGCCTTACGACAAGCAGGTGGTCTCCGCGCACCGCATGCCCGATGAGCTGTTCGCCTTCGCCGAGCAGGCCGCGGGGCGGGGCATCAGGGCGATCATTGCCGGGGCCGGCGGCGCCGCGCATCTGCCCGGCATGCTGGCCGCCAAAACCACCGTGCCGGTACTGGGCGTGCCGGTGGCCAGCAAGCACCTGCAGGGCGTCGACTCGCTCTACTCGATCGTGCAGATGCCCAAAGGCATCCCAGTGGCCACCTTCGCCATTGGATCGGCCGGCGCGGCCAATGCCGCGCTGTTCGCGGTGGCGATGCTGGCGGCCGCGAACACTCGGCTGCGCGAGCAGCTCGATGCGTTCCGCGCCGAGCAGACCGCCGCTGCCCGGGCCATGACGCAGGCCCTGACGTGAGCGCCCCAGCGCAGGCGACGGCGCCGCCAGCCCGCGCCGTCGCGGTGCTCGGAGGCGGTCAGCTCGGGCGGATGTTCGTGCACGCCGCTCAGGTCGCCGGCCTGCGTGTGACCGTGCTCGAGCCGGATGCCGCCAGCCCCGCGGGTGCTGCAGCCGATCACCACCTCGTCGCCACGTACGACGACGCCGCGACGCTCGCCGCCCTCGCCGCAGGCTGCAGCGCGGCCACCACCGAGTTCGAGAACGTCCCGGCCCAGGTGTTGCGGCAGCTCGCCGCGCGCATCACGGTGTCGCCGCCGGCGGCCGCGGTCGAGGTCTGCCAGCACCGCGCGCGCGAGAAGGCTTGCTTCCAGGCCGCCGGCGTGCCCTGTGCGCCATTTGCCGTGGTCGACAGCCAGGCCACGCTGGCTGCAGCAGCCAGCGCCGGGCTGCTGCCGGGCATCCTCAAGACGGCCACGCTGGGTTACGACGGCAAGGGCCAGGTGCGTGTCGACAGCGCCGGTGCGCTGGCTGCGGCCTGGCAGCAGCTTGGCCGCAAGGTCTGCGTGCTCGAGCGGCGCTTGCCGTTGGCGTTCGAGATCAGTGTCATTGTGGCGCGCGGGCGCGACGGCCTCAGCGTGCACCTGCCGGTGCAACAGAACCTGCACCGCGAAGGCATCCTGGCCGTTACCCAGGCCCCGGCGCCCGACGTGGGCGCCGAGCACGCCGACCAGGCCGTGGCCTGCGCCCGCCGCCTGGCCGATGCGCTCGACTATGTCGGCGTGCTGTGCGTGGAGTTCTTCGTGCTCGCCGACGGCAGCCTGGTGGCCAACGAGATGGCACCGCGACCGCACAACTCCGGCCACTACAGCATCGACGCCTGCGACCAGTCGCAGTTCGATCTGCAGCTGCGCACGCTGATGGGTTGGCCGCTCACGATGCCCCGCCAGCATTCGCCGGCCGTCATGCTGAACCTGCTGGGCGAGCTGTGGTTCGACGGCCTTGACACCACCGTGCCGCGCGAGCCCGACTGGTCCGCCGTGCTCGCGCTGCCCGGCGTGCGGCTGCACCTGTACGGCAAGGCCGAGCCGCGGCGCGCGCGCAAGATGGGCCACCTCACGGTCACGGCGGCCAACGCGGCCGAATCCCGCGCCGTGGCGCTGCAGGCTGCCGCGCGGCTGGGCCTGCCGCCGTTCTGAGCCCGCACCAGAGCCGCCATGCCGCTGCTGCAAGGCCCCGAGGGCGTGCGCCGTGCCGCACGGGCTCTGGTCGACGGCGAGCTGGTGGCCTTCCCCACCGAGACCGTCTACGGCCTCGGCGCCCGCGCCGACGACGACACGGCCGTGGCGCGGATCTTCGCCGCCAAGGGGCGCCCGGCCGACCACCCGTTGATCGTGCACGTGGCTTCGTTCGCTGCCGCCCAGGCCTTCGCAGCGACGCTGCCCGACAGCGCCCGCCGCCTGATGCAGGCCTTCTGGCCAGGCCCGGTGACGGTGATCGTGCCGCGGCGCGACGGCATCGGCGCCGCAGCCGCCGGTGGGCAGGCCAGCGTGGGCCTGCGCATGCCCTCGCATCCGCTGGCCTTGGCGCTGCTGCACGAGGCCGCTGCCCTGGGCGTGCCCGGCGTGGCGGCGCCCAGCGCCAACCGCTTCGGCCGCGTCAGCCCAACCCAGGCCGCGCATGTGCAGGCGGAGTTCGGCCCGGCGATGTGGGTGCTGGACGGCGGCCCCTGCGAGGTTGGCATCGAGTCGGCCATCGTCGATTGCACGCGGCTGCCGCCGGGGGGGGCGGCGCTGCTGCGTCCTGGCCAGGTCGGACGCGCATGTTTGGAACAGGTCTTGGGCCAGACCCTGGCCGAACCCAACGCGGCCTCGCCCAGGGCCTCGGGCACGCTGGCGTCGCACTATGCGCCGGCCGCTGCGCTGCGGCTGGTCGCACCGGCTGACTGGCACAACGTTGTCGAGGCGGCACCGCCCCAGCCCGGCGTGGCGCTGTACACGCGGCGTGCGCCGCCTCCGGGGTGGTGGCACCGGCCGATGGCTGCCGAGGCCGCGGCCGCAGCGCACGAGCTGTTCGCCGTGCTGCGAGAGCTCGACGCCGCGGGCGCGCGGGCCATCTGGGTCGAGGCCCCGCCGGCCGTTGCCGCCTGGGATGCCGTGCGCGACCGCCTGCGTCGCGCCGCGGCCTGAACCGCGGCGTGGCCGTTCGCCGCCGGGCGATGCGCGACCGGGCGACAATGCGGGTTCAGATACCGGAGCATCGATGAGTCCTCGTCTTCCCGGTCGCCGGCCCCACAGGGCGTTTGGCGCCACCTTCGCCGCGCTGGCCACCGCGCTGGCCGTCGTCGCCTGCGGCGGCAGCACCTCGCAGCTTGAACCCTTCGTCGCCGAGCGGTTGTTCGCCGTCGGTGATGACGCCAGCGCGCTCACCAGCGAAGGGCGAAACTACGCCGTCAACGGCCTCAACACCGAGGGCACCGCCATCAACTGTGCCGCCCAGCCCAATTGGGTCCAGGTGGTCGCCGGCCTGTACGGCCTCACGCTGGCGCAGTGCAACACCGCGACGCCGCCCGCAACCCCGCGCGCATTCACGCTGGCGGCACCCGGTGCTCGCGTGGACGATGCCGCGGCGCAGATTGACGCGCAGATCGCTGCCGGCGGCTTCCGCGACAAGGACCTGACGCTGTTCTTCATCGGCATGAACGACGTACTCGAGCTGTACGAGCAGTATCCGGCGCAGCCAGAGGCCGCGCTGCTCGCCGAGGCCGGGCGCCGCGGCGAGCGCGCTGCGGCCCAGGTCAACCGGCTGGTCGACTTGGGCAGCAAGGTGCTCGTGGCCAACCTGCCGAACATGGGGCTGTCGCCCTACGCCCGCGCCCAGGCCGTGGAACACGCCGACAGCGGCTTCGACCGTGCGGCGCTGATCTCGCGGCTGACGCAGGCGTTCAACGAGCGCCTGGGCGTGCGCATCCGCATCGACGGCCGCTATGTCGGCCTCGTTCAGCTCGACCTGCGCACACAGCAGGCGGTGAGCATCTCGCCGTCGTATGCCGGCTTCAGCGACATCGCTACCGCGGTGTGCACGGCGGCGCCGCCCAACTGCACCACCGCCACCGTGGTGACCGACATCGACGCGGCCACGGCCTTGTGGGCCGACGGCACACGGCTGGGCTCGGGCGGCCAGTCGGCGCTGGCCCAGCTGGCGGTGCAGCGCGCGCAGCTCAATCCGTTCTGAAGGGCACTGAGCGACGCCTCGGCCCTTACAGTCCGACAAACACCGCCAGCATGCCGCCCAAAAAGTAGAGCATCACGGCGGCGGCGACGAGGCCCTCGGTCGCCACGATGCGGCGCGATGACAGCGGGCTCCAGCTTTGCGTCTGCAAAACGGCGAATCCGTCGCGGCGCTGCGCTGTGCCGTAGTCCACCGCCGGCAGCCGGCACTTCGGCTTCAAAAGCTCGGCAAACCTCGCCCGGTCGCGTTCGGCAATGTCGGTCTCGGCTGCTTTGGAGAGAGAGTCGAGGAGCTGGTTCATGGGATCCCTTTCGGTTGCTGGTTGGGCTTTGAAAGAGAAGGTGTCGATCACGGCGCACCACAAGCGGTGCTGCCGGCGGCCCCTCGAGCGTGGCACCTGCCGGTGCTGTAGCCAGGAAGCTTTGCGTCGCCGCCTTTCGGCGGGTTTGCCCTTCTCACCGTTGTGAACTCGTAGCCGGTCGTAAGCAATGTATGCCCATCGGCGACGGCCGTCAGCAGGCGGCCTGCGGTGGCGCAGGCATCTCGTGACGAGGGCACGAATTCGGGACGACATCGACGGCCGCCCCGGAAAACCACCGAAAGCCCCTCAAGTTCGCGCGTTGGCAGCCGACGGGTGGCGCCTACCGGTCGCTGGAGTGCCACCAGGGCACCTACCGAAAAACCCGGTTTCGGGTTTGGCCGGGCACGTGCCACGGTGGCGCGACCGTATAGTGCGGTCTACCAAAACGAACGACCGTTCTTTTTCCTGAGGGGGTCCGGTCCGGGCCCGAGGCCGAGGAGACACGATGATCCGATTGCGCACCACCCTCACCGGGCTGGCCCTGGCCACCCTGCTCGTCGCTTGCGGCGGCAATGACGGCAACAGCGCCGACACCACGCCGGCCGTGCGGGTGACGGCGCTCAAGGTGATGGGCGACAGCCTGGCCGACGTCGGCACCTTCGGGCTGCGCTTCACGGTGCAAGGCAGCGAGAGCCTGACCTTCCCCGAGCGCATCGGCGTGCTTTACGGGCTGGGCCGCGGCTGCAACTTCTTCGCCTTCACCGGCACCACCTTCGTGCCCAACACCGCGGCCGGCTGCAGCAATTTCGCGGTGGGCGGCGGCGCCATCAACGGTACCGGGTCGGGCTTTACGCCTTCGGACCCGCGGATCATCTCGGTGCAGCTGGCGGCGGCCACGGCCGGCGGCAACTTCGGCGCCGAAGACCTGCTGCTCGTCGACGGGGGCGGCATCGACGCCGCCACGCTGGTGGGTGCCTACCTGCGCGTTCCCACCGACGGCGGCGCAGCCTACATCGGGTTGCTGGGCACGCTGCTCACGCCAGCGCAGGTGGCGGCGGCGGCCGGCGGCGGCGCTGCCGGGCTGGCGGCTGCCGGTGGCCAGTACATGCAGGCGCTGGCCGACCGCTTCGCCGACCAGCTGCGCGACGGGGCCCTCAGCAAGGGCGCGCGCCGCATGGCGCTGCTGAACATGCCCGGCATCACCAACACACCGCGCTTCCAGGCGGTGCTCGACGGCATCGCCGCAGCTTCCGGCGGCGGCACGGCCGGGACCGCAGCGCGCACGCAGAGCGAGGCCCTGTTCAAGGGGTGGGTCGAGACCTTCAACGCCCGTCTGGCAGCGCGCTTCGCCGGCAACCCCGCGGTGGTGATCGTCGACTTCTACACCGCCTTCAACCAGCAGATCGCGACGCCCGCGCAGTACGGCTTGAGCAACGTTCGCGCCACGGCTTGCCCGGTCACCGGAATGGGTGCCGACAACCTGCCCACCTACAGCTTCGCCACCTGCACCGAAGTCGCGCTGTCGGCCGCGGCGCCGCCCGGTGTCACCGGGGGAGCGAACTGGTGGCGAAACTATGCGTTCTCCGACGGTTTCCACCCCACGCCCTATGGCCACCAGCTGCTGGCGCAGGTGATCTCGCTCGAGCTGGCCCGCGCGGGCTGGCTGTGAACCCGTTTTCCGGAGAAAACCGTCCATGAGCGCCTTCCACCGTCTCTCCCGTGCCCCCTCAGCCGACCCCTGGGCCTGCCTCGCGTTGGCGGCGGCAGCGGCGGCCTGCCCGGGCCTGGCGGCCGCCCAGAGCGCCGGCAGCTGGTGGCTGCGGGGCGGGGCCACCACGATCCAGCCCCAGGTTCAGAGCGGCGATCTCTCGGCCCCGAGCACGCCGCGCTTGCAGGCCGATCTGGAGTCCGACACCCAGGCCACCGCCGGCATCACCTACATGCTCACCGAGCGCTGGGCACTCGACCTGCCGTTGTCGGCCGGCTTCAAGCACGATTTGCTCGGCGCGGCTGCGCTGGCCGGCGTCGGCAGGCTGGCCGACGTGAAGGTCCTGCCGATCAGTCTGATGCTGCAGTGGCGTTTCGGCCACGCCGATGCCGCGTTGCGCCCCTACGCGGGCCTGGGGCCGACCTATGTCCGCTTCCACGGTTTACGCAGCACGGCGGCGCTGTCGGCCATCACGGGCGGAAGCCCGGCGCAGCCCACGACCCTCGAGCTTGAGTCAAAGTGGACCGCCAGCGTGCAGCTGGGCGCGGCTTGGCGGCTTGCGCCGCGCTGGCAGCTCGATGCCGCGGTGTCGCACACCCTGCTCAAGACCGAAGCCCGGCTGTCGACCGGCCAGACGCTGGCGCTGAAGATCGACCCGCTGAGCCTGAGCCTGGGGCTGGCCTACCGCTTCTGAACCCCGGCGCGGCGGGCCCCGCGCTCGACGACGATCTTCGTCGCCAGGATGGTCGCGGCCAGGGCCAGCGTCACCGCGTTGGCCACGATGATGGGCCACTCGCCCAGGGCCAGGCCGTACAGCAGCCAAAGCGCCACCCCGGCGGTGAAGGCCGCGTACATGCCCAACGAGACGCCGCGCGTGTCGCGTGTGCGCAGCGTGAGGATGGCCTGCGGCAGGAACGAGGCGGTGGTCAGGGTGGCGGCCGCGTAGCCGATCCAGTCATGCGCGCTCATCTCGGGCAGAGCCTCCAGTTCGTGGCCGCTCAGCGCGCCGGTGCGTCGCGCACGGTCCACTGCACCAGCGCGTCCAGCGCCGGCCGCGCGGCGCCGGCCTGCGGGTGGTTGACCATGGCGACGAAGACGTAACGGCGGCCGCTGTCCGACAGCACGTAGCCGGCCAGTGCCGTCACCTCGCGCAGCGAGCCGGTCTTCAGCTGCGCCCGGCCCTCGGGCGCGCGCGAGCGGCGCAGCGTTCCGTCCTGGCCGCTGATGGGCAGCGAGGCCAGCAGCTCGCCGAAGTGCGGCCCGTCGGCGGCCTGCTGCAGCAGCCGCCCCAGCCGCCGCGCCGGCAGGCGCGACAAGCGCGACAGCCCCGAGCCGTTGTCGATCACCACCGCCGCGTCCAGCGGGCCGGTGCGCTCGGCCAGCCAGGCTGCCAGCACCTCGCGCGCGCGCTCGGCCGTCACCGGCGGCGGCGTGCCGGCGGGCGCGGCGTGCAGCGCCAGGGTCAGCAACAGCTGCTGCGCCATCACGTTGTTGCTGAACTTGTTGATGTCGCGCACCACCTCGGCCAGCGGCGGCGAGCGCAAGGTCAGCGTCGGTGGCGTGCCTTCGGGGGCCGCGCCCTCGCGCACCCGGCCGCCCAGCGTGCCGCCCAGCTCCTGCCACAGGCCCAGCAGCAGCCGGGCGTCGTAGCTGGCGGGCTCGGCGTCGGCCAGCGGCCAGCTGCGCTCGCCGCAGGCGGCTGGGTAGCTGCCGGCAAAGCGCAGCCGGCGCGGCTCGGCGCTGGCGCGCAGGCCGGCACGCCAGTCGCCGCAGGGCGTGCCGGCGGCGGCCAGGGGCACGCTGGCGTCGATGCTGGTCTGCGCCAGTGGTGTGTCCAGCGCCACGCGTGCCACACCGGCCGTGGCGTCGGGTGCGAAGCTGACGATGGAGGAGCGGAAGTTCAGCAGCAGCGCCGCCGGCAGCGCGTTGTAGGGGCGCAGCCGTTCGCCGTCGAAGTCGCCCGGGTCGCCGGGCTGCGGCGCGAAGGCACGGCCGTCGAGCACGATATCGCCGCGGATGTCGCGCAGGCCCCACTGCCGCAGCTGGCGCAAGCCCAGCCAGAGCCGCTCGACCACCAGCTTGGGGTCGCCGCGACCCTGGATGACCAGATCACCCTGGAGCACGCCGTCCTTCAGCGTGCCCGTCAGCCACAGCGGCGTCGGCCAGGTGTAGGCCGGGCCCAGGCGATCGAGCGCCGCCAGCGTGGTGGGCAGCTTCATCACCGAGGCTGGGTTCATGGGCGCGTCGGCGCGCCACGCCAGCACCGGCTGCACCGCGCCCAGCTCGTGCACGAGCACGGCCACGGCATCGAGCGGGATGGCCGCGCGCTGCAGCGCCTGGCGCGCCTCGGGCGGCAGCTGCGTCGCGGCGGCAGCCGGGAGCAGGGCCGTGGCCACCAGCAGCGCCGTCCACAGCGCCGTCCACAGCGCCGGCAACAGCGTCAGCAAGGGCAGGGCAGGGCGCTTCGCGGCAGGCATCGCCGGCCATGATCGCACGGCTACACTGCCCGCATGAGTGCCCTGCCAGGGACGGGGCCGGTGATCCTGGCCCTCGATACCGCCACCGAACGACTCTGCGCCGCGCTGGCCGTCGGCCGCACGATCCACACCCACGACGAAGCCGGCGGCGCCGCCGCCTCGGCGCGGCTGCTGCCGGCCTTGCAGACCCTGCTGGCGCGCGCCGGGGTGGCCGGCCCGGGGCTGGATGCCATCGCCTTTGTGCAGGGCCCGGGCGCCTTCACGGGGCTGCGCACGGCCTGCGCCGTGACCCAGGGCCTGGCCTGGGGCTGGCGCAAGCCGGTGCTGCCGCTGGACGCGCTGATGCTGCTGGCCGAAGACCTGCGCGAGCCGTCGACCTGGGCCGACGGTGCCGAGGTCGCCGTGGCCGTCGACGCGCGCATGGACGAGATCTACGCGGCGCGCTACGCCTGGTGCGGCGGTTGTTGGCAGGCCACGCAGGCTCCGGCGCTGTGGGCCTGGCCGGCGCTGGCCGAGGCCTGGGCGGCCGCGCCGGTGCCGCAGGGACTGGCCGGTTCGGCCCTGGCCCTGTTCGGCGACCGCATCGCCTGGCCGGCCGCTGCCTGGCGCCGCAACGAGCCGGTCGACCGTGCCGCGGCTCTGGGCCGGCTGGCCCTGCAGGCCTGGGCCTGCGGCGCGGCCGTGCCCGCGGCGGCGGCCCTGCCGCTGTACCTGCGCGACAAGGTGGCGCAGACCACGGCCGAACGCGCCGCGGCGCGCGCCACCCGGGCCGCCTGATCTGTCGCCCCCGATGAACGCCCGGCTTCCCGACCCGCCCGCGCCGGCCGAAGCGTCAACGGCCGACGTGTCAACGGCCGACGCGTCAACGGCCGACGCGTCAACGGCCGCGCCGTGGCCGGCGCTGCGCACCATGGCCCTGGCCGACGTGGATGCCGTGCTTGCCGTGGAGGTGCGCGCCTACGCCCACCCCTGGTCGCGCGGCAACTTCATCGATTCGCTGGCGGCCGGCTACACCGCCAAACTGGCACGCGACGATGACGGCGCGCTGCTGGGCTACTTCGTCGCCATGCCCGGCGTCGACGAGCTGCACCTGCTGAACCTGACCGTGGCGCCCGAGCGCCAGGGCCAGGGCCTCGGCCACGCCTTGCTGTCGGCGGTGCTGGCTGAGGCGCGCGCGCTGCCGGCGGCGCGGCTGCTGCTGGAGGTGCGCGAGAGCAACGCCCGCGCGCGGCGGCTCTACGCCGCCCGCGGCTTTGCCGAGATCGGCCGCCGCCGCGCCTACTACCCGGCACGCAGCGGGCGCGAAGACGCCATCGTCATGAGGCGCGTGCTGGAGGCCGCCGCCGATGGCCTGGACTGAGCGCCAGCACCGCCTGCTGGCGGCCATGGGACTGCGGCTGCTGGTGCCGTCGGCACGGGACGCGGTGCCCCCATCTGCGCCCGAAGTTGCGCCCGAGCCTGCCCCCGCCGTGGGCCTGGCCCATCCGCCGACGCCGATGCGCACCACGCCCCGGCCCGCGCCTGCGCCCGGCTCGGCGCCCGTCGCGGCGCCCGTTCCTGCTGCTGCGGCGGCGCCTGCGGCCCCGGGCGCGCTCGCCGCGCTCGACTGGCCCGCCCTGCGCCAGGCCGTGGCCGACTGCCGCGCCTGCGGGTTGTGCGAGAAGCGCATGCAGACGGTGTTCGGCGTCGGCCATCTGCAGGCGCGCTGGATGGTGGTGGGCGAGGCCCCGGGCGAGCAGGAAGACCGCGACGGCGAGCCCTTCGTCGGCGCCGCCGGCCAGCTGCTCGACCGCATGCTGGCGGCCTTGCAGCTCACGCGCGCCGCCGATGGCGACGTGCCGCTGGAGCAGCGCGTCTACATCGCCAACACGCTGAAGTGCCGGCCGCCGGGCAACCGCAACCCGCAGCCCGACGAACTCGCGAAGTGCGAGCCTTTCCTGGTGCGCCAAGTCGAGCTGCTCAAGCCACGCATCATCCTTGCGATGGGCCGCTTTGCCGTGCAGGCGCTGCTGCGCTCCGACGAGCCCATCGGCCGGCTGCGCGGCCGCGTGCACCGCTACCAGGGTGTGCCGCTGGTGGTGACCCACCACCCGGCCTACCTGCTGCGCAACCTGACCGAGAAGGCCAAGGCCTGGGACGACCTGTGCTTCGCGGCCGAGGTGTTCGAGCGCGGGGCCTGAGCCCCGCTCCGGGGGCGGCGAGCGTCAGCGAGCCTGGGGGCCCTCCTCCTCCTTCTTCTTCTTCTTCGGCCGCGTCCAGCCGGGGATCGTGGCCTGCTTCGCCCGCGCCACCGTCAGTTGCCCGGCCGGTGCGTCCTTGCTGACCGTGCTGCCGCCGCCGATGGTGGCTCCGGCGCCCAGCGTCACGGGCGCCACCAGCACGCAATTGCTGCCCACGTGCACGTCGTCGCCGATGACCGTGCGGTGCTTGTTCGCTCCGTCGTAGTTGGCCGTGATGCTGCCGGCGCCGTAGTTGACGCGCGCGCCCACCGTGGCGTCGCCGAGGTAGGCCAGGTGGTTGGCCTTGGCACCGGTTCCCAGCGTGCTGTTCTTGACCTCGACGAAGTTGCCGATGTGCACCTCTTCGCCCAGCACCGCGCCGGGGCGCAGCCGCGCGTACGGGCCCACCCGCGCGCCGGGGCCGACTTCGGCACCCTCGATGTGCGTGAAGGCATGGATCACCGCGCCGGTCGCGATGCGGGCGTCGCGGATCACGCAGTGCGCGCCGACGCGCACCCCGTCGTCCAGGTGCACGCGGCCCTCGAACACGCAGCCGACGTCGATCTCGACGTCGCTGCCGCAGGTCAGGCAGCCCCGCACGTCCAGCCGGCCGGGGTCGGCCAGGCGCACGCCGGTGTCCATCAGCGCATCGGCCACGCGCCGCTGCTGGCGGCGTTCCAGGTCGGCCAGCTGGTGCGGGCTGTTGACGCCCAGCACCTCGGTCTCGTCGGGTGCCGCCACGGCCACCACCGGCACGCCCTCGGCCACGGCCAGGGCCACCACGTCGGTCAGGTAGTACTCCTGCTGCGCGTTGTGGTTCTTCAGGGCCATCACCCAGCGCGACAGCAGTGCGGTGGGCGCGGCCAGCATGCCGGTGTAGACCTCGCGCAGGGCGCGCTGCTCGGCGCTGGCGTCCTTGTGCTCCACGATGGCGCGCACGGAGCCGGCGGCGTCGCGCACGATGCGGCCGTAACCGTGGGGGTCGGCCAGTTCGATCGTCAGCAGCGCCAGCGCGCCGCCGCCGGCAGTCTGCGCCGCGGCGTCCACCAGCGCCTGCGCGGTGGCGGCGCGGATCAGCGGCACGTCGCCGTTGAGCACCAGCGTCGTCGCGTGCCTGGGCTCGAGAGCCGGCACCGCCTGCTGCACGGCGTGGCCGGTGCCCAGCTGCGGCAGCTGGCGCACGAAGGCCAGCCCGGGGCCGGCGCAGGCCGTCTCGACCTGTTCGGCACCATGGCCGGTGATCACGACGGTGTGGCGCGACGCTGCATCACCCACGCCGGCAACGGCATCGAGCACGTGCTGCAATAAGCTACGGCCGGCGAGCGTGTGCAGCACCTTCGGCCGCGCGCTCTTCATGCGGGTGCCCTTGCCCGCGGCCATGATCACGACGTTCAAACCCATGCCCGATTCCCGCATCCGGTGGTGGAAGCTGCTGATCATAGGCAGCGTGCTGCTCGTGGCCGCGGGCTGCAGCGCGCTGCGCGTGGCGTACTCCAACGGGCCGACGCTGGCCTGGTGGCAGCTGGACGGCTGGGTCGATGCCGACCGCAGCCAGGCTCCGGCGGTGCGGGCCGCCATCGACCGCTGGTTTGCCTGGCATCGCAGCACCCAGCTGGCGCCCACGGCGGCCTTGTTGGCCGATGCGCGCGCGCAGGTGATGCAGCCCCTCACGCCCGAGGCGCTGTGCCGCTTCAACGACCGCGTGCAGGCGCTGACGCAGCCGGCCATCGCACGCGCCCTCGAAGAAGCGGCCGATTTGCTGCCGCTGCTCACCGAGGCCAATTTCAAGGCCATGGAGGCCAAGGCCGCCGAGGAGCGGGCGGACGACCGAGAGCGCTTCCTGCAGTCCGACCCCGCCGAGCGCCGCGCCGAGGCGCTGGAGCGTGCGCGCAAGCGCTTCGAGCGCCTTTACGGCCGGCTCGGTGAGCCCCAGCTGGCCGTGCTGCGCGACGGCCTGGCCGAACTGCCGCTGGACCCGGCGCGCTGGCTCGCCGACCGCGAGCGCCGCCAGCGCGAGACGCTGGCCCTGCTGCGCCGGCTGCAGGCCGAGCGCGCGCCGCGCGAGCAGCGGATCGCGGCGCTGTGGACCATCACCGCAGGGGGCCTGCAGCCCGCCGACCCCGAGCGCCGGGCGCGCCAGCGCAAGCTCGAGGAGGCCAACTGCGCCCTGGCTGCCCGGCTGCACAACAGCACCACCACCGCCCAGCGCGAGCGCGCACGCGCCAACATCCTGGCCTGGGAGACCGACCTGCGCGTCATGATGGCGCCGCCTGGCGGCAGCGCTACGGCGGCGCCTTCGACTTGACGACGGCGTAGCGCCCGAGCGTCTTCTCGCGCGCCCGGGCATGGTCGACCACGGGCTGCGGGTAGTCGCGCCCGAGCTGCAGGCCGGCAGCGCTCAGGTCCACCGGTCGCGCCGCCCAAGGCGCGTGGATCGCGCCGTCGGGCAGGGCGGCCAGCTCGGGCACGTAGCGGCGGATGAAGCGGCCCTGCGGATCGAATTTCTCGCTCTGGTTCACCGGGTTGAAGATGCGGAAGTAGGGCTGCGCGTCGCAGCCCGAGCTTGCTGCCCACTGCCAGCCGCCGTTGTTGGCGGCCAGGTCGAAGTCGTTGAGGTGCAGCGCGAAGTGGCGCTCGCCCCAGCGCCAGTCCAGCCCCAGGTCCTTGGTGAGGAAACTGGCCGTCACCATGCGCAGCCGGTTGTGCATGTAGCCGGTCTGCGCCAGCTGGCGCATGGCGGCGTCGACCAGCGGGTAGCCCGTGCGGCCCTCGCACCAGGCGGTGAACAGCGCCTCGGCAACCTTGCCGTGCTCCCAGCGGATGCGGTCGTACTCGGGCTTGAAGGCGTGCTCCGCCACGCGCGGGTGGTGGTGCAGGATCTGGTGGTAGAAGTCGCGCCAGATCAGCTCGGACAGCCAGACCTCGGCGCCGCGACTGCCGGCCTGCCGGCGCTCGAAGGCCTGCCGCGCGAGCTGGCGCACACTCACGGTGCCGAAGCGCAGGTGCGTGCTCAGGTAGCTGGGGCCCTTGACGGCCGGGTAGTCGCGCGTCTCGTGATAGCGGTCGATGCGATCGAGGAAGTCCGCCAGCAGTTCCTGTGCGCCGGCCGGCCCGCCGGGCAGCTTCAGCGCGTGCAGGTTGGTGGCGGCAAAGCCGATGTCGGCCAGCGTCGGGACGCCCGTTTCTCCCGCAGGTCGCGGCGCCAGCGCGGCAGCGTGCGGCGCCACCGGATGGGCCTTCAGGTGCAAGGGCTCGATCTTCTTGAGCCAGGCGTTCTTGTAGGGCGTGAACACGCTGAAGGCGCCGCCAGCGAGCGTGAGCACCTCGCTGCGCTCGAACACCACGTGGTCCTTGCTGGTGTGGAGGGCCACCCCGGCACCGGCCAGCCGGCCGCGCACCAGCGCGTCGCGTGCCAGCGCCGCGGGCTCGTCGTCGTGACTGGCGAACACGGCCTGCACGTGCAGCGCCGCGGCCAGCGCCGGTATCGCGTCCTTCGGCCAGCCGTGGCGCACGATCAGCCCGGCGCCCTCGATGCCGTGCGAGGCGGCCAGCGCGCGCAACTCGGCGTCGACCCCGACCAGGCTGTCGCGAATGAACTCGACGCGGCGGTCTGCCCGGGGCAGCGCGTCCAGGATGTCGCGGTCGAAGACGAACGCGCACCACACCTGCCGGGCCTGCGTGAGCGCGTGGTGCAGCGCCGCGTGGTCGTCGGCGCGCAGATCGCGGCGCAGCCAAACCAGCGCGCGCGCCAGCGGCTTCTCGGTGGTGGAGGTGGAGGCTCGGGCGGGCTTCATCGCAAGGCCATGAGTGTGCCGCACGACCTAGAATCAGCGCCATGTCCGACCCCGTCAAGCCCGATTCAGCGCCAGCCGCAGCGCGCATTGACCTGACGAACCACTTCCTGGTCGCCATGCCGGGCATGGCCGACGAGGCCTTTGAGCGCACGGTGGTGTACCTGTGCGAACACACCGAGAAGGGCGCCTTGGGCCTGGTCATCAACAAGCCCATCGACATCACCCTCAAGAGTCTGTTCGAGAAGATCGAACTCAAGCTCGATCACCGCGCCGAGCTGGCGGCGCAACCGGTGTTCTTTGGCGGCCCGGTGCAGACCGAGCGTGGTTTCGTGCTGCACGAATCCACCGGCCCCGGCTCGCCCTACAACTCCACGTTGTCGGTGCCCGGCGGCCTGGAGATGACGACCAGCAAGGACGTGCTCGAGGCCCTGGCCGACGGCGCCGGCCCGCGGCGCGTGCTCGTGATGCTGGGCTATGCCGGCTGGAGCGCCGGGCAGCTTGAGCACGAGATCGGCCGCAACGGCTGGCTCACGGTGGGCGCCGACCCGGCGGTGATCTTCGACACGCCTGTGCCGCAGCGCTACGACAAGGCGTTGTCGCTGCTCGGCATCGATCCGCGCATGCTGTCTTCCGAAGCTGGGCATGCGTAGGTCCCCCCCCCCAGCGGCCGAGCAGCGCTCGTCCGCGGCGGCTGCCTGAGGCGCTTCGCACGTGTCGGCGGCCGTCACCTTGCTGGCGTTCGACTACGGCACGCGCCGCACTGGCGTGGCGGTGGGCAACACGCTGCTGCGCCGGGCGCGCCCGCTGTCCACCCTGGTGGCCGAGGGCGACGCCGTCTTCGCCCAGGCCGAACCGCTGATCCGCGAGTGGCAGCCGGCCGCGCTGGTGGTGGGCATCCCGCTGCACCCCGACGGCGCCGCGCACGAGAACACCCACCGCGCCGAGCGCTTCGCGCGCCGGCTCAGCGGCCGCTTCGGGCTGCCGGTGCACCGCGTCGACGAGCGCTACAGCACCACCGAGGCACTGGCCGCCGGTGCGCGCGGCCAGGCGGCCGACGCCGCCGCCGCGGCGCTTTTGCTCGACCAGTACTTCCGGGAGCACGATGCTGCAGCTTGACGCCGAAGCCCTCTACGCCGAGCTGCTGGCCGGCCTGAAGCCCCTGCTGAAGCCGGATTCGCGCCTGGTGGGCATCTGGCGGGGCGGCGCCTGGCTGGCCGAGCGGCTGCAGCGCGACCTGGGCCTGCCCGGCAGCCCGGGCGTCATCAGCAGCACGCTGCACCGGGACGACTTCGCCGAGCGCGGCCTGGCCGCGGGCGTCGGGCGCACGGCGCTGCCCTTCGCCATCGACGCCGCGCACCTGGTGCTGGTGGATGACGTGCTCTACACCGGCCGCACCATCCGCGCCGTGATCAACGAGCTCTATGACTTCGGCCGTCCGGCCAGCGTGCAGCTGGCGGTGCTGGTCGACCGCGGCGGCCGCGAGCTGCCCATCGCCGCGGCCTTGGCCGCGGCGCGCATCGTGCTGCCGGCCAGCCGCAAGCTGGCATTGGCGCGCGCCGACGACGGCCGCTTCTCGTTCAGCGTGGAGGGGACCTGATGCGCAGCAAGCGCAACCCGCAGCTCAACGCCCACGGCGAGCTGATCCATCTGCTCAGCATCGAGGGCCTGCCGCGCGCGGTGCTGACGCAGATCCTCGATACCGCCGGGACCTTCCTGAGCGTCAACGACCGCGAGGTGAAGAAGGTGCCGCTCCTGCGCGGCAAGAGCGTGTTCAACCTGTTCTTCGAGAACTCGACGCGCACACGCACGACCTTCGAGATCGCCGCCAAGCGCCTGAGTGCCGACGTCATCAACCTCGACATCGCGCGCAGCAGCACGGCCAAGGGCGAGAGCCTGCTCGACACCATCGCGAACCTTTCCGCGATGCACGCCGACATGTTCGTGGTGCGCCACGCCGAGAGTGGCGCGCCCTACCTCATCGCGCAGCACGTGGCGCCCCACGTGCACGTGGTGAATGCCGGCGACGGGCGCCATGCGCACCCGACGCAGGGCCTGCTCGACATGTACACCATCCGCCACTACAAGCGCGACTTCACGCAGCTCACGGTGGCCATCGTCGGCGACATCGTGCACTCGCGTGTGGCGCGCTCCGACATCCACGCGCTCACCACCCTGGGCGTGCCCGAGATCCGTGCCGTGGGCCCCAAGACGCTGGTGCCGGGTGACCTGGCCGGCATGGGCGTGCGCGTGTGCCACGACATGGCCGAGGGCATTCGCGGCGCCGACGTGATCATCATGCTGCGTCTGCAGAACGAGCGCATGAGCGGCGCGATGCTCCCGAGCGCAGCCGAGTTCTTCAAGCACTACGGACTCACGCCGGAGAAGCTGGCGCTGGCCCGGCCCGACTGCATCGTCATGCACCCCGGGCCCATCAACCGCGGCGTCGAGATCGACAGCGCCGTGGCCGACGGCCGCCACAGCGTGATCCTGCCGCAGGTGACTTTCGGCATCGCGGTGCGCATGGCCGTCATGAGCACGATCGCGGGAAATCAAGCATGAGTCCCCACGCCCATATTCGTTCGCGGCCCCCCGAGGGGGCGCGGCCCTCCTCGAGGCGGCTCATCGGAGGGCCGGCATGAAGATCCTCATCCGCCAAGGCCGCGTCATCGACCCCGCCAGCGGCCGTGACGAGGTGGCCGATGTCGCCATCGCCTCGGGCCGCATCGTGGGCATCGGCGCGGCGGTCGACTTCGCCGCCGAGCGCGTGATCGAGGCCAGCGGCCTCGTCGTCGCCCCAGGCCTGGTGGACCTGGCCGCGCGGCTGCGCGAGCCCGGGCAGGAGCACGAAGGCATGCTCGAGAGCGAGCTGGCTGCGGCCGCTGCCGGCGGCGTCACGAGTCTCGTGTGCCCGCCCGACACCGACCCCGTGCTCGACGAGCCGGGCCTGGTGGAGATGCTCAAGTTCCGCGCCCGCAAGCTCAGCCGATGCAGGCTGTTCCCGCTCGGCGCGCTGACGCGCAACTTGAAGGGCGCCACGCTCACCGAGATGGCCGAGCTCACCGAGGCCGGCTGCGTCGGGTTCTCGCAGGCCGACCTGCCCTTGCCCGACAGCCTGGTGCTCATGCGCGCGCTGCAGTACGCCGCCACTTACGGCTATGCCGTGTGGCTGCGCCCGCAGGACGCCGCGCTGGGCCAGGGCGTGGCGGCTTCGGGGGCGGTGGCCACCAGGCTGGGCCTGTCGGGTGTGCCGGTGGTGGCCGAGACGATCGCGCTGCATACCCTCATCGAGCTCGTGCGGGCCACCCGGGCGCGGGTGCACCTGTGCCGGCTGTCCAGCGCGGCCGGTGTGGCCCTGGTGCGCGCGGCCAAGGCCGAAGGCCTGCCGATCACGGCCGACGTCAGCATCAACTCGCTGCACCTCACCGACGTCGACATCGGCTTCTTCAATCCCGACATGCGCCTCGTGCCGCCGTTGCGCCAGGGGGCCGACCGCGACGCGCTGCGCGCCGGCCTGGCCGACGGCACGATCGACGCCCTCGTCTCCGACCACAACCCGGTCGCCGAGGACGCGAAGAACCTGCCCTTCGGCGAAGCCGAGCCCGGCGCCACGGGCCTGGAGTTGCTGCTCAGCCTGGCACTGCGCTGGGGCCGCGACGGCGGCCTGCCCCTGCACACCGCGCTGGCCCGCGTCACCTGCGGCCCTGTGCGCGTGCTCGGCGACGCGGTGGGGTCTCTCGCCAGCAGCGCCGGCCGCCTGGTCGAGGGCGGCGTGGCGGATCTCTGCCTGTTCGACCCCACCGACGACTGGGCCCTGACGCCGGGCATGCTGGCCAGCCAGGGCCAGCACACGCCGTTCGCCTTCGGCCACACCGGCATGGCGCTGCCGGGGCGCGTGCGCTGCACCCTGGTGGCGGGTACACCGGCTTTCGAGCGCGGCAGTCGCTGATGCGGGCGCTGGTCGCGCTGTTGCGTCTGCTGCGCTGCTGCCTGCATCTGCTGCACGGCATGGCGGTGATGACGCGTTTTCCGGCGCTCGACGCGGCCGGGCGCCATGCGCGCATCGGCTGGTGGTCGGCGGCGCTGGTGCGCCATCTCGGCCTGGCGCTGCGCGTCAACGGCACGGCGCCGCGGCCCGGGGCCACGCTCGTCGTGGCCAACCACGTGTCCTTTCTCGATGTCGCAGCCATCCACGCGGCCATCCCGCACGCGCGCTTCGTCTCCAAGGCCGACGTGCTGGCCTGGCCCTTGCTGGGCTGGCTCATCCGGAACGCCGGCACCTTGTTCATCGAGCGCGAGCGCAAGCGCGACGCGCTGCGCGTGGTCCACGCCATGGCCGAGTCGCTGCAGCGTGGCGAGACGGTGGCCGTGTTTCCCGAGGGCACCACGGGGCCGGGCGACGTGCCGCTGCCCTTCCACGCCAACCTGTTGCAGGCGGCCATCGCCACCGGCACGCCGGTGCAGCCGGTGGTCTTGCGCTACGCCGTGCCGGGTGAGCGCTGCGCCACCGCGGCGCAGTTCCTTGGCCAGACCACGCTGCTGCAGGCGGTGTGGCGCATGGCCTCGGCACGCGCGCTGGCCGTGCACGTCGACATCCTGCCGCCCGTGGCCAGCGCCCACGCCGACCGGCGCGCGTTGGCCGAGCACCTGCGCCAGCAGGTGGCCGAGCGCCTGGGTTCTTGAGGCCGCCCCCAGCGGAGGTCAGGTTGCCCGGCGCAGCCGGTGCACCTCAAGCCTTGCTCTGAGCAGCCACGGCTGCAGCAGCCCGAGCGGCTGCCTCGGCGTCGCCCAGGTAGTAGCTGCGGACGGGCTTGAGCGCTGCGTCCAGCTCGTAGACCAGCGGGATGCCGTTGGGGATGTTGACGCCCACGATCTCGGCGTCGCCGATGCCGTCGAGCATCTTCACCATGGCGCGGATGCTGTTGCCGTGAGCGGCGATCAGCACGCGCTGGCCGCTGCCCAGGGCCGGTGCCAGCACCTCGTCCCAGAACGGGCGTACGCGCGCGACGGTGTCCTTCAGGCACTCGGTGAGCGGCACCTGCCGGGGCGACAGGGCCGCGTAGCGCGGGTCACTGCGCTCGCAGCGGGGATCCGACGGCTCCAGCGCCGGTGGCGGCACGTCGTAGCTGCGGCGCCAGATCAGCACCTGCTCGTCGCCGTACTGCCGGGCCATGTCGGCCTTGTTCAGGCCCTGCAGCGCGCCGTAGTGGCGCTCGTTGAGCCGCCAGTCGTGGCGCACCGGAAGCCAGGTGCGCTCCATCGTGTCGAGTGCGTGCCACAGCGTCCACACGGCGCGCTTGAGCACCGAGGTGTAGGCGATGTCGAACGCCCAGCCGCCCTCGCGCAGCAGACGGCCGGCTTCGCGGGCCTGGGCCACGCCCGTGTCGGTGAGCGGCACGTCGGTCCAGCCGGTGAAGCGGTTCTCGAGGTTCCAGGTGGATTCCCCGTGGCGGATCAGGACGAGCTGGTGGACCGATCGTGGCATGCCCGGGATTCTATGATTCGGGGTTTGCACTTCGGGCCGCAGCCGCTGCCGACGCCACCGTGAGCTTCATCGCCGAAAACTGGATCCTGATCCTCGTCGCCTTCGTCTCCGGCGCCCTGCTGGTGTGGCCGATGGTCAACAAGGCCGCCGGCGGCGGCACCGCCGTCGGCACCTCGGAGGCCGTGCGCCTGATCAACCGCGAAAAGGGCGTGCTCGTCGACGTCGGCGAGCCAGGCGAGTACGGCCAGGCGCATGCCAGCGGTGCGCGCAACGTGCCCTTCGGCCAACTCGAGGGCTCCAAGGAGCTGCCCACGAACAAGGCACTGCCGGTCATCCTGCTGTGTCCCACGGGCGCGCGGGCAGGCCGTGCCGCCGCGCTGCTGCGCAAGGCCGGCTACGACAAGGCGGTGTCGGTGTCGGGCGGCAACGCCGCCTGGCGCGACGCCCAACTGCCGATGGAGAAGTCGGCCGCAGGGTGATCGGGTCGCGTGGACAATCCCGGCCGCGTTTAATCCCCCCCCGTCCAGGAGAGTCCATGACGAGCAAGGTGCGCATGTACACCACCCAGGTGTGCCCGTACTGCATCCGGGCCAAGGCGCTGCTCAAGCAGCGCGGCGTCGAGCAGATCGACGAGATCCGCGTCGACCTCGACCCGGCCCAGCGCGACACGATGATCGCGCTCACCGGCCGCCGCACCGTGCCGCAGATCTTCATCGGCGACACGCACGTCGGCGGTTGCGACGACCTCATGGCGCTCGACCAGCGCGGCAGCCTCGCGCCCCTGCTCGCCGGCTGATCACGGCGGCAGGGCCGCCCCGCGCCGCTCGTCGATAATGCGTGCTCCCGGCCCGTTGCCGTTCTCGGCACCGGGCCTTGTTTCAAGCGCATTCCCCCACCCCCAGGCGAGAGCAGGACCATGGCCGACGAGACCCCCGTTTTCAATATCCAGCGCATGTACCTGAAGGACCTGTCGCTGGAGCAACCCAACTCGCCGCAGATCCTCCTCGAGCAGGGCCAGCCGCAGGTCGACATCAACCTGCAGATGGGCGCCGAGCAGGTCGCCGACGGCGTGTTCGAGGTTACCGTCGCCGCCACCGTCACCGCCAATCTCAAGGACAAGACGCTGTTCCTGGTCGAGGCCAAGCAGGCCGGCATCTTCGAGATCCGCAACGTGCCGCCGGAGCAGCTCCAGGGCATCGTCAGCGTCGTCTGCCCCCAGATGGTCTACCCCTACCTGCGCGCCATCGTGTCCGACGTCTGCACGCGCGCCGGCTTCCCGCCGATCCTGCTGACGGAAGTGAACTTCCAGGCCATGTTCGAGGCCCAACAGCAGCAGGCCGCCGCGGCGGCCAACGGCGGCTCGCGGATCATCACCGGCGCGAACTGAGGCGCTCCAAGCCCCGCACGGCGATGAGGATCGCCCTGCTCGGTGCCGGCGCCTGGGGCACGGCGCTGGCTGCGGCCGCGGCGGCCGCCGGCCACGACACTTGGCTGTGGGCGCGCGATGCGGCCCAGGCCGCCGCGCTGCAGGCCACGCACCGCAACGCGCGCTATCTGCCCGAGGTGGCGCTGCCGCCATCGCTGCGGGCCACGGCCGACCTGGCTGCGGCGCTGGCGCACGGCCAAGGTGCCGACGGCCTGCTCGTCATCGCCACGCCGATGGCCGGCCTGCGCAGCCTGTTGCAGGCGCTGCCGGCGGACGCCCCGGCGCTGTGGCTCTGCAAGGGTTTCGAGGCCGGCACCGGCTTGCTGGGCCACGAGATCGCGCGCACGCTGCGCCCGGGGCGGCCCTGCGGCGTGCTCAGCGGGCCGAGCTTCGCGCTGGAGGTGGCCCGCGGTCTGCCCACCGCGCTGGTGGCCGCCAGCGCCGATGCCGCGCTGGCTGCGCGCGCGGTCGAGGCCTTCCACGGCGGCGCACTGCGCGTCTACACCAGCGCCGACATCGCGGGCGTGGAGGTCGGCGGCGCGCTGAAGAACGTGCTGGCCATCGCCGCCGGCATCGTCGACGGTCTGCCGGGCGCGGGCCTGAATGCCCGTGCGGCGCTGATCACGCGCGGGCTGGCCGAGATGACGCGCCTGGGCCAGGCACTGGGCGCGCGGCCTGACACCTTCATGGGCCTGTCGGGCCTGGGCGACCTGGTGCTCACCGCCACCGGCTCCTTGTCGCGCAACCGCGCGGTGGGGCTGGCGTTGGCCGCCGGGCGTCGGCTGCCCGAAGCGCTGGCCGAGTTGGGCCACGTGGCCGAAGGCGTGCCCACCGCGGCGGTGGCGCTGCGGCGCGCCCAGGCCCTTGGCGTGGACATGCCGATCACGGCCGCTGTGGTGGCGGTGCTCGAAGACCGCCTCGCACCCGCACAGGC
This sequence comes from Rubrivivax sp., assembly GCA_032115875.1. GTDB lineage: Bacteria > Pseudomonadota > Gammaproteobacteria > Burkholderiales > Burkholderiaceae_C > Rubrivivax. Next base: position 44,208 of record JAUMBF010000089.1, read on the forward strand.
CCTGGCCGTGCTGATGGCGCGCGAAGCCAAGGCCGAGACGGGTTGATCGGGCTGCTTCAGGCGCCGCCCGCGTAGCCCTGCTGGCGCCAGGCCTCGAACACCACCACCGCCACCGCGTTGCTCAGGTTCAGGCTGCGCTGGCCCGGCCGCATCGGCAGGCGTACGCGCTGGGCCGGCGCGAACCGTTCGCGCAGCCCGGGCGCGAGCCCGCGCGACTCGCTGCCGAAGACGAAGCTGTCGCCCGGCTGCCAGCGCACCGCCGGCAGCGGCTGCGAGCCCTGTGTGGTGAAGGCGAACAGGCGCGCCGGGTCGGGCCGCGCGCTGGCCAGGAAGCCGTCGAAGCCAGCGTGTCGCTGCACTTCGGCCCACTCGTGGTAGTCGAGCCCGGCGCGGCGCAGCAGCTTGTCGTCCATCGAAAAGCCCAGCGGCTCCACCAGGTGCAGCGTGCAGCCGGTGTTGGCTGCGAGCCGGATGACGTTGCCGGTGTTGGGCGGAATCTCCGGCTCGACGAGCACGATGTGGAACATGGTCAGGCGCTGCCCGGCGCGGGCGTGCGCGCGAACACCCACACGTGCACGGCCGTGGCGCCTGCGCGGCGCAGTTCCCGCGCGGCGGCGGCCACGGTGACGCCGGTGGTCATGACGTCGTCCACCAGCGCCACGGCGCGGCCGGCCAGCGCAGCGCGCTGCCTGGGATCGACCATGAACGAGCACGCGAGGTTGGCCTCGCGGCCGGCCCGCGACTGGCCGGTCTGGTGCGGGGTGTCGATGGGCCGCTGCAGCAGCCCGTCGTCAGCCGGCAGGCCGCGCAGGCGGGCCAGGCGGCAGGCCAGCTCCCAGGCCTGGTTGTAGCCGCGCTCGGCCAGTCGGGCCGGAGACAGCGGCACGGGCAGCACCAGCGTCGGCGCGGGCAGCGTGGCGGGCGGCGTGGACGCCGCCACGGCCCGGGCCAGCCGGTCGGCCAGCAGCGGCGCCAGCTCGACACGGCCGTGGAACTTGAAGGCCTGCACCAGGCTGTCCCAGGGGAAGCCGTAGTCGGCCGCGGCCACGGTGGCGTCGAACGGCAGCTCCCGGGCGCCCAGGCAGCCGCCGCAGCGGGGCACTGGCGTGCCGGTGGGCAGGGCGCAGCGCGCGCAACGTGCGCGCAGCGTGGCAAAGCGCTGGTCGCAGCCCGTGCACAAGGCGTCGCCCGCGGTCCATTGGCGGCACAACTCGCACTGCGTCGGCCAGTGCCCAGTGCGAGGGGCGCCGGGTGCAGGGGAGCGCAGAAGATGGCGGAACATGGCGTCCCTATACTGCCACGCATGCCCGAGCCCGCCGTCCCCGCCACCGCGCCCAGGCCGGTGGATGCGGTGGCGCTGGCGCGCTGGCGCCGCCGGCTGCGCGACGCGCCCGAGCCGCCCTGGCTGCACACCGAGGCCGCGCGTCGCATGGCCGAGCGGCTGGCGGTGGTGAAGCTGCGGCCGCCGGCTGTGCTCGACTGGGGCTTGCAGCCGCGCCACGACCGCCTGCTGCTGGCCAGCGTCTACCCCCAGGCCCGCATCTCGCCGGTGGATCCCGACGCCGCCGCTGCCCCGTCCGCCGCCCCGCCCTGGTGGCAGCGCCTGCTGCCGCGCGGCACCGCCCCCGCCGCGCGGGCCGCCGCCGCCGTGCCCGCCGGCCAGGCGCAGCTGCTGTGGAGCACGATGCTGCTGCACACCTTGCCCGACCCGCAGGCCCAGTTCGTGGCCTGGCAGCGCGCGCTGGCGGTCGACGGTTTCCTGATGTTCTGCACCGTCGGGCCGGGCACGCTGCAGGCGCTGTCAGCGCTGTATGCCGCAGCCGGCTGGCCGGCGCCGCTGGCCCCGCTGGTGGACATGCACGACCTCGGCGACATGCTGGTGCACGCCGGCTTCGCCGACCCGGTGATGGACCAGGAGACGCTGCGCCTGACCTGGAGCCACCCCGAAGCCGCGCTGGCCGAGCTGCGCACGCTGGGCCTCAACGCCGCGCCGACGCGCGCACCGGGCCTGCGCACGCCGCGCTGGCGGCAATGCCTGCTGCAGCATCTGGAGGCCACCCGCGGTGCCGATGGCCGGGTGAGCCTGGCGTTCGAGATCGTCTACGGGCACGCCTTCAAGCCGCCGCCCAGGGCACGCCTGGCCGCCGAGACCACGGTGGCGCTGGATGACCTGCGCACGATGGCCCGGCGCCGACCGCCAGCCCTGCCGCGCTGACGCGGCCCTGACTCGGCCTGCATGGCCGTTTTGCCGATCGATTCAGGTCATTGGCCGAGAGGGTGCTGCGCTAGAATCGAAGGCGCTCGCAAGCGTCGGGCTGCGCCTGGTGACGCAACCGCAGTCCTCGTCGACCCCGAGGGTCGGGGCTGACCCCGCCCAGCGACCCCAGCACCCGCCGCACACCGTCACGACGTCCGCCGTTCCTGCAGTTGCCGTTGCCCAGCATGTCCGTCTCCGCCGTTCCAGCGCCTTGGGCCCCTGTGCCCCGCACGGGTTCCTCTTTCGGCCGCCGGCTGCTGAACCCGGGGCCCGGCGGCCGCCCGGCGCTGCAGTGGCCGCTGCGCCGCAATTGCTCGATCACCCCGCGCCAGCTGGGTGCGGTGTTCCTGTCTCTGTGTGTCGTGTCGGTGGCGGTATCGGCATTCTTCGTGGCGCAGGGCGCGCCTTACGTTGCCGCCTTCGCGGGCATCGAGCTGCTCGCCGTCGGCGTGGCGATGCTGGTGTTTGCCCGCCATGCGGGCGATCACGAAACCATCACCCTGGAGGGCCGCTCGCTGCACGTCGAGCAGAGCCTCGGCAGCCAGGTGCGGCATACGCACCTCGACACCGAATGGCTCGCTGTCGAGCCCGCCGCCGGCCAGGGCTCCCTGGTGCAGCTGCGCGGGCGCGGCGGCAGTGTGCGCGTCGGGCGCTTCGTGCGGCCCGAACTGCGCGCCGCGCTGGCCCAGGAACTCCGCACGGCCTTGCGCCGCGGTCCCGAAACCGAACCCCGACCCTGAAGTGAAACCGATGACGCGATCGACCTCCCTTCGTCAACGCCTGCGACAGGCTCCACTGGCCCTGGGCGCCCTGTGTGCATCGGGCGCCGCCAGGGCCGTGTCCGACCTGCCCGGCGGCCCGGCGGTCAACCAGCTCAACCTGCATCCGGCGGCGACGCAGATCGCCGAGCAGCAGCACTTCCTGCACTGGTTCATGCTGATCGTGTGCACGGTGATCTTCGTTGCCGTGTTCGGGGTCATGTTCTATTCGATCCTCAAGCACCGCAAGTCGCTGGGCCACAAGCCGGCGAACTTCCATGAGAGCACGGCGGTCGAGATCGCCTGGACGGTGGTGCCCTTCATCATCGTCATCGCCATGGGTGCCATGGCCACGCGCACCGTGGTCGCCATGAAGGACACCAGCAACGCCGACCTCACCATCAAGGCCACGGGTTACCAGTGGCAATGGGGCTACGACTACCTCAAGGGCGAGGGCGAGGGCATCGCCTTCCTGTCCGCGCTGGATGCCTCGCACCGCGTGATGTCCGACCAGGGCAAGCCGCAAGGCGCCGACTACCTGCTCAAGGTCAACAACCCGCTGGTGGTGCCCGTCAACCAGAAGATCCGCATTGTCACCACCGCCAATGACGTGATCCACGCCTGGATGGTGCCGGCCTTCGGCGTCAAGCAAGACGCCATCCCCGGGTTCGTGCGCGACACCTGGTTCCGCGCCGAGAAGACCGGCGACTTCTACGGCCAGTGCGCCGAGCTCTGCGGCAAGGAGCACGCCTACATGCCGATCCACGTGAAGGTGGTGACGCAGGCCGAGTACACCGCCTGGGTGGCGGCCAAGAAGAAGGAGATGCAGGCCAAGGCCGACGACCCGACCAAGGTCTGGCAGCTGGCCGACCTGGTGGCCCGCGGCGAGAAGGTCTACAACGCCAACTGCGCCGCCTGCCACCGCGCCGACGGCAAGGGTGCAGGCCCGATCAAGGCGCTGGACGGCAGCGCCATCGTGCTGAACGACCCGGCGCGCCAGATCGACATCCTGCTCAATGGCGCCGCCAACGGCGCGATGCCGGCCTGGAAGCAGCTCTCGGACACCGAGATCGCCGCCGTGCTGACCTACTCCAAGAACTCGTGGTCCAACCAGACCGGCAAGCTCGTCCAGCCTGCCGAGGTCATGGCCGCGCGCAAGTGACCGACTGAATCTGCAAGAGGCATCCGAACCATGAGCGCAGTCCTTCCCCCGCACGGCCACGCAGCCGGCCACGCAGCCGGCCACGCCCACGACGACCACGACCACGACCACAAGCCCACCGGCTGGCGGCGCTGGGTCTTCGCGACGAACCACAAGGACATCGGCACGATGTACCTGCTGTTCAGCTTCGCGATGCTGATGGTGGGCGGCGTGCTGGCCCTGGGCATCCGCGCCGAGCTGTTCCAGCCGGGCCTGCAGTTCGTGAACCCGGAGCTGTTCAACCAGCTCACCACGATGCACGGCCTGATCATGGTCTTCGGCGCCATCATGCCGGCGTTCGTGGGCTTCGCGAACTGGATGATCCCGCTGCAGATCGGCGCCAGCGACATGGCCTTCGCGCGCATGAACAACCTCAGCTTCTGGCTGCTGATCCCGGCGGCGCTGATCCTGGCGGGCTCGTTCTTCATGCCAGGCGGTGCGCCGGCTGCCGGCTGGACGCTCTACGCCCCGCTGACGCTGCAGATGGGCCCCTCGATGGACGCCGCGATCTTCGCGATGCACATCATGGGCGCGAGCTCGATCATGGGCTCGATCAACATCATCGTCACGATCCTGAACATGCGCGCGCCCGGCATGACGCTGATGAAGATGCCGCTGTTTTGCTGGACCTGGCTCATCACCGCCTACCTGCTGATCGCGGTGATGCCGGTGCTGGCCGGCGCGATCACGATGACGCTGACCGACCGCCACTTCGGCACCAGCTTCTTCAATCCCGCCGGCGGCGGCGACCCGGTGATGTACCAGCACATCTTCTGGTTCTTCGGCCACCCCGAGGTCTACATCATGATCCTGCCGGCCTTCGGCATCGTGAGCGCCATCATCCCGGCCTTCGCGCGCAAGAAGCTGTTCGGCTACACGAGCATGGTCTATGCCACGGCGTCGATCGCCATCCTGTCGTTCATCGTGTGGGCCCACCACATGTACACGACCGGCATGCCGGTCACCGGCCAGCTGTTCTTCATGTACGCGACCATGCTGATCGCGGTGCCCACGGGCGTGAAGATCTTCAACTGGCTGGCCACCATGTGGAAGGGCTCGATGACCTTCGAGACGCCGATGCTGTGGAGCGTGGGCTTCCTGTTCGTCTTCTCGATGGGCGGGTTCACCGGCCTGATCCTGGCGATGGCGCCGATCGACATCCAGCTTCAGGACACCTACTACGTGGTGGCGCACTTCCACTATGTGCTGGTGGCGGGCTCGTTGTTCGCGCTGTTCGCGGGCGTGTACTACTGGGGCCCCAAGTGGACCGGCGTGATGTACCCCGAAGTGCGCGGCAAGATCCACTTCTGGGGCTCGCTGATCTTCTTCAACATCACCTTCTTCCCGATGCACTTCCTCGGGCTGGCCGGCATGCCCCGCCGCTACGCCGACTACCCGATGCAGTTCGCCGACTTCAACATGATCGCCTCGATCGGCGCCTTCGGCTTTGGGCTGATGCAGGTGTACTTCTTCCTGGCCGTCGTCGTGCCCATGATGCGCGGCAAGGGCGAGCCCGCGCCCCAGAAGCCCTGGGAGGCCGCCGAGGGCCTGGAGTGGGAAGTGCCCTCGCCGGCACCGTTCCACACCTTCGAGAACCCGCCCAAGCTCGACGCCACCGCCACCCGCGTGGTGGGCTGAGCGCAGCGCGAGACGACGCGATGGCACGCACCCCCGAGCAACGCAAGGCAAACCTGCGGCTTGCGCTGATTCTGGCGTCGCTGGCGGCGGTGCTCGGCGGGGGCTTCGTCGTGCGCATCGCCTTCTTTGGCGGCTGACGGAGTGGCAAACACCATGAAGCGATTGCTCGCCGACAACCGGCGCATGTTCGGCAAACTGCTGCTGATCGTGATGCTCATGTTCGGGTTCGGCTACTCGCTCGTGCCCATGTACCGGGCCATCTGCGAGGCGCTGGGCATCAACGTGCTCACGCTGTCGCAGCAGCGTGCGTCCGACGGTTTCTTCACGGGCCGCCACGGGCAGACCACCAATACCCAGGTCGACAACACGCGCACCATCACCGTGGAGTTCGATGCCAACGTGCGCGGGCCCTGGGACTTCAAGCCGGCCAAGCGCTCGATCCAGGTTCACCCGGGCGAGCTGGCCACGGTGATGTACGAGTTCACCAACATCCAGCAGCGCACCATGGCCGCGCAAGCCATCCCCAGCTATGCGCCCAAGCACTCCAGCCCGCACTTCAACAAGCTCGAGTGCTTCTGCTTCAACGAGTACACGCTCAAGCCCGGTGAGTCTCGCGAGTGGCCGGTGGCCTTCGTCATCGACCCCAAGCTGCCGCGCGACGTGACCACCATCACGTTGTCGTACACCTTCTTCGAGGTCGGCGGCAAGGTGCCGCCGCAGCCCCAGGGCACGGTGGGCCAGCAGACCGCGGCCGCCGTGCCTGGCCTGGGAGCCGGCTCGTGACCGGCCCCAGCCGCGGCCCGCTCGCCAGCGCGACACAGCGCCCGTTGTCGTTCGGGCAGACGATGCGGGCCGTGTTCTGGGGCTTCTTCGGCGTGCGCCGTGCGCGCGACATGGGTGCTGATGTCAGCCGCCTGAATCCGGTCCACCTGCTGATCGGCGGTCTGTTCGGGGCTGCCGTGTTCGTCGTCACGCTGCTGCTGCTCGTCCGCTGGGTGGTGGGCAGCGGCGTCGCCGCCTGATTCATCGATTCAAGTTCCCGCCGCACCGAGGGTTCGAGGAGAAACGCAAGTCATGTCAGCCACCCCCCCCGCGGGCCAGACCCCGTACTACTTCGTTCCCGCGCCCTCGCGCCACCCGGCGTTGATGGCGGTGGGCCTGTTCCTCGTCATCCTGGGTGCCGGCCAGTGGGTCAACGGCGCGGGCTGGGCTGCCTACGTGCTGTTGGCCGGGCTGGTGATGTGGCTGACGGTGATGTACCAGTGGTTCAGCCAGGCCATCGCCGAAAGCGAAGGCGGCCTGTACTCGCAGCGCATCGACGTCTCGTTCCGCTGGAGCATGAGCTGGTTCATCTTCAGCGAGGTGATGTTCTTCGCGGCTTTCTTCGGCGCGCTGTACTGGGCCCGCGTGCACACGCTGCCGATGCTCGGCAACCTCGACCACCAGTTGCTGTGGCCCGACTTCAAGGCCATCTGGCCCAGCGCCGGGGGCGGTGCCACGGCGTCGCCGGCCGGCACCGTCGAGCCGTTCCAGACCATGGGGCCCTTCTGGCTGCCGACCATCAACACCGCGCTGCTGCTGTCCAGCGGCATCACGCTGACCATCGCGCACCATGCCCTGATCGCCGGCCAGCGGGCCAAGACCATCGGCTGGATGTGGGCCACGATCGCCCTCGGCGCGATCTTCCTGTGCGTCCAGGCTTACGAGTACTTCTATGCCTACAGCAGCCTGAACCTGCGCCTGGACAGCGGCATCTTCGGCAGCACCTTCTTCATGCTCACCGGCTTCCACGGCTTCCATGTGTTCGTGGGCATGTTGATGCTGATCTTCATCACCCTGCGCCTGATGAAGGGCCACTTCACGCCCGAGCGCCATTTCGGCTTCGAGGGTGCGGCCTGGTACTGGCACTTCGTCGACGTCGTCTGGTTCGGCTTGTACATCCTCGTGTACTGGCTCTGACACCGGCGGCCTGGCCCTTGGGCCTGGCCGGCCAGCGACGGAAAGACGCCGCGCCCGCCGCGGCGTGTTCGCTTCTAGACCGGCACGGGCAGGCCACCGGGCCGCACCCAGCCCAGGGCCCAGCCGATCAGGATCACGATGAACAGCGCCACGCACAAGCCCACGCGCACGGCCAGCGCGCGCGCCATGCGGCGGTCGCGGGCGGCGGGATCGTCGCTGCCCGCGCCGGGGTCGCGCTTGAGCATGAAAAAGCCTGCGCTGGCCAACGCGCCAAGAACGGCGACGAGCACCAGCACCATCAAGGTCTTCATGCCGCCGGATTATCCGGCCCGCCTGCGAGGACGCGCATGACGCGGCGGCGGCTGCACCCGGTGGTGCTGCTGGCTGCCCTCGGCTTGACGCTGCTCACGGCCCGGCTGGGCTGGTGGCAGCTCGACCGCGCCGCCGAAAAACAGGCGCTGGAGCGCCAGCGCCAGGCGCAGCTCGCGCTGCCGGTGCTCGCGGGCGAGGCGCTGCCGCGCCATGCCGAAGCGGCGGCGCCGCTGGTGCAACGCCGCGTGCACCTGCAGGGCCGGTGGCAAGCCGAGGCCACCGTGGCGCTGGAAAACCGTCCCATGGACGGCCGGGTCGGCTTCTACATCGTCACGCCGCTGCAACTGGCCGACGGCAGCGCCGTTCTGGTGCAGCGCGGCTGGATCCCGCGCGACCTGCGCGACCGCACGCGCCTGGTGCCCTTCGACACGCCCGCCGCCGAGGTGAGCGTGCAGGGCCGCATCGCCCCCCGCGTGCCGCGGTTGTACGAGCTCGGCGAGGCGGGCAGCGGGGTGCTCCGGCAAAATCTCGATATCGACGCCTTTGCGCGCGAACGGGGTCTGCGTCTGCGGCCGTGGGTGCTGATCCAGGACGACCGCCCCGGCGCGCCGCCCGACGGCCTGCAGCGCGATTGGCCGGCCCCGGGCAGCGGCGTCGACAAGCACCACGGCTATGCCTTCCAGTGGTTCGCGCTGTCGGGGCTGACGCTCGGTCTTCTTGTCTGGTTCCAGTTCTTCCGGCCCGCCCGGCCCGACCATGCCTCCGAACGCCCTCCCTCCTGATCAACCGCTGGCGATGACCGTGCACGACCTGGCCACGCCCGACCTCGCCGAGCCGGTGCAGGCCGGGCGGCGGCGCACGGCCAGCGGACGGCTGAAGATGCTGCTGGTGCTGCTGGTGTGCGCCTCGCCGGTGATCGCCTCGTACTTCACGTACTTCGTCATCCGGCCCGAGGGGCGCACCAACTACGGCGAGCTGATCCTGCCCCCGCGCGAGCTGCCCGCCACGCTGCCGCTGGCCACGCTGGACGGTGCCCCCGTGGCGTCGGCCTCGCTGCGCGGGCAGTGGCTGCTCGTGGTGGTACTCGACACGGCCTGCGACGCGGCCTGCGAGCAGCGCCTGTTCATGCAGCGTCAGCTGCGCGAGATGCTGGGCCGCGACCGCGACCGGCTCGACAAGATCGTGCTGGTGGCTGGCGATGGCGCCCTCAAGCCCGAACTGCGCGCCGCGCTCGAGGCCGCGCCGCCGGCCACGCTGCTGCGCGCGCCGCGCGCCGCGCTCGCCGGCTGGCTCGCCCCGCAGGCCGGCCACGCGCTCGATGCCCACCTCTACGTCGTCGATCCCATGGGCATGTGGATGATGCGCATGCCGGCGGTGGCCGAGCCGCAGCGCGTGATGCGCGACCTGCGCAAGCTCCTGCGCGCCTCGTCGAGCTGGGACGACGCGGGTCGCTGAAGCACCACGCGATGGACAGCTCCGAGCAGGCCCTGGTCGATCTCGCGCCGCTGTTGCGGCTGCTGTTGCTGGCGCTGCTGCTGGCCGCCTTGCCGCTTGCGTGGTGGTGGCTGCGCGCACGCGGCGCCGATGCGCGCGGCCGCATGGCCACGCTCACCGCGTTGACGCTCTTCCTCACCTTCGATCTCATCGTCTTCGGCTCCTTCACGCGGCTGTCGGACAGCGGCCTGGGCTGCCCCGACTGGCCAGGTTGCTACGGCGAGGTCAGCCCCTTCGGCGCGCGCGAGGACATCGTTGCCGCGCAGACCGCCGCGCCCGGCGGGCCCGTCACCTGGAGCAAGGCCTGGATCGAGATGGTCCACCGCTACCTGGCCATGACGGTGGGCGTGCTCATCCTCGTGATGGCGGTATTCAGCTGGCTCGGCCGGCAGCGGCTGCCGTTCTCGCCGTGGTGGCCGACGGTGACGCTGGTGTGGGTGATCGTGCAGGGCCTGTTCGGCAAGTACACCGTCACGCTCAAGCTCTACCCGGCGGTGGTGACCCTGCATCTGCTGGGGGGGCTGCTGCTGCTGGCGCTGCTGGCCGCGCAGCACGCGGCGTTCCGGCAGCAGCCGCTGGCGCTGTCTGACGCCCGGCCGCTCAAGCGGGCCGCCACGGTCGTGATGGTGCTGCTGGTGGCGCAGATCGCGCTGGGCGGCTGGGTGAGCACCAACTACGCCGTGCTCGCCTGCACGGGCTTTCCCACCTGCAACGGGCGCTGGTGGCCCGAGATGGACTTCGCCACCGGCTTCACGCTGCTGCGCGGCCTCGGGGGTGATGACGGCGTGCTGCGCACGGTGCCCTCGCAGGTGGCTATCCACATGGCGCATCGGTTGGGCGCGCTGGCGCTCACGGCGGCGATGCTGGGCCTGGTGTGGGCCTTGTGGCGGCGGCGCGCGGTCTGCGCGGCCACCGGCCGCTTCGCCCAGGGCCTGATGGCCTTGCTGGGCCTGCAGATCCTGACCGGGCTTTCGAATGTGGTCCTGGGCTGGCCGCTGACGGCGGCCTTGGCCCACTCCGCGGGCGCTGCGGGGCTGGTGCTGCTGATGACGCTGCTGCTGTCCCGCCTGCCCTCGGCCGGTGGCGTCGCGCAAGCCCACGGCTCGCGCTCGGCCACTGCCTAGAATCCCGCGCTCCGTTCCGCACACCATGGCCCAGAGCATCGCCGCCCCCGCCGCCCCGGCCCCTCGGGGTTCCTTGTGGCGCCAGTACGGCGCGCTCACCAAGCCGCGCGTGGTGCAGCTGATCGTCTTCTGCGCCCTCATCGGCATGCTGCTGGCCGAGCCCGGCTGGCCGCGCTGGGGCCTGGTGGCGCTGGCCTCGGCCGGCATCTGGCTGGTGGCGGCGGCCGCGGCGGCCTTCAACTGCCTGGTCGAGCAGCAGATCGACCGCCGCATGGCGCGCACCGCCTGGCGCCCCACGGCCAAGGGCGAACTCACCACGACGCAGGCGCTGGTGTTCTCCAGCCTGCTGTGCGCCGCCGGCTGTGCGCTGCTGGCCTGGGCCGTCAACCCGCTGACCATGGGGCTCACGTTCGCCACGTTCGTGGGCTACGCCATCGTCTACACCGTCGTGCTCAAGCCGCTGACGCCGCAAAACATCGTCATCGGCGGCGCCAGCGGGGCGATGCCGCCGGTGCTGGGTTGGGCCGCGATGACGGGCGAGGTCGGCGCCGAGTCGCTGATCCTGTGCCTGATCATCTTCCTGTGGACGCCGCCGCACTTCTGGGCCCTGGCGCTGTACCGCGTGGAAGACTACCGCCGCGCCGGCCTGCCCATGCTGCCGGTGACGCACGGCGCCGACTTCACCAAGCTGCAAGTCCTGCTGTACACGGTGGTGCTCTTTGCGGCGACGCTCCTGCCCTGGGTATTCCGCTTCAGCGGCTGGATCTACCTGGCTGCTGCCGTGGTGCTGGGGGCGATGTTCATCGGCTACGCGTTCAAGCTGTGGCGCGAGTACTCCGACGCGCTGGCGCGCAAGACCTTCCGCTTCTCCATCTGGCACCTGTCGCTGCTGTTCGCGGCGCTGCTGCTCGACCACTACCTCGACCCATGGTTGTTCGGCGCTCGTTGATCGCCACGCTTGGCCTGGCCCCGCTGCTGGCCGCCTGCGATCGCGTGGCCCTGCCTGGTACCGCCGGCCGCAAGCCGGCGTTCAGGGCCATCGACATCACCGGCGCCGAGTACGCGCAGGGCCTCGAGCTCGCCGACCCCGACGGCCGGCGGCGCACGCTGGCCGAGTTCAAGGGCCAGGTGGTGGTGGTGTTCTTCGGCTTCACGCACTGCCCCGACGTCTGCCCGACCACGCTGGTGGAGCTGGCTGCCGTGAAGAAGCAGCTCGGCCCCGACGGCGCGCGCGTGCAGGGCGTGTTCGTCACCGTCGACCCCGAGCGCGACACGCCCGAGCTGCTCAAGGCCTACGTCGAGAACTTCGACAAGGGCTTCGTCGCGCTGCGCGGCACGCCCGAGGAGACACGCGCCGTGGCCAAGCACTTCAAGGTCTTCTACAACAAGGTGCCCGGCAAGACCGACACCAGCTACACGGTCGACCACACGGCGGGCAGCTACGTGTTCGACACCGCCGGCCGCATCCGGCTGTTCACACGCCACGGCAGCGGTGCCGAGGCGCTGGCGCACGACCTGAAGATCCTGTTGAACGAAACGCCGGCTGGCTGACCTGGCCGAGCCGCTGGTGCGGATCCGGCTTTGCCGGGCCGCAGCCAGAGCCCCCTTGCGGGGGCAGCGACCGGCAGGGAGCGTGGGGGGCCTACTGAAGCGCCTTGCGCATCTTCTTGAGCGCGGCCACTTCAATCTGCCGGATGCGCTCCGCGCTCACGCCATACTCGGCAGCCAGCTCGTGCAGCGTCATGCCGCCGTGGCCGTCGTCGCGCACCTTGAGCCAGCGCTCCTCGACAATGCGGCGGCTGCGCGCATCGAGCACGCCCAGCGCCTGTGTGATGCCGTCACCCGCCAGCCAGTCGCGCTGCTGCGCCTCGATGCGCTGCGTCGGCTCCTGCGTCTCGTCGGCCAGATAGGCGATCGGGGCGAAGCTCTCCTCGCCGTCGCCCTCCTGCGGCTCCAGCGCGGTGTCGCCACCAGCCAGCCGCGTCTCCATCTCGACGACCTCCTCGGGCTTGACGTTCAGCTCGCGCGCCACGTGCGCCACCTGGGCGGGCGTGAGCGTGTTGCGGAAGGTCTCGGCGTCTTCACCGGCGCTGGCCTTGAGCTGCTGCTTCATCGAGCGCAGGTTGAAGAACAACTTGCGCTGCGCCTTGGTGGTGGCCACCTTGACCATGCGCCAGTTCTTCAGGATGTACTCGTGGATCTCGGCCTTGATCCAGTGCATGGCGTAGCTGACGAGGCGCACGCCCTGCTCGGGGTCGAAGCGGCGCACGGCCTTCATCAGCCCGACGTTGCCTTCCTGGATGAGATCGCCCTGCGGCAGGCCGTAGCCGATGTACTGGCGCGAGATGCTCACCACCAGGCGCAGGTGGCTCAGCACCAGCTGTCCGGCCGCCTGCAGATCGCCCCGATCGCGCAGTGCGCGGCCGAGCTCGACCTCGTCGGTGGGGCTCAACATCGGCAGGCGGTTGACGGCCGAGACGTAGGCATCGAGGTTGCCCAGCGGGGGCACCAACGACCAGGGATCACGGACGGCCAGGGCGGCGGGCGAGGTGGTGTTCATGCTGACTCGGACACGCTCCAGGATCGGAAGTTCCAGACATATTAGCACTCACGCCTGCCGAGTGCTTATCTGAAGTGTGCACCAAGCTCGGCCTCTGATCCAAGATCCAGCGGCTATCCCATCCCCGCTAGGAGCGTGGGCGGCAGAAATCCAGCCCCGCGTTGGGCCGGGGCGGGTCCGGGCTCATGCCTTCCGATGCCCTGCGTACATAAGCACACGGCGATCGAGACGTCTCCGGCCCGGATGCGCGCCGCCGTGGCCGCCGGTCGCTGGGCCGCAACGACGGCCCAGGCGCCAGAGCCCAATGGCTTGCGCCTACAAAGCCCAGCGCGTCTCCGAGTTCTCGAGCGCTTCGTCGACATGGCGCAGGAACAGCGCGACGTCGACCGGTTTGGTCAGGTACTGCAGCGCGCCCAGCGTGAGCGCAGCCCTCAGGTGGTCGGGCGTGGCGTCGGCCGAGACCACGATCACCGGGATCTGGGCCAGCGCGTCGTCGTTCTTCATGTGGCGCAGCAGTTCAACGCCCGAGATGTCGGGCAGTTGCATGTCGAGCAGGATCAGGTCGGGCGGTTCGCGGCGGATCGCGGCCAGCCCGTCCAGGCCGAGCATGGACACGGCCAACCGCACCTGCGGCCGTTGCCCGAGGATGCCCCGCATCACCTCGACGTTGATCGGGTTGTCCTCGATGTAGTGCACCAGGCGCTGGGCGTAGGGCGCGTGGCTGGTCACGGCGGTCTCGGGCTCGGCGGCGACGCGCTCATGGGTGGCCGGCAGCGTGAAGGTGAAGGTCGAGCCGACCGCCAGCTGGCTTTCCACCTCCAGCGAGCCGCCCATCAAGCCGAGCAGCCCCTGCGATATCACCAGGCCGATGCCGGTGCCCTCGATGCCGCTGTGCTCTCGGCCCAGTCGGTTGTAGGGCTGGAACAGGCGCTCCATCTGCGCCGCGTCCATGCCCAGTCCGGTGTCAGTGACGGCCACGCGCACGGCGGCGCTGCCGGCGCGCGCCACCTGCACGCGCACCGAGCCTGCGGGCCGGTTGTACTTGATGGCGTTGGTCAGCAGGTTGGCCAGCACCTGCCGCAAGCGCATGGCGTCGCCGATGGCAGCCGGCACGCCCGGCTCGGCGACGACCTCGATCTGGATGCCCCGTTGGCTGGCCGCCGACGCCACCAAAGCCAACGCCGCCTCGGCCAGCGCACGCATGTCCACCGGCTCCAGCGCCAGCGATACCGAGCCCGACTCGATGCGCGACAGGTCCAGCGTCTCGTTGATCAGCTCCAGCAGGTGCCAGCCGGCACGCTGGATCAGGCGCACCCACTCCAGCTGGTGCGGCGCGGGTGCCGGGTCGCGGTCCATGCCCAGGAGCTGGGCGAAGCCGATCATCGCGTTCAGCGGCGTGCGCAGCTCGTGGCTCATGCGCGAGAGGAACTCGTTCTTGGCGAGGTTGGCCTGCTCGGCGCGCTGCCGCGCCTGCTCCGAGGCCTGCAGCCGCAACTGGTCGGCCACGTCTTCGACCACCGCGACCATGCGCAACATGCGACCGTTGTCGTCCCGCAGCGCGCTGGCGATGACGCGCACCGGCGTCCAGCGCCTGTCCTCGCCGGGTGCCTGCAGGCGCAGGCTGGCCACGGTGCGGCTGGCGGCGCCGGCCATCAGGTCGCGGCGCATCGCCAGCAAGGGTGCGCGGTCGTCTGGGTGGGCGAACTCCAGCACCGAGATGCCGGCCAGCTGTTCCGGGGCCAGGCCCGCCATCTGGCAGAAGCGGGCGTTGCCCTCGATGACCTCGCCTCGGTGGTCGAGGAACAGAACGCCCAGGGGTGCGTTGTCCAGGATGCCCTGCAGCCGTTCGCGCGTCTCCTGCTGCGCCGCCTCGGCGCGCCGCCGCTCGGCCACCTCGGCGCGGAACTGCGCCGTGCTGGCGGCCACCGCCAGCTCGGTGCGGCGGGTTTGGCCGGTCACCACCAGCAGCAAGGCCCCCAGCAGCGAGGCGGCCGTCAGGCCGGTCAGGCCCAGCAGGCCGGCCTCGTCGCTGACCCGCAGCGCCGGCACGGCCGGCGCCGACACCCGCAGCAGCCAGCTCCGGCCGGCCCAATCCAGCCTCTGTTCGTGGCGATGACCACCTGCTGCCGATTCGCAGGCCGAGGCCTCGCCGCTGCCGGCCAGCCGCCGCATGCGGGCAGATGGGTCGGTGTCGAGCAGGCACCACGAGAGCCGGCCTTGGGCGTGTTCGCCAATGCCGGCCAGGGCGAGCTCGGTGCGCAGGCTGACGAACACGACGCCCGCCCAGCGCTCGCGTCGTTCCACCGGCGTGGCGGGTTCGGTGGCTGCCGGCCTGTACAGGGCCTGGTAGAGCACGACACCGGGCTCGTCGCGCCCGGACGGGCCAAGCGCCACCGCTGCCGACGCCCGGGGCTCGCCGCTGTCGCGCGTGGCCTCGATCGCCGACCGCGCAGCGTCGATCGACAGCGCGTTGACGCCGAAGTCACCCTGGTTGCGGTCTGCCGGCGCGAGCTGGCGCAGCACCAGCAGCTCGCCGCGCTCGCGGCGGTCGCGTCCGCCGTCGCGGTCGACCACGCCGAACCCGGCGCGGCCCTGGCGCCGGGCCTCGTTCTCCAGCGCGGCAACGCCCGTCTCGGCCACGCGCTGGCCCACGCCCGTGGCCTGCAGTGCATCGAAGCGCGCCAGCCAGCCGGCCGACGCGGCGTTCAGCCCGGCCTCGTCAAGTGGACGGCCGGCCACCCGGGCCGCCGACTGCAGGCCCTTCAGGGCCAGCGAGGCGTTGTCCAGCCGCTGCTGCACCTGCGCCGCCAGTTGTGCGGCGGCGTAGCCGAAACGCTCGGCCTCGCGTGCGGCGTCAACCTGTCGAAGCTGCTGCACGCCCAGCGCCAGCACCGCCAGCGCGGCCAGCAGCGGCACCGCCAGCGTGCGCCTCCGCGGCTGCCAGTCGGCCCGCGGCTGGCCGATCAGTGTCAGTGCCAGCGGCGCCGTGATGAGCACGCCCAGGGTGTCGCCCATCCACCAGGTGGCCCAGTTCGGCAACACGTCCGCCGGCCCGAGCATGCCCCCCAGCCCCAGCGCCGCCGTGCCCACGCTGGCACTGACCGTGCAGGCCACGAAGCCACCCAACAGCCCGGCGCGGGCAATGTCGCGCGGCTCGCGCAGCACCAGCGGCATCGTCACCGCGCGCCGCACCATCCAGGCGCCGAGCTGCGCCTGCAACACCGCTCCCAGGCCGATGAGGGCCGGCATCCACAGCAGCGCCGTCCCGCCCGCGGCGCCGCGTACCGCCCCCAGGCTGGCGTTGAGCAAGGTCGAGCCCACGAAGACGCCGGCCAGCGCCGAAGGCCCGGCCACCAGCGTGGCTGCCAGCGCGACGCCGGCCGGCGGGTACAGCGGTGACGCAAAGCCCGGGGGTCCCGCCAGCATCAGCGCCAGCGCGCCGAAGGCCAGGTAGGCCAGGGCCGTGAGCCCGGCCTGCCGCCAGGGCGGGGCGCCGAGGCCCGGCCCGACGCCGGCAGCCCCGGGTGCGGGGTCGGTCATCAGACGTTGAAGCGTGAGTGCTCACGCAAGCTAGTGATCTGCTTCATTTCTTTGGAACCTGACGAAATCGTACCCGCTCGCCGTACCCGCCGAACATCGGGCTGCGTGTGATGGACTTTCCGCAACGCATCCTACCCCTTGCTGTTCATGATGTTCCTGCTGTTGATCGCGCGCGACAGAGCCGGGGATGAGCCGAGAACAGCAGGAACAGCATGAACAGCAAGGTCCCCGGGGGGCGCGCGGCCGAGCGGTACCCGGGGTCATGCCCCAGCGGGCACGCCAGCGAGCAGCGCCGGGTTCACCACCACGAACCGGTGTCGGCCCTCCTGCTCTACCCGCGCACGGCTGCGTTCGCCGAGCAGGGCCAGCGCGGCCTTGAGGGCCTTGCGGGCCTTGAGGGCCCTGAGGGCCTTGCTGTCGCGCACGCATCCGGGCCGCATTGCTGGATGCGGGCCGAGGCGATGCGCAGGTCGCCGGTACGCAAGGCCTCGTCGCGCAGCCAGGCGTCGAAGCGGATGGCAGCGGCCCGCTCGGGTGGCGCATCGAGATCGGCCAGCAGCCGGCGGGCCTCGTGCAGATGCCAGTCGATGAGGCGGCTGGTGCGCTCAACGCTGCTCTCGTCGATCTCGCCCGCCGGACCGTGATCGAGCACGTGCAGCAGCGCGGCGAGGCGCGCGATGTTCTCGGCGGCCTTCGCGGCGACATCGCGAATGCTGGCGTAGTGACCGGCACCGCCGAGCTGACGCTCGATGTGGTCATACGCATGCACCCAGGCCGCGTGTGCGGCAGGCGAGAGATCCAGCATGGTCGGCGCGAGTCCGCCCTGGGCGTCGGTGATCAACGGCGTGTCGAGCAATGCCCGTACGCGGGCGTTGAAGACATCGACGGCAGGCATGGCCTGCGGCGCGCGTCGATACAGGCGATGGCCCTGCGTGCTGG